>CANREG010000020.1 GCA_947629565.1 uncultured Lachnospiraceae bacterium
ATTGGATTTTACGCTAAAAACAGAGAAAAAGAAGCTGCCGCTTCACGAATTCTCATTCGTTAAAGCGACAGCCCCTTCTTTTAATGAGGGGGGGAGAGGATTTCAGTATAGCAAAAAGCCATACTATATGAAAAGCTCTTACAAATTCGTAGTATAAAATTGGAATGTGAAAAATATATGTATAGAATGTATTCATTTTGTGAACAAAATATATGCGTAGGACTGTTAGCCCATGTGGATGCGGGAAAAACCACGCTTTCCGAGGCTTTGCTTTATGAAAGCGGCATGTTAAAAAAGCCCGGCAGGGTGGATAAGGGAGACGCTTTTTTGGATACGGACGCCTTGGAAAAGGCCAGAGGCATCACCATATTTTCCAAACAGGCGGTAATCCGGGACGGGGATCGGGCGCTTACCCTGTTAGATACGCCGGGTCATGTGGATTTCTCTGCGGAAATGGAGCGGGCGTTGTGGGTTATGGACTATGGGATTTTGGTGATTAGCGGATCGGATGGCGTGCAGGGGCATACCCTGACGCTGTGGCGGCTGTTAGAGCGGTACCGGATTCCTGTGTTTTTGTTTATCAACAAAATGGACCAGCCGGGAACCAGTCAGGAAGCCCTGATGGCTGAGCTTCAGAAAAATTTTGGGGAGGGCTGTGTGGATTTCACCATAAAAGATAAAACTGCATTTATGGAGCAGGTTGCCATGTGTGATGAGGCCGTTTTGGAGGATTATGTATCCGGCAGGGAAATCTGTAATGAGGATATCTGCGGACTGATACGGGACAGAAAGCTCTTTCCCTGTTATTTCGGCTCTGCCCTGCGCCTTGACGGGGTAAAGGAATTTTATCAGGGTATGCTGGCTTATATGAAGGGAGAAGACGGGGAGACGGATTTTGGCGCTAAGATTTTTAAAATTGCCAGAGACGCCCAGGGAAACCGCCTTACCTACATGAAGATAACCGGCGGCGTACTCCGGGTAAAGGATATGCTAGAGGGCGTCAGTGTCCGGTCAGGCGGCGAGAACCGACAGTGGTCGGAAAAGGTCAACCAGATACGAATCTATTCCGGCGAAAAATACGAGGCGGTGCCGGAGGCGGGCAGGGGAACGGTCTGCGCCGTTACCGGACTGACAAAAACCTATGCGGGCCAGGGAATCGGCGTGGAAAACGGCTGCGACGCGCCTGTGTTAGAGCCGGTGATGACTTACTGCGTGGAACTGCCGCAGGGGACGGACGCAGCGGTGACGCTGCAAAAGCTCCGTCAGTTAGAGGAGGAAGAACCGGGACTTCATGTGGTATGGCAGGAGGAAACCCGGTCCATACAGGTTATGCTGATGGGGGAAATCCAGACGGAGATATTAAAAAAGCAGATATTGGACCGGTTCGGCATCGGCGTGGGCTTTGGGCCGGGAAATATCGTGTATAAGGAAACCATAGCGAGTACCGCAGAGGGCGTCGGTCATTTTGAGCCGCTGCGCCACTATGCGGAGGTACATCTTTTATTAGAACCGGGCGAGCCGGGAAGCGGTATGCAGTATATGGCGGATTGCAGTGAGGATGTGTTAGACAGGAACTGGCAGCGCTTGATTCTCACCCATTTAGAGGAGCGGGAGCATGCGGGGGTGCTGACCGGTTCCCCGCTTACGGATGTGCGGATTACAGTGGCGGCGGGAAAGGCCCATGCGAAGCATACGGAGGGCGGTGATTTCCGGCAGGCTACTTACCGGGCGGTGCGGCAGGGCTTGATGAAGGCGGAGTCCGTTCTGTTAGAGCCATATTATGAATTCCGGTTAGAGATACCGGCGGATTGTGTGGGAAGGGCCATGACGGATGTGGAAGGCATGCATGGCTTTATCAAGCCGCCTGTTATCGAAGGGGAACAGGCAGTTTTGACGGGAACGGCTCCGGTTGTCACTATGCAGGACTACCGGAGGGAGGTCAGCGCCTATACCAAGGGACGGGGAAATCTGTTTTGCAGCCTCATGGGTTATGCGCCCTGCCATAATGCGAAAGAGGTTATAGAGCGGCTTCACTACCAGCCGGAGGAGGACCTGGAAAACCCTGCATCCTCCGTATTTTGCAGCCATGGGGCAGGCTTTATTGTTCCCTGGAACCAGGTGGAGGAATACATGCATGTGGAGAGCATATTAGAAGGCGACGCCCGGCCAGGAACGGATATGCAGGATGGACCGTTATCAGAAAAAAGGGAGTTTGACTATTCCATTGACGAGGAACAGATTGCGGAAATCTTAAAGCGCACCTACCACGCCAATGAAAAGGCGTCCAAGCATTACCGGAAACCGGCTGCGCCCGCTTCGCCGGTCTCCCATAAGAGTAAGGCAAAGCCGAAGCCCCGGCAAAAGTATCTGATTGTGGACGGCTATAACATTGTCCATGCCTGGGATGAGTTAAGCGTCCTGCTTGAAGATAACATAGACGGCGCCAGAATGAAGCTGATGGACATTCTCTGCAATTATCAGGCTTTTGTAAAATGTGAACTGATTGTGGTGTTTGACGCCTATAAGGTAAAGGGAAATTTAGGGGAAATGTTTGACTACCACAATATTCATGTGGTCTACACAAAGGAGGCGGAGACGGCGGATTCCTATATTGAAAAGCTGACGCATCAGATTTCTAAGGATTATCAGGTGACGGTAGCCACCTCCGACGGGTTAATCCAGCTAATCACCCGGGGACAGAACTGCGCCGTCCTGTCTGCCCGGGAATTAAAGGAAGAAGTCAACCGGGTGGAGGAGGCCATCCGGGAATACCTGCAGCAGTAGGGCTACGCCTTTAACGCCTGATACAGTTTTGCAATGGGAAGGCCCACGACATTGTTGTAGTCTCCATGAATTTCCTTTATGTGTACGGCGAAGGGGCCCTGAATGCCATAGGCTCCGGCCTTGTCGAGACAGTCGCCTGTGGCAATGTAGCGTTTTAACTCGTCGTCCTCAATGGGATAAAAGGTTACATCAGTCTTTTCATGGAACAGGAGGGTACGTTTTTCCCCGTCCTGCCGCAGCATGACGGCGATGCCGGTATACACCTGATGCGTCCGGTCAGAAAGCATTTTTAACATATCGAAGGCTTCCTGTTCATCCTCCGGTTTGCCAAGGATTTCCCCGTCGTAATAGACAATGGTGTCGGCGCCGATCACGCAGAAATCCTTTCCGGCATAGTCCGCCCGAACCTGCCGGTACACATCATTTGCCTTCTGAAAGGCGAGATTTTCTGCAATTTCTCCGGGCGTGTCTCCGTTTATCGTCTCTTCCACCCCGGAAGGCTTTACGGTAAAGGAAAAGCCTGCCTGTTCTAAAAGCTGCTTCCGTCTTGGTGAGGCGGAGGCTAAAATAATAGGAATCTTTGCATCGATCATAGTACACCTCCCTGTTTTACTTCTTCTATGGTAATTTCCTCCTTGCTGTAGCGGGCCTTTTCATACAGCGCGGTAAGCTCGCTGATGTCTTCCTCGCAGGCCCGTTTCACATTGTCGGCTGTCTCTGCCGGAGTATTGCTTTTAGGGTAAAGCTCCCTTGGATAGGTCTTTATTTTCAGCCGGTAGGCGTGCCGTATCTTCATGGCGTTGTCCGCGCCGAAAATGGCCTTGAGCCGGTCTAAGGCGGAGGGTTTCTTAAGCGTTGTCTTCGTTCCCCGGACATTTTGTTTTAAAGTGACAATCTGGTCCGTATCCTTCGCATGGCGGCTTAGGAAATAGTGGATGAAGCGGAAAATGATTTTATACAGGATAAAAATCACCAACAGCAAAAACAGCACAATGCAGATGGTCTGTAAAATGATGGCCTGTAATGTGGGGTCTTTCATTTCCTGTAAATCCTGCAGTAGTTCCTGGTCTATGGGCTGTGGCTCCGCCACCTGCCTTTCCGAGGAGAACAGCAGGCGGATAAAGGCAATGATATACAGTAGGAAATGAATCAGTATTTTTACAAGCTTTAACAAAAGGTCCCCCACGGCATACACGGACTGCTCCAGATGAAATGCCCGGACAAAGAGGGCAGTCACGAAAAAGGCTAAGGAGATAAACACAATCATGGCAAAGCTGGTGATGACAATCTTATTGACAGGGACGGAGGTGGCGTCTCTTGTCTTGCCTAGGGTAGTGCTTAAGCCCTCTACGGACAGCCGGAAAAAATGAATCAGGATCAGGCCGATATTGAGGCAGTAAATGATCCAGGACAGGCTTTCCATATGGTAGGCGGTGACAATGATGTAAATGGTGCCGACAATGATGAATAATGGCCAGGGGGCCTCCTCATAGCGCTTTTCCTCCACCTGTTTCCAGATGCGTATCCCATGGACATTTTCGGCCACAAAAACGGCAATGTACAGATACCGGTAAGTGGAGACCGGAAAAGGAATCAGAAGGATAGGCGCTAAAAACAGGGCGTGGAGCAGCAGATAGAAAAAGGGCTGGTAGCAGTACCGCTCAATCAGCAGATAACCGATTAAGAGCAGGGGAATCCCGATCAGGTATAGCGGCGCCACAATGCCGTTATTGTATATCGTTAAGAATACGCAGAACAAAATCAGGTACACGCATGCCGTATTTAACAGCCGTCCTATGCTTTTTAACAGAGTGAGATTATATTTCATCAGAACGCACCTCCCAAAGCTGTACATCCGGTACGGGAATATATTTATCCGCGGCTTCCGGACAGATAAAGAGCAGATGATGTCCTGCTTCCCGCTTTTTGCGGCAGGCCAAAAGCAGGCTTTCTTTCCGGTAATTGGAAATGATAACATAGGTGGTGTTGCGGGTATGGCCGGAAAAAACGGAGCCCGGCCCGGAAAAGAAGGCTAAAAAGTCTGTCATCTCACGGGACAGGTCAAGCGCTGCCAAGGTGCGGAGAAGATGATGAAAATGCTCTTCCCCGGAGCCACAGGCTGTGACAACCGGTCCTTCCGTGTGGGGATCAGTCAGGTTGACCGCCAGCCGTACCGCAAGCCCCCGCTTCTCAATGTGGTAAAGCAGGGTGGCGGCTACCCGGATTAAGTATTCCCTAAGGTCGTCAGAACGCTGTATGGTGTTCGCGTCTAAATTAAGCAGCAGCACAATTTCACTGCTCTGCACAGCAAAATAAGTGTTTACCATAAGCTGCTGATTCCTGGCAGAAGCCTTCCAGTTGATATAGCGCATGCCGTCCCGGCTGGTATATTCCCGTATGCCCCGGAAGGAAAGCGGATCCTCAAACAGAGTCTTTCTGGTAAGCTCCCCCATAATGGAGCTTACTAAGGTCAGCGAAAGCCGGTCTGTAAGGGGAGCCGGATACACATAAAGGCCGGCCTGGTTTTTTAAAATGGAGGCATAGGTCTTGCGCATAAATAAGTCGTGGGCGACCAGGTTGACCGAATCAATCGGGTAGTATCCCCGTTTGGTCGCCCGGAACGTCTGTTTCCGGATAATGCGCTGGCGGCCCAAAATGGAAAAAATATCATTCCGGTAGTAGTAATCGGACAGAGAGGAATTATCCTCGGACTGGTACAAAAACGTCCGGGAGGAATGAAATTTCACATACAGCACAGGCAGCGGCAAAAGCTTCCGGTTCTCAATCTCCTCGGTGAGCTCGATTACCTCGCCAATGTGGGCGTGGTTCCGGCTGTAGCTTACGGTAACCTGCAAATCCCTGTCCCAATATTTCTGATAGAGAAAGGATTGCACAAAATATATAATTAGTGCAGTCATTACGGTAAGGATATATTGCATAAAGGACTCCTTTATCGGTCAAAGTCTTCCGTGGGTACCGGTATGGTTGACATAATATCATCTAAAATGGAATGGGCAAGGGCCTGTCCTCCGGCTCCATTCAACGTGAGAAGACGGTGTCCAAGGCATGGTTTTACCAGATATTTCACATCCTCCGGGGTTACATAGGAGCGGCCATTAATCAGGGCGAGGCTCTGGGAAAGCCGCACTAAGCTTAACATGCCTCTGGGGCTGATGCCCAAAGTTACCTGTCCGTTGTGGCGGGTAGCCTCGACAAGGTCTAAAATATATTTCCGGATATCCTTGTGCAAATCCACTGCCAAGACAGCCTCCTGCAATCCACTGATCTCCTCTAAGGTACAGACCGCCGTCAGCTCCTTGGCCATCTGTCCTTCCATAAAACGGTCTAACAGCGTTTCCTCGTCCGCCCGTTCCGGGAATCCCATGGAAATCTTTAAGTCAAAACGGTCTAACTGGGCCTCTGGTAAAGGGAAGGTTCCCGTGGTCTCAATGGGATTTTCTGTCGCTATCATAAAAAAGGGCTCCATAAGCTTTCTGGTCACTCCGTCGGTAGTCACCTGCCGTTCCGCCATGGCTTCTAACAGACAGGACTGGGTTCTGGGCGTGGCCCGGTTAATCTCGTCGGCCAATAAAATATTGGTAAAGACGGGGCCCGCAATAAATTCAAACTCTTGTTTCTTCTGATTGTACACATTGATTCCGGTCACATCCGTCGGAAGCAGGTCCGGGGTAAACTGCACCCGTTTAAAGCTTCCTGCGATGGAGGCGGCCAAAGACCTGGCTAACATGGTCTTGCCGGTACCCGGCGTGTCCTCCAATAAAATGTGCCCCTTTGCGAAAAGAGCGGTGAGCGCTAACTTAATCTGCTCGTCCTTTCCCACGATTATTTTCTGAATATTTGACATAAGGCGGCTGGCGGCCTCATTTGCTGTGTTTACATCCATATCATTTACTCCTGTCAGATCGTTGTCAATAAGTTCTTTTAATATTTTAATACATTTAAAAAAAATACTCAACTAAATAACATTTAAATTGCAAGATGAGCATAACAATGGTACAATCAAAAATATCCTAATTTGGAAAATGATTACAGCAGGGAGATATTATGAATCGCAGTATTGTGTTTTTTTTAATCCTTATCGTGCTGGCTCTTGTGGCTGCCGGTCTGTATATGAATGTTCCGGAAGTGCAGACGGCAGTGGCAAAGTATACGGAAGAAGACTTTAAGGAAGAAAATATATATTCGGATATGGAAAGCCTTTCCAAACGGTTAGACAAGGAAATCTTAGACGGTTCCGATTCCTTTACGGTGTATCTGAAGGATATGGACGTGGAGGCTATTAACCAGATCAATGAATCTTTAGACGGAATCTTTGGCAGCGGGGAAAGTTATACGGTATCCGGAAATATCGGCAAGACATATGAAAAGGTGACGATTACCATCAGACATTCAGATAATTATTATGCCTTGCAGGCCTATCTCAATGATATGCCGGTGCCGGCAGCTAATCCCAAAGCACAGCAATTGTATGAGACAGTGCGCTATATTCTGGACACTCAGATTACAACGGATATGACGGATTATGAAAAAGAGCTGGCCTTACATGACTACCTGACTACCCATTGCGTCTACAGCGAGGACACAATGCAACCGCCGGAAAGTGATATCTACCGGGCCTATGGAGCCTTAGTGAACCGGGACGCAGTGTGCAACGGATATGCGGAGGCGCTGCAGCTGTTGTTTGCCTGCGTAGGGATTGAATCTGAATTTGTGGTGGGAACGGCAGACGGTGTGGACCATGCGTGGAATCTGGTAAAGATTGACGGGAAGTGGTATCATTTAGACGCTACATGGGATGACCCGCTGCCGGACCAGGGGGCGAAGGCGCTGCATGCCTATTTCAATGTGACGGATGAGATTATGGAGGAAAACCATACCTGGAACAAGGAAGACTATCCGCCTGCGTACAGCATGGATGCAAATTTTTATAAGGTGCAGGGTTCCTACTATAATAATTTTGAAACATACAGCAAAGAAACCTATGACGCCATGGTGAATCAGGGAAACTCCCGATGTGAGGCAGTGGTGGAAGGATATACCGGCAACAAGAGGGATATGCAGTTTTTATTCGATGGAAATTACCGATATAACAGCGTTAACTGGCAGACTTTTCAGGCTGGCAGTTATTGTGTACTGGTACTGGAAGCACAGTGAAGGAGGACAGAATGACAAGACAGGAATTTTTAGAGGAACTGAAAAATGCATTGAACGGAGAGGTATCTCCGGAGGTGCTGATGGATACTTACCGATATTATTCCACATATATTGACGAGGAGATCCGGAAGGGCAAGAGCGAGGAGGAGGTTTTAGAGGAGCTTGGCATGCCGGGACTGATTGCCCGCTCGATTATTGCCGCCCAATCCGGGGAGAGAACGGCGGATGTGGAATACACAGAGGACGGCAGAACCAAAAAGGTCTGGCGCAAACCGTCTTCCGAAAAGAAGGAATCAAAAAATACCACCTATCGGGAGTTTGTGTTTGATTTCAACGCCTGGTATGCAAAGGTTCTGTTCGTGGCCTTTTTGATTATCCTGATTTTTATCGTGTACTTTATGCTGAAATTGGGTTTCTGGTTCTTGATTACCTTTGGCATCCCCATTTTACTGGTTCTCGGCATCATCTACCTGATTATCTACCTGATGCAGTAGTTTCCGGCTGGTAAAAAAAGGTAGAAAAAATTGAGAAAATTGCTTGACAAGAACAATGCTTTTTTATATACTATAGCTTGTGTCAAACGCACAATGGAATCTTAGCTCAGCTGGGAGAGCATCTGCCTTACAAGCAGAGGGTCACAGGTTCGAGCCCTGTAGGTTCCATTTATGGCGGGGTAGCTCAGTTGGCTAGAGCATGCGGTTCATACCCGCAGTGTCGGGAGTTCAAATCTCTTCTCCGCTATTAACTAAAGTCCTGCAAGCCTTGATTTTACTGGGTTTGCGGGACTTTAATTTTTTGGATCGATACAATATAAAATACTTGAATTGTAACGACATATGCCTTACAATTTAGACGATAGGAGGTGCTCGATTATGGAAAAGACAGCGACTACGCTTACTGGAGGGATTCCTTTTGCTGTGACTTTGCCCAAAGTGCCTCAGATATTGTAAATAGATTAAAAGGGGAGTAAGATATAAAATGCTATAATCGTTAAGGTTATGCAAAAAATACTTAAGGAGTGGATGATAACAATGCATATACAAATAAAAACAGGAAGACATTTTTTACTGGCGGCAGTATTTTTTATTTGTTTATTGCTTAGCGACAAAGCGCAGGCGGCGGAAAAGGGAATATTGCTTGACAACAACGGCGCGTTGAATTACGTGTTGAACGGTGTGGCGCAGACGGACTGTTATCTGGCAGTGAGGTCAGAAAATGGGGTAAATGAGATTGTCAAACCACTGACTAAGAAAAGCAGCATTTATTATTTTGACCAGACAGGAGCCGGTTCCGTCTATACGGGAACGCATTTTATCTCCATTCAATATAACGGGAGCAGCAAGATTTATTATTCCCAAAATGGAAAGCTTCTGAAAAACCAGATTGCAGGCAATAAGGCGGAAGGCTATTACTATGTGGATACGACGGGAGTAAGGATTACGGATAAGGCTGTTAAGTATGCGGTTCAGTTTGTGAGAAAGCATACGAAGACTTCAGATTCCAATAAGACCAAGCTGAAAAAATGTTATAATTATCTGTGGAAGCATTATAAATACAGCCGCGTTTACGCTTCTCCCGGTTCAAGGGCGTTAAATCCAAAGGCAGCCGACATGAGCAAGCTTGCAAAGCAGATGTTTAAGAGCAAAAAGGGAAACTGCCACAGATATGCGGCGTGTTTTGCTTATATTGCAAGGGTATTAGGCTATGACAGCAAGGTGGTAGTGGGAACGGCACCGGGCAGCGGCGGCAGAACGCCTCATGGATGGACGAAGGTATCTTATAACAAAACCGGGAACAAGTATAAGTGGTATCTCTGCGATCCGGATGCGGAGCTTCATCGGCTTCATGTATATATGGTCTCTCATCACCCATGGGGAGTGCAAGAAAAGTGGACCTGCACTCTTCAGATAAAAGACGGAAAAGTAAAATGGAAATAATGGTATAGGATTTGTCCGGAAATCAATAATATAGATATAGAAGCATTTTATATAATTGTATTCAATTATAGTAACAGGAGGAAGGAAATTTGCATATTCAAAATTATCGCGTGTTAAAAGAAGAAATGATTGAGGAGATGAACGGAACCGCATATCTGTTAGAGCATGAGCGGACAAAGGCACGGGTGCTGTTGGTGCTCAACGACGATACGAACAAGGTATTCCATATTGGGTTCCGGACGCCGCCCTCTGATGATACGGGGGTGCCGCATATTACCGAACATTCTGTGCTCTGCGGCTCTAAGAAGTTCCCGGTAAAGGATCCTTTTGTAGAGCTGGCGAAGGGCTCTCTTAATACCTTCCTAAACGCCATGACCTATCCGGACAAGACGGTTTACCCGATTGCATCGGTGAACGACAAGGATTTCCATAATTTGATGGAGGTGTATTTAGATGCGGTCTTTTATCCCAACACCTATGTCAATGACAAGATTTTAAAGCAGGAGGGCTGGCATTACCATTTAGAGGAGGAGACGGGCGAGATTACCTACAACGGCGTGGTCTACAATGAGATGAAGGGCGCCTATTCCTCTGCGGAACAGCAGTTGATGCAGGAGATTCAGAAATCCCTGCTTCCAGATACCACCTATGGCTGTGATTCCGGCGGCGATCCGAAGGAGATTCCCAACCTGACCTATGAGGCGTTTCTGGATTTTCACAGAAAATATTATCATCCCTCTAACAGCTATATCTATCTTTACGGCAATGTGGATTATGAGAAGGAATTAGAGTTTATTGATAAGGAATATTTACAGAATTTTGATTATTTAGAGGTGGACTCGGAAATTAAGCAGCAGCCGGCCTTTCCTAACGCAAAGGAGATTACGACAGCCTATGCTTTAGCGGATGCGGAGGAAGAGGAGAACAATACCTACTTAAGCTACAATGTGGTTGTGGGCAACAGCTTAAACCGCACCCTGAATCTGGCTTTTATGATGTTGGATTACGCCCTGATTGACGTGCCGGGAGCGCCCATACGGACCGCTTTGGTGGATGCGGGGATCAGCGGAGATGTGTTCAGCTCCTATGACGATGGCATCCGGCAGCCGGTCTATTCCATTATTGCCAAGGGCTGCAAGACAGAGGATAAGAAACGGTTTGTTAAGATCATAGAAGCTACGCTTTCCGACATCATTGAGAAGGGGTTCGAGGATAAGGTATTGCGGGCGGCCCTCAATCATTTTGAGTTTAAGTTAAAAGAGGGGAATTACGGACGGTATCCAAAGGGACTGATGTATGGGCTGCAGGCGTTTAACAGCTGGCTCTATGACGACGACGCCCCTTTTATGTATCTGCATTTTAACCGGGAATTTGCATTTTTGAAAAAACAGATTGGAACCGACTATTATACCAATATTTTAAAGGAATATATTCTTTCTAACAACCACAAGACCATTGTGACTTCCGTTCCCAAAAAGGGACTGAACAAGGAAAATGACGCTAATACCGCCAAAAAGCTTAAAGAATATAAGGCTTCCCTTTCCGGGGAAGAGATTAACCGGCTTGTGAAAGAGACAAAGGAGCTTTTGCAGTATCAGTCGGAGGAGTCGGCGCCGGAGGATTTGGCGAAGATTCCCATGCTGGAGCTTTCCGATATTGGGAAGAAGGCGTTAACCCTTAAGAATACGGAAAAGAAGGTGGAGGGGATTCCCCTTGTTAGCCATGACATATTTACCAATGGCATTGCCTATGTGGAGTACTATTTTTCCTTGAACCATGTGCCAGTGGAATTACTGCCCTATGTGTCTTTGTTAGCCGCCCTTTACAAGGAGGTAGATACAGACCGCTTAAGCTATGGAGAGCTGGCCAACGAGATTGATTTAAATACCGGCGGCATCGGTATCAAGCTTCACTCTATCGGAGTGCAGAAGGAAATGGGCGAGTATAAGGTGGGGATTTCCATTTCCGCCAAGGCGCTTTCAGAAAATTTAAAGAGCGCGCTAAGCCTGATGGAGGAGATTCTCTTTACCTCCCATGTGACGGACCGGAAGCGGATGAAAGAGGTGTTAGCGGAGCTGGTGTCCCAGTTGAAAATGGGAATCCAGGACAGCGGCCATATGGCGACAGCGAACCGGGCCTTGTCTTATTTTTCCAAGGGAGCTTATTTGAAGGAGATGATGGAGGGCATTACCTTTTATGAGTTTGCCAATGCCTTATATAAGAATTTTGACAGCGCCTATGAGGGCGTCTGTGAGAAATTGAAGGCGGCCCTTCATGCTTTTGCCAAGCCGGAGAACCTGATTATCTCTTATACCGGCAAGGAGGATATCGAAGGGGAGTTAGCTTCTGCCCTTCGGTCTTTGAAACGGTATATGAATGAGGATACGGAGGATGTGTGCAGCCAGCAGTTGGAGATTACAAAGAAGAACGAGGGCTTCCGCACGGCCAGCAAGGTGCAGTATGTGGCAACCGCAGGCAATTTTCTGGATAAGGGCTATGCGTATTCCGGGGTGTTAAATGTGCTGCAGGTAATCTTTTCGTATGACTATCTGTGGATTAATATCCGGGTTAAGGGCGGCGCTTACGGCTGTATGTGCAGCTTCAGCCGGGTGGGGGACGCCTATTTTACCTCCTACCGGGATCCCAATCTGCTAAAGACCTATGAGGTTTATAAGAAGGCGGCGGAATATGTGGAGCAGTTTACCGCCTCAGACCGGGATATGTTAAAATATATTATCGGCGCCATTGCCAAATTGGATGCGCCGCTGACGCCATCTGCCGAGGGAGCGTATGATTTTGTCTGCTACTTATCCGGCGTGACGGATGAACAATTACAGACGCACAGGGATCAGGTGCTCGCCGCGGATGTGGAGGCAATCAGAAAGCAGGCGCCGTTAATTCGGGCAATTACCGATACCGGCATAATCTGCGCATTGGGGGATGAGGATACGCTGGATCAGGAAAAGGACTTATTTACCGAGATGAAAAATTTAGCCTGATTTGCTGCAACACTTTGCCCGGAATCCTTCACTGATAAGACATAGACCATTGCACAGAATGGAAAAAAGTTTGTATCAGGAAGGAATACCGGAGGGAATGCTTATGAAAATGATGAAAAAAAGAGAACAGGGAAACAGAAAATGGAACGGCAGATGCCTTGCTATAGCGTTGATACTATCCGCCGGGCTTACCGGCTGCGGCACAGGCAAGCTGTCGGATGACACCGGAATGGCGACAGAGGCCGCCTATGAGGAGGCTGCCGGTTACGCAGCGGAAACTGCCGCTGATTATGAAAGCGGGGAGACCGCACAGGAGAATTATGGTCTCTATGACAATGCAGCAGCGAAAGGGGCGGAGGTGCAGTCTGCGCAGGAGGATATGGCTGACGCCGGGGATAACGGCGTATCTGAAAATGGAACGTCAGCGCAGGCAACGTCGGAAAGCCGGAATGTTCCCGTTTCTGATTCGAAGAAGATTATCAAGCGATACAACTACAGCTATGAAACGGAACAGTTCGATAAGGCGTATGCTTATCTGAAACAGCAGATAGACAGCTTTGGCGGTTATGTAGAATCTTCCAATATTAGCGGAACACAATACCGCAGCCTGAATTTAGTGGCAAGAATACCTGCAGATTCCAGCGAAGAGTTTACCGGGCAGTTAGGGAGTCTTGGCACATTGATTTCCCAGTCGGAGTCCGCAGAGGATATCACATTGCAGTATGCGGATACGGAAAGCCGGATTAAGTCCTTAAGGACAGAGCAGGAACGGTTAAATGCCCTGCTTGAAAAAGCGGATAACTTAGACAGTATTATTACTTTGGAGAACCGGCTGACGGAGGTCCGCTACGAGCTGGAAAATTACCAGTCCCAGAAGAACCTGTATGACGACCGGGTTTCCTACAGTACGGTTAATATCTATTTAGAGGAAGTCGTGTATACGGTGGAGGTGGATCAGGACAGCGTATTTTCCCGGATTCGGGCGGGACTTCAGAGCACGTTCCGGGATTTGAAGATGGATGCGGCAGATTTTGTTGTGTGGTTTGTGGTAAACCTCCCGTATATTATTATCTGGATCATTATCATATGCATCACAGTTAAAGTGATAAAGCGGATCATCCGGCGAAGAAAAAAGAAGAAGGAAGCCCGCAGAAAAGAGCAGAATCAGGAAAGTAGAAATCTTGTATTGCAGGAGGAGCAGGAGGACAGCAAAAATTCTGTGCTGTTCGAGGCGCAGGAGAAAACTCAAAATCCTGTATCGAAGGAGGCACAGGAGGCAGAGAAGACGGAGGACCAATAAAGGATAAAGGAGCGGATATGGAACAGTTTAAATCAGGCTTTGTAACGATTATCGGCAGGCCCAATGTGGGAAAGTCCACGCTGATGAATCATTTAATTGGGCAGAAGATTGCCATTACGAGCAATAAGGCTCAGACCACCAGAAACCGGATTCAGACGGTGTACACCTGCGACGAGGGACAGATTGTGTTTTTGGATACGCCCGGCATCAACCGCGCCAAGAACAAGCTGGGGGAATATATGCTGAGCGCGGCGGAGAATACCTTGAGGGAAGTGGATGTGATTCTCTGGCTGGTGGAGCCAACTACCTTCATTGGCGCTGGGGAGCGGTATATTATTGAAAAGCTGAAGAAGGTACATACGCCTGTGATTTTAGTCATCAACAAGACGGATACGGTGGAGGAGGAAGCGGTCTTTCAGGCCATAACCGCCTACAAAGAAGTCTATGATTTTGAAGAGATTGTTCCGGTATCCGCCCTTAAGGATAAGAATACGGATGAATTGCTCCGCACCATTTTTGAGTATCTGGAGGAAGGCCCCCGGTACTATGACGAAGATACCGTAACAGACCAGCCGGAACGGGCCATTGTGGCGGAAATGATCCGGGAAAAAGCGCTGCGGTGTTTAGACCAGGAGATTCCCCATGGCATTGCCGTGTTAATTGACCGGATGAAGGACCGAAAGGGAACCAATATTGTGGATATCGACGCCACCATAATCTGCGAGCGGGATTCCCACAAGGGCATTATTATCGGCAAGCAGGGCGCCATGCTTAAGAAAATAGGCTCTCAGGCAAGAAAAGACATGGAGCGGCTTTTAGATACAAAGGTAAACCTAAAGCTGTGGGTCAAGGTAAAGAAGGATTGGCGGGACAGCGAATTTTTGTTAAAGAACTACGGCTACCAGAAGGAAGAGTAGGGCTAATCCGGACAGCGGCGTCCGGCAGGCTGAAAAACGGATGGCATTTCGTATTGTCCGAAGCAGGCAGGGGAAAAACAGATGAAGGAAAAGATTGAGCTTAGGGGGATTGTGTTAAGCAGTATGGCAGTGGGAGATTATGATAAGCGTCTGGTGCTGCTCACAAAAGAGCGGGGGAAGATTACCGCCTTTGCCAGAGGGGCCAGGAAACCAAACAGCCCTTATCTCGGTATCAGCGAACCCTTTAATTTTGGGAAGTTTACTGTGTATGAGGGCTTTGACGCATACCGGCTTGCAGGCGGGGAGATTAAGGAGTATTTTTCAGACGTCAAAAAAGATATTGAAGCGGTCTGCTACGGCACATACTTTTGCGACATTCTGGAATATATCAGTGTGGAGGGTGTCGGAGACGCCAACATATTAAATCTGCTCTATGTCTCCTTAAAGGCTCTGATGAATCCAAAGATTCCAAACCCTTTAATTCGAAGGATTTTTGAACTGCGGCTGCTGGCCTTTGACGGGGAGGAAATGTATGCATTTTCCTGCGTGAAATGCGCAAACGACGAGGTGTCGGCATTTTATCCGGCTGGGGACGGACTGGTATGTAAGAGATGTAACGAGCGTTTACAGGGGACGAAACCTTTAAATGAGACGACGGTCTACACCCTGCAGTATGTTCTTTCGGTTCCGCTTAACAAGCTTTATCATTTTCAGGTTTCCGAGTCGGTGCAAAAGGAGTTTGATGAGGTTGTTGACCAGTATTTCAGGCGGCACGTTACAAAAAAATTCAATTCTTTGCAAATTCTTGAGGCTTTGTCTTGAAATATTATAAATTCTCTAGTAAAATAGATGCGGTCATAATTACGGAATGAAACAGGGAGAGATGAAAGATGCATAAGATGAGAAGATTTCAGATAATCGTTATGTCTGCTTTGCTTATATGTGTGCTTTCCGGCTGCAACAATTACGCCAAAGAATATGATAAGAATACCTTAGTGGTAAAAGGCAACGGTTCTTTAGTTGAAGTGGCAGTGGAGAGTTTTGCGGATTCTTCGGTGCAGCCGGAGGATTTGAACGCCTATATTGACGAGCAGATCGATGCTTATAATGAGGAGCAGGGTAAGAAGGTGGTAAAGAACCAGTCCATTGACACCGAGGATATGAGTAAGGTAAAACTGGTGCTTTCCTATAAGGATATGGAAGCCTATAATGGATTTAATCTGTTGGACTGCGTATTAGATGACTTCTCCAATGTGGATGGAGACCGGATAAAAGGGACTTATACCGCAGCGGACGGAAGCAGCGTGAAAGCCGCTGATTTGGACGTCGGGGATAAGGCGAAGGTGCTGATTCTTTCAGAGGCAGCCAATGTGGTGGTAAAGGGAGAGATTCTCTACTATAATAAAGAAGTAAAAGTAAAGAATGATGTGGCGTCTGCGACAGGAAAAGGTGACGCAGTTATCATTTTTAAATAAAGAAAAAGGCAGGATATAAGCATGGAAAAGACAATGGATAAGATTGTGGCGTTGGCAAAGGCGAGAGGATTTGTATATCCCGGTTCGGAAATCTATGGCGGACTGGCCAATACATGGGACTACGGCAATCTTGGAGTAGAGCTTAAGAATAATGTAAAGAAAGCATGGTGGAAAAAATTCATTCAGGAGAACCCTTATAATGTGGGTGTGGATTGCGCAATTTTGATGAATCCCCAGACATGGGTGGCCTCCGGTCATTTGGGAAGCTTTTCCGATCCGCTGATGGACTGTAAGGAATGTCATGAGCGGTTTAGGGCTGACAAGCTGATTGAGGATTATATGGCGGATAAGGGGATTACCCCAGAGGGAACGGTGGATGCATGGTCCCATGAGCAGATGGAGGAATACATCAATACCAATGAGATTCCCTGTCCCTCCTGCGGAAAGAGAAATTTTACGGATATCCGGGAATTTAATCTGATGTTTAAGACCTTTCAGGGCGTGACAGAGGACGCTAAGAATACGATTTATTTGAGACCGGAGACGGCGCAGGGGATTTTCGTGAATTTTAAGAATGTGCAGCGGACCTCAAGAAAGAAGATTCCTTTCGGTATCGGACAGATTGGCAAGTCATTCCGGAATGAGATTACGCCGGGTAACTTTACCTTCCGTACCAGAGAATTTGAGCAGATGGAACTGGAATTTTTCTGTGAGCCGGATACCGACCTTGAATGGTTTGCCTACTGGAAACAGTTCTGTATTGACTGGCTTAAGGATTTGGGCATGAATCCGGAGGAGACGCGCTACAGAGACCATGAGAAAGAGGAGCTTTCTTTTTATAGTAAAGCTACAACGGATATTGAGTATCTGTTCCCATTTGGCTGGGGAGAGCTTTGGGGAATTGCCGACCGTACTGATTACGACTTAACCCAGCACCAGAATACCTCCGGCGAGCCGATGGATTATTTTGATGACGAGAAGAAGACCAAATACATTCCTTATGTGATTGAGCCGTCTCTTGGAGCCGACCGGGTAACGCTGGCGTTTTTGTGCTCCGCCTATGATGAGGAAGAATTAGAGGGCGGCGATATGCGAACGGTACTGCATTTCCACCCGGCGTTAGCGCCTGTGAAAATCGGCGTGCTGCCACTGTCAAAGAAGCTGAATGAGGGCGCGGAAAAGATTTATGCGGAGCTTTCCAAACTTTATAACTGTGAGTTTGACGACAGGGGCAATATCGGAAAGCGCTACAGACGACAGGATGAGATTGGCACTCCGTTCTGCGTGACTTACGATTTTGAGTCGGAAGAAGACGGGGCAGTCACTGTCAGGGACCGGGACAGCATGGAGCAGGAGAGAATTAAGATAGAAGATTTAAAGGCATATTTTGAAAAGAAATTTGAATATTAAAGACAGAATATGAAAGACGGATAACTGTGGAATACCGGTTATCAGGGAAAAGAAAAGGGCTGCCGCCTGACGAAAGAATCGTTAAGCGGCAGTCCTGTTTTCACTTTGTTTGTATGTATCATTGATATCAATATTATGCTGCATGGAATGTCAATATCGTGTTACTTGAGAGATTCCAATTCCTTGATGGTGCCGGTCAGCTCCTTTAAGGAGAGTTTGATGGATTTGTTGATCTCGCCGGAATTGACAGCCAGCTTTCCAACCTCGGCGGCAACAACGGCAAAGCCCCGTCCAAATTCACCGGCTCTTGCCGCTTCTATGGAAGCGTTCAGGGATAAGATATTCTGCTTACTCTCAATCTTATCAAGCTGAAGCGACTTTTCATTAATCTCGCGAATCAGGCTGGCAGCCTGTTCAATATCCGCATCCATCTTCTCAATCTTCTTCACATCATTCTGCTGCTGATAATTGGAATTGACCATCATATTCACGACATCGCCCAAAAGCTGCGCAGCAGCCTTGATGGACTCTTCGGAGCGAACCGGAACGCGATGAAGCGCCTCTAAATAGCTGTCCTCGGGAACACCTAATTCTTTTGCAATCTTTCGGAACTTGTCATCGTCAGGCTCCTCCGGAAGAACCTGTCCGCCGATGACAGCGCCCACCTTCTGTCCGTTCACGATAATGTCGCGGCTGAAATCCATGAGCCCCGCATGACAGAAATAGGTACCTGTACATTCGGCATCGCATTTCTGGCAGCGCTTGGCGCCTTCCTCTGATCCTCTCGTATATTTCATACAGAAATCATTAAAATTAATGGCTTTTGTAAAATACTCCCCGTTTGCGTCTACCCCGATAGTGGCAAGCCCTGTTGCATTGGACCAGTCCTCCATTAATTTTTCCAGTTGAGGAATGTCCAAAAAATCTCTGATATCCATAGTATAACTCCATCCTTTCCCCTGTCATTCTCCATAATAAATAAATTAATAGCTATATTATACAAAAAAACTGGTAAAATTGCAACAAAATATATATGAAATCTGCTGTTTACATAATTTTTTAACAAATTTACCAAAAAAATGTTATTTTATGGTTGACATAAAGAGTCAGCTTTGTTATTATTGCCTTAGTGCTAAATTTGTAACAATTTTGTAACAGTTGGATGAAGATTTTGTTGATTTAATTAAGAAGAGGTATATTGATTATGAAAAAGAGTATTGTCAGAGGCTCAATGTTGACAGTTGCGGCACTTTCTATTATGTTAGGCGGTACGGCTTATCCTTCTAGCGGAAATGTTCGGGATAAGGTTACGGAGACGCCTGTTATTATAAGTAAGGCAATCCAGAACAGTTCGACAGAGACAAAGGCAATTTCCAAAGGTATTGCAGTACAGGATGTGGCACAGGTTACCACAGAACAGCCGGTAACAGAGCAGCCGGTGACAGAACAGCCGGTAACAGAGCAGCCGGCGGAGATAGTAGAGCTTGAGACAAAAGAAGCAAAGGTAGAAAGCAATCAGGTAGTTGCCAATATTGACAGTTATTTAAATATACGTGCGGAGGCTTCAGAGGAAGCTCAGGTGGTAGGTAAATTTTATACGGGAAATGTCGGTACGATTGTAGAACGCGGTGACGAATGGTCATTAGTTTCTTCCGGCAATGCATATGGATATGTAAAGAATGAATATCTGCTTTTTGGAGATGCAGCAGAGGAATATATTGAGAGTAACTGCGACCAGGTAGCAAAGGTGACGGCAGACACTCTGAATGTTCGCGCAGAGGAATCCACAGATAGCGAGGTTATAACTCTTTCTGACCAGGGAGATGCGCTGACGGTATTAGGACAGGATAATGGTTGGTTTAAAGTTGCGGTATCTTCTGAAGAAGTGGGTTATGTATCAAGTGAATATGTGTATATTGATTATGTATATGAGACGGCTGTGACAATTGAAGAAGAGCAGGCGGCTGCCGAAGCAGAGGCTCAAGCTCAGGCGGAAGCACAGGCACAGGCAGAGGCCCAAGCTCAGGCGGAAGCACAGGCAACTCAGACAACAGAGGCGCCGAAGACGGAAGCTCCAAAGACAGAGGCCCCAAAGACAGAGGAGCCTAAGCAGGAGAAAAAGGAAGAGACAACAGAAGCTCCGAAAGAGGAGACTGTAAGCGGAGATGGACAGGCAGTTGCAAATTATGCAGTTCAGTTTGTCGGCAACCCATATGTATATGGTGGTACAAGCTTAACGAATGGAGCTGACTGCTCTGGCTTTGTACAGTCAGTATATAAGCATTTTGGATATTCCCTTCCGCGTGTGGCGGCAGATCAGGCCGGTGCGGGAACCGCAGTAAGTACTGACAGCTTGCAGCCGGGTGATTTGTTGTTCTATCATGGCTTTGGACATGTGGCGATTTATATCGGCGGT
This sequence comes from uncultured Lachnospiraceae bacterium, assembly GCA_947629565.1. Lineage (GTDB taxonomy): Bacteria > Bacillota > Clostridia > Lachnospirales > Lachnospiraceae > CAG-590. Next base: position 20,414 of record CANREG010000020.1, read on the forward strand.
GGACAGGTTGTTCATGCAAGTAATGCGAAGACGGGAATTAAGATTTCCGATTACAAGTATTCGCCGATTGATAAAGCGGTTCGGATTATTAACTAATTTACTTATATAATATTATGAAAAAGCGGGAGCTGTTGATTTATTCAGCAGCTCTTTTTCTATGCTCGAAAAAAAGAGAAAAAAATGATATTTGGTAAACTTTGAAAAAATAGATAAATTTTGGAAAAAAGTCTTTTGAATTTTGTGTATTTTGTGCTATAATAACATACAGACTGTGGACAGGTTCCATTTACCTTGTCCTGGTAAAATTATCAAACACTTAGGAGGTATAGAACAAATGGCAAACAAATGGGTATATTTGTTTAAAGAAGGCGACGCATCAATGAGAAACCTTCTTGGCGGTAAGGGGTGTAACTTGGCGGAGATGACCGGCTTGGGTATGCCAATCCCACAGGGATTTACAGTTACAACAGAAGCCTGTACAGATTATTATAATCAGGGCAAACAGATTTCAGAAGAGATTCAGAAGCAGATTTTTGATGCTTTGGAATGGTTAGAGGAGCACAATGGCAAGAAGTTCGGTGATACAGAAGATCCGTTACTGGTTTCTGTTCGTTCCGGCGCCCGCGCATCCATGCCAGGTATGATGGATACGATTCTGAACTTAGGTCTGAATGATGTAGCAGTAGAAGGCTTCGCAAAGAAGACCGGTAATCCGAGATTTGCTTACGACTCTTACAGAAGATTTATTCAGATGTACTCTGATGTAGTTATGGAGGTTCCAAAGTCATTCTTTGAGAAGAAGATTGACGAGATGAAAGAGAAGAAGGGTGTTACCTATGACACCGAGCTGACTGCAGAGGATTTGAAGGAGTTGGCAGAGCAGTTCAAGGCCATCTACAAGGAAGCAATGAACGGCGAGGAATTCCCACAGGATCCGAAGGATCAGTTGATGGGAGCTGTTAAGGCGGTATTCCGTTCATGGGATAACCCACGTGCTATCGTTTACAGACGTATGAACGATATTCCGGGTGACTGGGGAACTGCTGTTAACGTACAGACCATGGTATTTGGTAACAAGGGTGAGACATCAGGAACCGGTGTTGCATTTACCCGTAACCCATCTACCGGTGAGAAGGGTATCTTTGGTGAGTACCTGATTAATGCACAGGGTGAGGACGTGGTTGCCGGTGTTCGTACACCACAGCCGATTACCCAGTTAGAGAAAGATTTACCAGAATGTTACAAGCAGTTCATGGAGCTGGCTATGAAGTTGGAGAACCATTTCCATGATATGCAGGATATGGAGTTTACCATCGAGGAAGGTAAGTTGTACTTCCTGCAGACACGTAATGGTAAGAGAACCGCTCCGGCTGCAATTAAGATTGCCTGCGATTTGGTTGACGAGGGACAGATTACAGAGGAAGAGGCTGTATGCCGTATTGAGGCGAAGTCTCTTGACCAGTTGCTTCACCCAACATTTGATGCAGATGCACTGAAGGCTGGCGAGGTAATTGGTACTGCGCTTCCTGCTTCACCGGGAGCTGCAGCAGGTAAGATTTACTTTACCGCAGATGACGCTAAGGAAGCTGGTATTGGCGGACGTGGTGAGAGATGTATCTTAGTTCGTCTTGAGACCTCTCCGGAGGATATCGAGGGTATGCATGCATCCCAGGGTATCCTGACAGTTCGTGGTGGTATGACCTCTCATGCAGCTGTAGTTGCGCGTGGTATGGGTACCTGCTGTGTATCAGGCTGCGGCGACATTAAAATCAATGAAGAAGAGAAGTATTTCGAGTTAGGCGGATATACCTTCCACGAAGGAGATTACATTTCCTTAGACGGTACAACAGGTAAGATTTACAAGGGCGATATCAAGACAGTTGAGCCTTCTATCGGCGGTGATTTTGGCCGTGTTATGGCTTGGGCTGATAAGTACAGAAAGTTAAAGGTTCGTACCAATGCAGATACTCCTGCAGATACGGCTAAGGCTGTTGAGTTAGGTGCTGAGGGTATCGGTCTTTGCCGTACAGAGCATATGTTCTTTGGTGAGGACAGAATTCCTAAGTTCCGCCGCATGATTCTTTCTGACACTGTAGAGCAGAGAGAGGAAGCCCTTAAGGCAATCGGCGACTTCCAGAAGGCAGACTTCAAGGCTATGTACAAGACTCTTGACGGAATGCCAATGGTAGTTCGTTTCTTGGATCCACCTCTTCATGAGTTCGTTCCGACTGAGGAGGAAGATATCAAGGCATTAGCTGAGGATATGGGAATTACCGTAGACGAGGTTAAGGCTAAATGTGATGCTCTTCATGAGTTCAACCCAATGATGGGACATCGTGGATGCCGTCTTGCAGTTACCTATCCGGAGATCGCCAAGATGCAGACCAGAGCCGTTATGGAGGCAGCGATTGAGGTTGCTGAGGAGACCGGCAAGGCTATCGTTCCAGAGATTATGATTCCGTTGGTTGGCGAGGAGAAAGAGCTTAAGTTTGTTAAGGATGTAGTTGTAGAGGTTGCTGACCAGGTTAAGAAAGAGAAGAATTCCGACATGAGATATGAGGTTGGTACGATGATCGAGATTCCAAGAGCTGCTCTTACAGCAGATAAGATTGCTGAGGATGCTGAGTTCTTCTGCTTCGGTACCAACGACCTGACACAGATGACATTTGGTTTCTCTCGTGATGATGCTGGTAAGTTCTTAGATTCTTACTATCAGAACAAGATTTTCGAGTCTGATCCGTTTGCCCGTCTTGACCAGACTGGTGTTGGTCAGTTAATCCAGATGGCAGTAGAAAAGGGCCGCAAGGTTCGTCCGGATTTAGGACTTGGTATTTGCGGTGAGCATGGTGGAGATCCTTCATCTATTGAGTTCTGCCACAAGGTAGGTCTTAACTATGTATCATGTTCTCCATTCCGTGTGCCTATCGCAAGATTGGCTGCTGCACAGGCTGCAATTAACGACAAATAATATGTCAGGCAGACTTTGCTTGCTGCAATAGCTTTATCAGAGGAATATTTAATTCGTAAGGATTAGATATTCCTCTTTTTATTTTATAATCGTTAAAAAGTTAATGTACATGGGTTAATGATATCAAAAGAAAATAAGAAAAAGCTGCCAACGAATGGTTGACAGATACGCTTCAGAGAGATGTGAGGATTCCTTGAAACCCAAGGGCTTATATGATATTATGAACTTATAAAATGAAAGGAGATTTTATAGTATGGTTACATTAACATTTGTATTTAATAAAGATAAAGTAGAAAAAGCTGGTCATACGGAAGATGAACTATTGCAGCCGATGAGGGAACATGCACAGAAGTATGGCATTGCTGAAACTGAATATGGGGTGTTTTCTAAAGATGGAGAGGATGCTTTATGTGTTGTAGGTATGTTTGTTACAGGAATCACACGTTCAAATCTTGAATATATATCTTATTTTGACTGTTGGACATTAGATGTGGATGGGGAGAAAGAAGATTGTATTGCTGAAACTAAAAAATGGTATCAAAAAAAGGCAAAATGAAAATGACAGAAAAAGACAAAGCCGCATGGCTGGTACAGCAATACGAAGAAGCAGAGGACATGAGCAACAGAGCAGCGATACAAATGGAAAAGGACAACGTACAGATAACAGCGGATATGACACCGGAAGAGGTGATTAGGACAATGGACAAATATTACAAGTAGATTTGGACAAAATTGAACGTATGTACGAGTATGAACTGGAAAATAAAATTCCTCATGCAAAACGTGTCACAGAATGGTTTGGAGACTATGCTATGGCTATGATTGCAACCGGAAGATGTATGGAAAAAAGAATTTGAAAATCATATTGAGAATCAGTTGCAAAGTGGAAATATTCTTGCTATGAAAAAGAAAAGGCTGATAAATGCTTCATTCTTTAGGGCTCCAATTGCCCCAAGAGAACTCATTTATCAGCTATGATGGTAGTATGGCATATACATTGGAAAATGTCAAGCATAATTTAACGCTATCATATTTACAATGATTTCTTGATATATTTTTGAAATATTGTATACTAATATCAGTAGATAAGGAAAGCCACGCAGTGGGGGACTTATCGGGAGGTCTGACTCCTGCTAATTAATCCGAACTGTATGCAGTACATGAGGGACTGCCGGTTGGCGAGCAACGGTAAAACTCGAAAGCGATGCAGTACGTACGGGACTGCCGGTTGGCGGACAACGGAAAAATCAGACAGAACCTAGAAAGAGGTGTTTGCCTGCGGGCACTCATCTCTTTTTAGTTATTTTAGGAGGAAAAAATAGAACAAAAGATTTATTCAAAGAAAGAAGCTTGAGGAAAAAACAACAATCTGTAAAAGAATAAGATACAGGAGGGGTTCCCTATGAATAAGTTAACAAAATGGTATATTGATGAAACTACAGAGTCTTTTGCGTTGGGAGGTTTTGCGGCAAGTGATAGTGAAAGATTCTTAACCGGTACATATGTCTTTACCTCCCAGATTGAAACGGTTGAGGTCGATGAGTCCAGCAAGAATTTCATTTTCCATACAATGTCCGGCAGTGAATATGTCTGCTCCTTTGAGGATATCGAATGGACTTCTGAGTTTGCCGAAGATTCGAGAGATAATCTTGAACGTTTGCATATCTCACGGGCTTTTACAGACGAAGCAATCAAATTAGCCGGCGAAAAAGAAAATGCTTTGGTTGAACGGTTAGGTAATGAGTTCTCAAATGGAGATTTATATCTTGAAATGGGCGCAGGCGGTATCATAGATGTTCATTTTAAATACATGGATGTGATTCATCGTATAAGCTGCCGGGTAAATGTAGGAATGTTTCAGAATTCTTATCTGTACTGCCTGCTGGATGTGGTAGATTTCAGGCATTTTGAATTTAGTGGCGGTTCCGTAGACACCTATCATATGAGTGATTCGATCAAGCGGCTGGTTGTAGATAATATAGGCAGCAGTCCTGTAACCATTGATCATAAAGTGTATGAGTCGGGAATAACGGTTACCTGTATCACGGAAGAAAATCATCCGGAAGGGTTGTTTAGCCCTGATTCATTCAATGGAAAGAGTTTATTGTTTCATGATGATTTTATGAAAGACACTGACGAGCCGGATTAAAGTTATCTCGAGAGATGGAACAAATATAGATTGTTAGCGGAAATCCTTTGTGTTTTATGTATAATAATGGTATAATGCTATTAATTGTATAACTTGCACAAAATATGTGATGGAATAAAGGATGGAGGTCTCCGATGAAAAGAAAATGGAAGGATAAATTTATAAAACGAGGATTGGCGTGGATGCTCTGCGTTTTGCTGGTTATGCAGCTTGTGGGCGCGGATTCTCTGATTGCCATGGCAGATAAGGCAGGAGAGATTTTGACCGCGGAGGCGCAGGAAAGTACCGGAGAAGAAAATACTGCGGAGGCAGCTACTACGGAAAAGACAAAGGCTGCGGAGGAGACCATTACGGAGAAAGCGATTGTAGAGGAAAGCTTAGAGCCGGAAAAGGTGGTGGAGATATTGAACCATTATCTCAACCTGACCACCAATGCCATTTTCAAAAATCATGGGACGCTGGATAAGTTTGTGGGGGACGCCACCATGGCTGTGTTTAATTCCCCCATTGATTTGGACGATTATGTATTTAAGGCGGTATGCGCCGCCATGGATATTGTGGAGAGCGGCGCGGCGCTCGAAGAAAAACTGATGAAGGAAATGGGAAGGACCATCGGCTTTGGCGTGGGCGTCAACTGTGGCCCCGCCGTTGTAGGAAATGTGGGCTGTGAGTTCCGGATGGATTTTACGGCTATCGGCGATACGGTTAATACCGCAGCCAGGTTAGAGGCCAATGCCAAAAAGGGGCAGGTGTTAATCAGCGACGAGGTATATAGGCGCTTAGAGGGCAGGATTACCGCAGAGGAGATTGGGGAGATTCCCTTAAAGGGAAAGTCCAACAAGATATGCGTCTATTCGGTAACGGCTGTGCAGCGGGAGCAGAAAAACTGATTGAGCAGAAAAACGGATTGAGCAGAAAAACTGACTGAGCAGAAAAAAACAGGAGCGGAACATTCTATCAGGAAGGGGGAGAGGGCATGGAAATTTACGAAGAAATCAGCGAGATTTTACTTAGCAACCAGTCGGTTCCCATGTTACTTTGGAGCGGTGAAAAGGGGTGGCGGACAGTTTGCGAAGGCGGCCTTGCGATTGACGAGGACAGTCTTTCGAAAGACGGTTTATGGGCGCTTAGAGAGATTGTCATGGAAGAGGATTTAAAGCTCTATGACGCCTTTTTGCAGAAAATCAAAGAATATATAGACGGAGAGGATGCCGCGGCTCCGGAACGGGAAAATTATCTTGAGGAAGCGGTTCATTTAAAGATTGGAGAGACATATAGTTATTATAAAATCGAGTGTTATCAGGAGATGGAGAATGCCCATATTATGCGGAAGATGCTTGTCCGTATTCCCGAATTAGAGGCGGAGGACATTTACCGGATTCATCTGGCCGAGGTGATTACCAATGATAAGAACCCGGCATTTTTCACCCAGGGCGCAAAGGAATTAATGGACAGGCACCCGGACTGGAATTATGCGCTGGTACAGTTTGATGTGGCTAAGTTCAAAATGATTAACGAGCAGTACGGGGAGCAGTTTGGCGATGAACTGATTGAGTTTTTTATCCATTCCCTGAAATTATTGTGTAATAAGGAGCAGCTTTACACCAGACTGACCGCAGATGTATTTATGATCTTAACGCCCTTTATGAGTCAGGAGGGATTGTTGGAATTTGTGGAATATTTAAGGGATCATCTTTCCAGCTATAAAGATATTACCTACCGCTTGGTCTTTGGCATCTGCAAGGTGGCTGACCGTAAGCAAAATCTGAGAAAATACGGAGACGGCGCGGCGTTAGCCAGACAGAGCATTAAGGAGGACGCCTTAAACCATGTGGCGTTTTACCGGGAGGATATGAAGGACAAAGCCCGCATGAACAAATTTATTGAGGACAACATGGAAAAGGCGCTAGAAAACAGGGAGTTTGTCATGTATCTCCAACCCAAATACAGCATTTCTAAGGAGGAGATGGTGGGCGCAGAGGCCCTTGTTCGCTGGCTTCACCCGGAGCATGGACTGATTCCGCCGATGAGCTTTGTGCCGCTCTTTGAAAAGAACGGGTTTATTGTAAAAATGGATGCGTTTATCTGGGAGGAGGCGTGCCGGACCATTCGGAAGTGGATGGATGACGGCATGGCGCCCATTCCCATTTCCGTCAATGTGTCCAGAAAGCATTTAAAGGATGGCTCCTTTGTAGACACATTGAACCGGCTGACAGAGCAGTACGGGATACCCAAGCAGTATTTAGAGATTGAGATTACGGAGTCTGTGGAGTCAAAGGATGTAAAGGAGGGGGCCAACCTGTTAAAGAAGAGCGGATTCACCCTTTTGATGGATGATTTCGGAAGCGGTTATTCCTCCTTAAATACCCTGAAGGATACCCAGTTTGATGTGATAAAAATTGACCGGGAATTTTTGCAGGATTTTATCGGTTCTGACAGGGGAAAGACCATTGTGGAGCACACTGTAAAAATGACAAGGGAAATCGGCCTTGATTTGGTGGCAGAGGGAATTGAGACAAAGGAGCAGGCCATGTTTTTAAGCGAGTGCGGCTGCGATGTGGCCCAGGGGTTCTATTATGCCCGTCCGATGTCCGTTGATGATTTTAATAAAAAGTATGCTTTGTAAACCGAATGGAAGAACGGCTGCAAACAGCCGGTTCCCATATTGTCCATTGCAGTTTATATGGTTTTAGAAAAAAAGGTGGTTTGAAAAAATTACACGATTTCCTCCTGTCTGCATACAATAGATATGAGGACAAAAACAGCCGGAACAGATGAAGTTTGATTATGGCTCCGGCGGGAGTTAATTTGTGATTAATTGGTTTGTGGGATTAAATCCGGTCTGGCAGGGATTGCTTGCCACTCTGTTTACTTACAGCGTAACCGTACTTGGGGCGTCCCTGGTGTTTTTCTTTAAATCCGTAAACCAGCGGATGATGGATGTAATGATGGGATTTGCCGCAGGCGTTATGATTGCGGCCTCTTATTGGTCGCTGCTTGCGCCTGCGATTGAGCTTTCCGAAAGCCTCGGCAGAAACCCGGTTTTTTATGTTTCTGTCGGCTTTGTCTGCGGAGGGCTTTTTATTATGCTTTCCGATATGCTTTTGGCGGGCAGAACATGCTGCAGGCAGGACAGGAAAAAATGGGTGCGGTGTATCCTGGTTACTACCGCAGTTACCATGCATAATGTCCCGGAGGGGCTGGCGGTGGGCGTAGCTTTTGGCTGCGCTGCCATAGAGGGAACAAAATCCGCTCTGATGGGCGCAGTCATGCTGGCAGTCGGCATTGGCATACAGAATTTTCCGGAGGGCACATGCGTGGCAATGCCCTTGCGGCGGGAAGGCATGTCCCGGTGGAAAAGTTTCGTCATCGGACAGTTTTCCGGCTTTGTGGAGCCTATTGCCGGCGTCATTGGCGTACTGGCCGCCCTCAAAGTACAATTAATATTGCCGTTAGCCCTTTCTTTTTCTGCCGGTGCCATGATCAGCGTAGTATGCTCGGAATTAATCCCCGAATCCTTCCGGGACAGCAAGAATCTGGCTACCGCCGGAGTCATGTCCGGTTTCGTTGTCATGATGATCCTAGACGTAGCCTTAGGATAATCCCTTAACCCTTCAGCCTTCCTATATCCTGTCCGCCCCGTCTGACCGCTGCCCTGCTGTTATCCGCCGTTTTTTATCTGCGGCTCCGCCAAAGGAAATCTATCCGGTTTTTCCTACACTGGTTTCGGTTTTAAGAAATCCTGCCGCCGTCCGTCCTGCATATTTTATTGCACGTGCTCTCGAAGAACTCGCACCGGGAAGGGGTGACTGGGAAACATCTAAAGCCCCTTTGAAAACGCCGGTACTTGCGGAGGGGAATAGAGACTTGTCTCATGATACAGTCTGAATCCCCCTCCGCTTATGTACCGCTGCGTTTTCAACAGAGCGAAAGCGTGGCTTAAGATGTTTGCCCAGCACCCCAAACCCGGTGTTCAGACACTTCTCCGCACGTGCATTATGCAGGACCGGACGGCGGCGGATTTCTAAAAAACCGCGTGTCAGGAAAAACCGGATAGATTTCCTTTTTGGCGGTATGCCGCATATACGCTAAGCGGATAACAGCGGGGCAGCGGTCAGACGGGGGATGCAGCCGTTAGGGGCTGAAGGGTATAAAAATAAAATAAAAGGGAGAAAAGGCTTGCAAAAGATTTTTTATGGTATACAATGTTATAGAGAAAATGTTGAAAGAAAGGAATAAAGGATGAAGGTTGCGATTATTATGGGTTCTACCAGTGATTTGGCCAAGGTGGAACCGGCAGTAGATGTATTGAAAAAATATGGAGTAGAGGTTCAGGTGAGATGCCTGTCTGCCCACAGGGCCCATGCAGGTCTTTCACAGTTTATTGAGGAGACGAATACAGACGGAACAGAGGTTATTATTACTGCGGCGGGAATGGCAGCAGCCCTTCCGGGAGTTGTGGCTTCCCAGACCGTATTGCCGGTTATCGGCGTGCCCCTTTCCGGTTCCGTATTAGATGGTATGGATGCACTGATGTCCATCGTTCAGATGCCGCCGGGAATCCCGGTAGCTACGGTTGCCATTAATGGCAGCAAAAATGCGGCCTATCTCGCATTACAGATTATGGCGGTTAAGCATGAAAAGATTAAGGACAAGCTGCTTGAGGAACGAAAGGGAATGGAAGAAGCTGCCATGAAAGCCAATGCGGAGGTCATTGCAAAATTTCAGTAAATCATAAAGGAGGAAAGACCGGCGAAGGATAAGGCATTTCAGGTAACAAAAGAAACGGCTGTAATAGATCTGAAAACCAACAGGTCATGGCAAAATAGTAAATTCAGGAGGATAATAATATTATGGTTACGTTTCGCAAATTTTTATTTCATTTTAGCATAGGGTTATGTTTGGTTATGATGTTTTGCGGCAGGGTTTGCGCCACAGAACAATATTCTGATGATACCAACGGGCAGGCGGCCACAGAACAGACGGCCACAGAACAGACGGCTTCCCGGATAGTAAAGTCATTGGAACAACCGGAGATAACGTCATTGGTTTCAACGGAAAAAGGTGCAATAAAGTTACAATGGAAAGCAGTTCCGGATACGGATTACTATGAGGTATATCGCCAGCCGGAAAAGGGTGGCGATTATAAACTGCTTGGCACAACGAAGAAGTTAAAATATACGGATGAATCGGGGAAACAATATAAGACATATTACTACAAAATCCGGGCAGTAAAACCGGCAGAGCAGGAGAATATTACATATGTCAGTCCCTTAAGCGCAAGGGAAAAGGGGTATGTCCGAAAGGCTGCCAAAAAGACTGCCTATGTAGGCGATTCTGTCATGACGGGTTTTCGTTCTTATGGCGTAATTAAAGACAGCAAATCCCAGAAAATGTTTGCAGAGGTAGGGATTAATACCGGAAAGTTTTATTATGACAGTCCTTTGATGGGCAAGCTCTTAAACTATAATCCGGACAGGATGTTTATCATGCTGGGGGTAAACGGTCTTGTGGGAAATCCGGGTGAGGGACATATGGACCGGATCATTGGTTCCTATGATAAGATTTTAGCCGCCTGCCAGAAGAAAAATCCCCATATGGAGATTATTGTTTTAGGCGTCAGTCCTGTCAGCAGCAGAGCGACGGTAAAAGAATCTTCCGTAAAGAAGTATAATCAAAAATTAAAAAAGAAGGTTACCCGGCGTAAGAATGTATATTTTTATGATATGGCAGAATTTATGGCGGATTCCCATGGATACTTAAAGTCCCAATACGCAAGCGGGGATGGGATTCACTGGCGCAGCAGCGCATATAAAGATGTCTATAAACATTTAAAAAAGATTGCAAAAGAATTATAAGAATTAATAAAAAGAAAGGCTCCTGTCGGTTTGCGGCAGGAGCCTTTTTCAATAAAATATTGTTAAGCGTTTAAGGGATGTCCGGTAATTCTTTCAAAGGCGTCCAGATATTTATCGATGGTTTTTTGTGCAATGTCTTCCGGCAGCTCCCAGTCGTGGCTGCCCTCATTGGCTTTTAACCAGTCTCTTGCAAACTGCTTGTCAAAGGAAGGCTGTCCATGTCCCGGCTCATATCCGTCGGCGGGCCAGAAGCGGGAACTGTCAGGGGTAAGCATCTCATCGCCTAAGACAATGTTGCCGTTCTCGTCTAAGCCAAATTCAAACTTGGTATCCGCAATGATAATTCCCTTTGTCAGCGCATAGTCTGCACATTTTTTGTAAAGGGCGATGGTATAGTCACGAAGTTTTGTGGCGTATTCCAGTCCCTTGCCGGGAAAATCTTTTTCCAATACATCGATGCTTTTCTCAAAGGAGATATTTTCATCATGCTCCCCAATTTCTGCTTTGGTGGAAGGGGTGTAGATGGGCTCCGGCAGCTTGTCGGATTCCTTAAGTCCTTCGGGAAGCGTTATGCCGCATACAGTGCCGTTTTGCTGGTAGCTGGCCCAGCCGCTTCCGGTGATATATCCCCGTACAATACATTCTACCGGCAGCATGGTAAGTTTCTTACACATCATGCTGTTGCCGTCGAAGCGGGGATTTCTGAAAAATTCCGGCATATCCTTTACATCAGCGGAAATCATATGGTTAGGCAGGATGTCTGCCGTTAAGTCAAACCAGAATTTGGACATCTGGGTTAAGACGGTTCCTTTCTGATGAATCGTGTTCTTTAAAATGACGTCGAAGCAGCTAATTCGGTCCGTTGCCACCATAATCATGCTGTCGCCGTTGTCATAAATCTCTCTTACTTTTCCTTCCTTGATTGGTTTCATCTCATTTGCACTCATTTTTTTACCTCACAATCAAAAATATTTACTCAATTACCATAGTATATTTTGGAAAAAAAAGCAAGAAAAATATAAATGGGATGTATGGTGCAGGGTATTTGATTTAGAGGTGTTTTGTGGTATGATGGAAAAAGATGATTTTGCAGAAGAAATAACCATTGCGGGAGGGATACATTGATGATCTGGAAGATATTGGGGATTGAGGAGACGAAGGACGAGGAAAAGATTAAAGAGGCGTACCGGAACAGGCTGCATTCCGTAAATCCGGAGGATGACGAGGAGGGCTTTAAGGAACTGCGCCGCGCCTATGAGGAGGCGGTTGCCTATGCCAACCGCCCGGATACGGAGGACGAGGAAGAGGACGCCATAGATGACAGCAGAAAAAATGATGTGGACCGCTGGATTGACCGGATTGACCTGATATACCGGGATACGGCCAGCCGGATTGACGAAGACAGGTGGAAAGAACTGTTAGCGGACCCGGTATGCGACGACCTGGATACGGAATTGGAGGCAGCGGAAAAGCTGTTGGTATATTTTATGTCCCACAGCTTTATGCCGCAGAATATCTGGCAGCTGGTGGAGAAACGGTTTCATTATCTGGACAGCTTTGACCAGTTGAAGGAGCGGTTCCCGGAAAACTATCTGGATTATGTGAAATGGCAGATTGAAAATCCCGGTTTTATCGATTACCGCCTTTTTGACGGAAAGACCGACGACCATCCGGATGATTTTATCAGCAAGCTGTTTGAGTTAAAGAACGCATCGGATGATAAGGATTTGGAACAATTAGAGAAATTATTCAGGGAGATAGAACGGTTTGAAATTACCCACCCCTTTACCCGGGTGGAAAAGGCGCGCTATCATCTGGCAAAGGAAGAACCCAAAGAGGCACTTGACATTATGGAGGAGCTGGATTTTGAGTATTCGGATAACGCCTATATCGAGCGCATCTATGCGGAGGCTCTGATTGCCAACGGTAAGGTGGACAGCGCTGAAAAAATTTATGACGCTTTTTTGGAAAGAATGCCGGATGACTATATCGGGCTTTTGGGAAGGGCAAACTGCATTTTTTTAAAGGGGAATCCGGAGGAGGCGAAAGAGCAGATTGAGGACATCTTAGAGGACCGGGTGCAGGATACGGACAGTCTGGAGCTTCTTGATACAATCAACGAGGTGTTAGTTGATAAATACGAGGCGCAGCTAAAGGAGAATTTCGACAGGGATATATGCTTTAAGCTGGGCTGGTGCTATTATCAGCAGAAGAAGTTTGACGAGGGAATCCGGCTGTTAGATAAGCTAGAGCAGGGGGAGGATTATGACTATGTCAATCTGCGCTGCCGCCTGTATCTTGCCAATGAGGATTATGACAAGGCGTATCCGTTAGCCTTAAAATGGTTACAGATCATTGAGGAAAGTCCGGACGACGGCACAAGGGAGATGACAAAGAGAAAGCAGCGGTTGTCGTTGGCGTTATTTTCCGTAGGGGTATGCGTCTGGGAAAGGGCGGCTTCTTTAGCGGAGGACGAGAAGGAAGAAAAACAACATTCTGCGGCGAAGTATATTAAGGAGGCTCTGGAAAAAGAGAATAATCTTTTAGTAAAGCTATCTTATATGGAGCAGCTCGCGCGTTTCTATTTAGATGCGGGAAATTATGAAAAATGTATTGATATCTGTACGGAAATCATTGAAAAGGACCGGGGATTTTTCCCTGCCTATGTACACCGCCAGAGAGCAAATTACAAGCTGAAAAATGCAAGGGAGGTCATCGACGATTATTTTGCCTGCCAGGAGCTTTATGCGGCTTATGCGCCGCCCTATCATCTGGCGGCGGAAGTGTTCTTCGCTTTTGACCAGTATGAGGATTTGGAAAAGGTCTTAGCGGCGGCGAAGGAAGCGGGTCTGGAAAGCCATACGCTGGAGCTTTACCGGATTCAGGATATCCATTACAAAGAATTTTCCAGAGAAAATGTAAAGATTGCCCTGCAGGCCATGATTGCCCTTCAGAAAAAAATAAAGGAGCTGCCGGAAGGGGAGGAAACGGATATTGAGGACTTAGCCAACCTAGAACGGGAGCATGCGGTCCTTTACTGGGATTTAGACGAGACGGACAAGGCGTTAGCCATTGTGGAGGAATATCTGCAGGGGCATAAGGACGATCTTACCATGATGAATCTAAAAGCGGATATCCTTCTGCGGGAGGAACGCTATGAGGAAGCGCTCAGGGTGTGCCGGCGGTTAGCGGAGGTATTGGAGCCGGATAATCTCTATGCCGAACTGAAATTGGGGAACTGCTATGAGCGCAAGGGGAAGTATCGCGATGCGATAAAACACTACAATGCCATACTTGAAAAAAATGAAAACTTCCAGCCGGCGCTGAGAAGAATGATGTACCTGTACAGCTTTTTGAGCAACAGGGAAAACAATCTGAAAAAATGCCGTCAGGGAATTGCCTATGCCACCCGGTTTATCGAGGCAGGCGGCGGGGCAGAGGGCTATGTAGAGAGGGGCAACCTCTATATTGACGTGTATGAGCTGGAAAAAGCGGTGGAGGATTGCCGCAAGGCCATTGAGCTGGACGAGGACGCCTACTATGCCTATAACAATCTGGGCTGCGCCCTTTTGAAGCTCCGCCGGGTAGAGGAGGCGGTTCCGCCCTTAAAGCATGCCATAGAGATGGATCCGGAAAAGGATCATCTGCCTTATCTGAATCTGGCGGAGTGCTATCTCCTTTCCGGAGAATACGATAAGGCCATCGACGCCTACAACGGCGCGTTAAAGCTTCACCCGGGGGTCTTTAAATGGCAGGAGGAGATTGCATCCCTTTATGTGAAAAAGGGGGAGTATGACAAGGCGATATCAATCTACCGGAAAAGAATGGACGAACTGAAAAATCCCGGTGACGTAAAGAGATTTCTGGCGAAATGTTTTGGAACATTTTTGAGTGAAGAAAAGAAAGAGGAGATATGGGAATATGAGACGGAGCTTTTAAAAATTTATAAGAAACTGGGGAATATATACCGGAAGGCCGGTAATACTGAAAAGGCGGAGTATTATTTCAACCTTATCTGCCGGCGATGGAAGAATCCGTCGGTTGACCGGTACGCTTTTTCGGAGCTGGAAGAGGCAGGCGAATATTTCCGGGAAAAGGGCGACTTTAAAACTGCGGCCCGGATTTTGTCGGAGGGACTTAGGGTAAACCGGCCGAATTCCTTAGAGAGGAATCATCTGCATTTTACCTGCGCCACTGTGCATTTTGAAGAAAAGAAGAAGGAGGAGGCAGCTTTAGAGGCGAAGGTGTTTTTAAAGGGGATTTTTGATTATTACGGCGGGGAGGACAAATATCTTGCAGACGCCCGTTATCGGCCCGCCAGACTTTATAATATTGCCATTATGTATATCTGTATGGGCGATTTGGATAAGGCCGGAAAATATCTAAAGAGAATCGCTTCCTGCAATTTATGCGTTATGTGCGAAAACGCCGGCTGCTTTGAATATTATTTTGGACTGGGGCTGATTGCAGAGCTTAAAGGGGATAAGGAACAGGCAGGGCAGCTTTACCGCAGGGCGTTGGAAATAGAGAAGGATTATCCGTGCTGTGCCCGGCATTTGAAAAACTTATAGCTTTATGATATAGTGTTAGTTGCAATTAACAGGAAAAGGACTGAGGATGCAAAATGATTATCGGTATTGATTTGGGAACCACAAACAGCCTGGCTGCTTATTATACAGAGGATGGGCCAAAGATTATTCCCAACCGTTTGGGGAAGAATCTGACGCCCTCTGTCGTCAGCGTTGATGAAAACGGACAGGTTTTCATCGGGGAGACGGCTAAGGAGAGGATGCTGTTATATCCGGATACGGCGGCTTCCGTATTTAAGAGAAGCATGGGCAGTGAAAAAATATATGAGCTCTCAGGAAAAAAATTTCTTCCGGAGGAGCTGTCTGCGCTGGTGTTAAAGGCGCTCAAAGAGGATGCGGAAGGCTTTCTTGGCGAAGAGGTGACGGAGGCGGTCATCAGTGTCCCGGCGTACTTTAATGACGAGAGAAGAAGGGCGACCAAGCGGGCGGGCGAGTTGGCCGGACTTAAGGTGGAGCGGATTATCAGCGAGCCCACGGCGGCAGCCATTGCCTACGGCCTTTATCAGAACCGGGAAAACGGTAAGTTTTTGGTATTTGATTTAGGAGGCGGAACCTTTGATGTGTCCATTTTGGAGCTGTTTGATTCCATTATCGAGGTCCGGGCCGTTGCCGGAGATAATTTCTTAGGCGGAGAGGATTTTACGAAAGTCATTGAACAGATTTTCTTTGACAAGAATCCGGAGCTTGACAGGGATTCGCTAAATGAAAAGGAGCTTCGCCATATTACAAAACAGGCGGAGAATTTAAAACTCGGCTTTACCGACAAGCGGGTGTCCGATATGACCTGCCGGATTGGGGATAAGACCTATGAGATGAGTTTATCCATCGAGGAGTATGAGGCCAAATGCGACGAGCTGCTTGACCGGATACGCCAGCCGATTAAACGCAGTCTTTCCGACGCCAACATAAGGCTGAAAGACATTGACCGGGTGGTGATGGTGGGCGGCGCCACCAAGCTTTCCTTTATCCGTAAATTTGTGGGCAAGCTGTTCCATAACCTGCCGGATACTTCTATCAATCCGGATGAAGCGGTTGCTTTAGGGGCAGCCGTCCAGGGAGCTATGAAGGAGCGGAAGGACAGTATTAAAGAGGTGATTTTGACGGACGTATGTCCCTTTACCCTTGGGACAGAGGTGGTATTAGAAAAGGAAAACGGACGCTTTGAGGACGGACATTTCTGCCCGATTATCGAGCGCAATACCACAATTCCCGCCAGCCGGACGGAAAGGCTTTACACCGTCCATGACAACCAGACGCAGATTCGCTGCAAGGTCCTGCAGGGGGAGAGCCGGTTTGCCTCTAACAATGTGCAGCTTGGGGAGATTAATATCCGGGTGCCTAAGGCGGAGGCCGGTAAGGAGGCTGTGGATGTTACCTATACCTATGACGTCAATTCTATTTTAGAGGTAGAGATTAAAGTGATATCCACCGGCGAGGTGACGAAGCAGATTATCAAGACCAACGCCACGGATATGACGGAAGAGGAGATTAAAGAGAGAATGGAGGCTCTTTCTTATCTGAAGATTCACCCGAAGGACAAAGAGGAGAATAAGCTGCTCCTCTTAAGGGGGGAACGGCTTTATGAGGAGAGCATCGGACAGGAGCGTATGCAGATTGAATATGCCCTGCGGAATTTTGAGAAGGCCTTAGATACCAGAGAGGACAGCGTCATTGAGGGAGCCAGAAGGGAATTTAAGGAGTTTTTAGAGGAGTTTACGGAATAACCTCCTTTACAAAAATTGTGATTTTGATTATAATGGCGTTATGTGCAGACATAGCGTCATTACAATTTTTGGGAGGATAAAAGAATGGATTATAAGAATGCCGGTGTAGACATTGAAGCAGGATATCGCTCAGTGGAGTTGATGAAGGAACATATTAAGAAGACCATGCGGGAAGAGGTGCTTACCAATATTGGCGGTTTTTCCGGCGCATTTTCTCTGGATAAGTTTAAAAATATGGAGCATCCTACACTGGTTTCCGGAACAGACGGCGTGGGAACCAAATTAAAGCTGGCATTTCTTATGGATAAGCATAATACCATCGGCATTGACTGCGTGGCCATGTGCGTCAACGACATTGCCTGCGCAGGCGGCGAGCCGTTATTTTTCTTAGACTATATCGCCTGTGGCAGAAATTACCCGGAAAAGATTGCAGAGATTGTAAGCGGAGTGGCTGAGGGGTGTTCCCAGTCAGACGCCGCGCTGATTGGCGGGGAGACTGCGGAGATGCCCGGCTTTTATCCCGAAGACGAGTATGATTTAGCCGGTTTTGCGGTGGGCATTGTAGATCAGAAGGATTTGATTACAGGCAAGGACATAAAGCCGGGAGATGTGCTGGTGGGTATTGCGTCAAGCGGAGTGCACAGCAACGGATTTTCCCTGGTGCGGAAGGTCTTTGAGATGACGAAGGAATCACTGGATACCTATTATGACGAGTTGGGTAAGACTTTGGGCGAGGCGCTGCTTGCCCCCACTAAGATTTATGTGAAGGCGCTTAGGAGCGTAAGGGAGGCGGGAGTGAAGATTAAGGGCTGCTCCCATATTACCGGCGGCGGCTTTTATGAGAATATTCCCAGAATGCTTCCGGAGGGCGTAAAGGCATTGGTAGAAAAGAACGCCTACGAGGTACCCCCCATTTTTCGTCTGCTGGCAAAGACCGGGGATATTGAAGAGAAGATGATGTACAATACCTACAACATGGGAATCGGCATGATGCTGGCAGTAGATGCGAAGGATGCAGATAAGACGATAGCGGCGCTTAAACAGGCCGGGGAACAGGCTTATGTGACAGGCCGAATAGAAGCCGGAGAAAAGGGAGTAGAATTAATTTAGGTGAAGTGAGGAGAAGATATGCTTAAGGTAGCAGTCATGGTGTCTGGGGGAGGAACCAACCTTCAGGCCATAATAGATGCAGTGGAATCGGAACGGATTACGAATACGGAATTAACGGCGGTAATCAGCAACAACAAGGGCGCTTATGCTTTGGAGAGAGCCAAGAAGGCGGGAATCCGGGATATTGTGGTTTCCCCTAAGGATTATGAGACCAGACAGGAGTTTAACCGGGCGCTTATAGAAACAGTGGACGCCCTGGAGGTGGATTTAATTGTGCTTGCAGGCTATTTGGTCGTCCTGCCGCCGGAGATGATAGAAAAGTATGAAAACCGGATTATCAATATTCACCCGTCTTTAATCCCCGCTTTTTGCGGAAAGGGGTATTATGGGTTAAAGGTTCATGAGGCCGCTTTGGAACGAGGCGTCAAGGTGGCTGGCGCTACCGTTCATTTTGTCGATGCGGGAACGGACACCGGTCCCATTATCTTACAGAAAGCGGTTGTAGTGGAAAACGGAGACACGCCGAAGATTTTACAGCAGCGGGTAATGGAGCAGGCGGAGTGGATTTTACTGCCGGAGGCCATTGATATGATTGCCAATAACCGGGTGGTTGTAGTCGACGGAAAGACAGTGATTAAGAACTGAGTGAAAATATATGGTTGCAATTCTGATAAATGGTGATAATAGAGAGCAGGAGGATAAGTCATGAAAGTGTTGATTATTGGAAGCGGCGGCAGAGAACACGCCATTGCCTATTGTGCGGCGAAAAGCAAAAGGGTATCTAAGCTCTATGCGGCGCCGGGAAATGCGGGTATTGCGAAGTTAGCAGAGTGCGTGGATATTCCGGTAATGGACTTTGAAAAGCAGGTGGCGTTTGCAAAGGAGAACGCCATTGATTTTGTGATTGTCGGACCGGATGATCCGTTGGTGGCAGGCTGTGTGGACGCCTTTGAAGCAGCGGGAATCAAGGTGTTTGGACCGAGAAAGAATGCGGCAATCATTGAGGGCTCTAAGGCATTTTCCAAGGATTTGATGAAGAAATATGGGATTCCGACGGCGGCCTATGAGACCTTTGACAATGCAGATAAGGCGTTGGAATATTTAGAGACGGCGCAGTTCCCGATTGTGTTAAAGGCAGACGGCTTGGCTTTGGGAAAGGGCGTGCTAATCTGTAATACCTTAGCGGAGGCAAAGGACGGCGTGAAAGAGATTATGCTGGATAAGCATTTTGGAGACGCTGGCAACCGGATGGTTATCGAGGAATATATGACCGGCAGAGAGGTATCTGTGTTGGCCTTTTGCGACGGCACGACGATTAAGACCATGACGTCTGCACAGGACCATAAAAGGGCAAAGGACGGGGACCAGGGATTGAATACCGGAGGAATGGGAACATTTTCTCCCAGTCCGTTCTATACGAAGGAGATTGATGATTTCTGCCAGAAGGAGATATATAATAAGACCATGGCAGCCATGAAGGCGGAGGGCCGGGCCTTTACCGGCGTACTGTTTACCGGTTTGATGCTGACCGACAAAGGGGCTAAGGTACTGGAATTTAACGCCCGGTTTGGCGATCCGGAGGCCCAGGTGGTACTGCCCCGGATGAAAAATGATATTATTGACGTCATGGAGGCCTGCATTGAGGGAAGGCTTGACGAGGTGAATCTGGAGTTTGAGGACAATGCGGCAGTCTGCGTGGTACTGGCTTCAGACGGGTATCCGGTTTCCTACGAGAAGGGATTTCCCATTAAGGGCTTAGAAACCTTTGATAATAAAGAAGGCTACTATGTATTCCATGCGGGAACAAAGGAAGAAAACGGAGAGATTGTAACCAACGGCGGCCGGGTGCTTGGCGTAACCGCCAAGGGTGAGAACCTGTTAAAGGCAAGAGCCAACGCCTATGAGGCAGTGGAATGGATTGATTTTCAGAACAAATATATGCGCCATGATATCGGGAAGGCCATTGACGAACAGTAAGAAATGTACGAAGGAGGGGACTGTAATTTGCAGTCCCTTTATGTCCGTATATCATAGAGAATAAAACAGACAGATTGGAGAATGAGATGAGTCAGAATTATACCAAAAGCGCAAATAACGCCTTAAAATATGCCAGAAAAATTGCATTGGACTTAACCCAGGAATATGTGGGAAGCGAGCATTTGCTTTTAGGGCTGGTGAAGGAAAAAAACGGTCTGGCCTCTGCGGTGTTGACTAAAAATGGAGTGGATGAGGAACGGCTTACCAATCTGACCAGCCAGCTTATGATGGATAACACCAATATCGCTTTAGCCAATAAGGCTGAGTTTTCCAAGCGGTGCCAGGATATTTTGGAATTAGCAGGAAAGGAAGCCCTGAAATTCAAGGCCAAACAGATCGGAACCGAACATCTGCTGATTGCGATTATCAAGCATCCGGACAGCGTGGCTTTCCGTCTGCTGACAGCGATGAATATTGCAGTGAATAAGCTGTATTCAGATATTTTAGTGACAATGAGTTTGGACCCCGCCACGGTGAAAAGTGAGTTAAACAGCTTAAAGTCCAAGGAGAAAAAAGGAAAATCCGCAACCCCTACCTTAGACCAGTATTCCAGAGATTTTACAAAGTTAGCCAGAGAGGGCAAGTTAGATCCGGTTGTGGGCAGGACGGAGGAAATGCAGCGCGTGGTACAGATATTAAGCCGCCGCATGAAGAATAATCCCTGTCTGGTAGGCGAACCGGGCGTGGGGAAGACCGCCATTGTGGAAGGACTCGCCCAGATGATTGTGCAGGGCGAAGTGCCGGAGACGGTTTTAGGCAAACGGCTGCTGTCCTTAGACCTTTCCGGTATGGTGGCAGGTTCCAAATACCGGGGAGAATTTGAGGAGCGGATTAAAAAGCTGATTGGCGAGGTGACACAGGTAGGCAATGTCATTTTATTTGTAGACGAGCTGCACACCATAATCGGCGCAGGCGGAGCGGAGGGCGCCATTGACGCCTCCAATATCTTAAAGCCGGCCCTGTCCCGGGGAGAAATCCAGATGATTGGCGCCACCACAACGGCAGAATACCGGAAATATATAGAAAAGGATGCAGCCTTAGAGCGGAGGTTCCAGCCGGTGACGGTTCATGAACCCACAGAGGAGGAGGCTGTCGCCATTTTGCAGGGACTGCGCTCCTGCTATGAGTATCATCATGGCATTACGATCAGCGACGAGGCGCTAACCGCCTGCGTCAAGCTGGCGGTGCGTTATCTAAATGATCGTTTCCTGCCGGATAAGGCCATTGACCTGATGGACGAGGCGGCTGCGAAGAAAAAGTTAGGCGCGTCCCAGGTGACTCCGCAGATGAAGGAAGTGGAGCGGGAGTTAGAGGCAAGAAATACAGAGCTTGACCAGTTCTTTATGGAAAACGATTTAGAGGCGGCTCATGAGACCAAGCTGGCAATCAAGGTCTTAGAGGAAAAGCTGGAAAAGATGAAAAAGCGGCATGAGGCAGGCAGGAAACAGCAGGACCTTGTGCTGAGCGAAGACGATATCGCAGCGGTTGTGGCAGACTGGACCAAGATTCCGGTCAGCAGACTGAAGGAGGAAGAGTCAAAGCGCCTTTTGCATTTGGAGGATACCCTGCACAAGCGTGTAATCGGACAAAACGAGGCGGTCGACGCAGTGGCAAAGGCGATCAAGCGGGGGCGTGTGGGCTTAAAGGACCCCAAACGGCCCATTGGCACATTCCTGTTCTTAGGGCCTACCGGCGTAGGCAAGACCGAGCTTTCCAAAGCGTTAGCGGAGGCAGTGTTTGGTGATGAGAAATCCTTAATTCGGGTAGATATGTCTGAGTACATGGAAAAACACAGCGTATCGAAAATGATTGGTTCGCCTCCCGGTTATGTGGGCTTTGAGGAGGGAGGACAGTTAAGCGAGAAGGTACGGCGCAATCCCTATTCCGTCATCCTGTTTGACGAGATTGAAAAGGCGCATGTGGACATTTTTAATGTGCTGCTGCAAATCTTAGACGACGGTCATGTCACGGACGCCCAGGGGCGCAAGGTGGACTTTAAGAATACCATTATCATCATGACCAGTAACGCCGGAGCGTCCCGGATTATGGAGCCGAAAAAGCTGGGCTTTTCCGGAGAAACCTCCGAGGAAAAGAATCATGAATATATGAAAAACGGAGTTATGGAAGAAGTAAAGCACCTTTTTAAACCGGAATTTTTAAACCGTATTGACGATACGATTGTGTTCCATGCCCTGACAAAGGAGGAGGTTAAGGAGATTGCCGATTTACTGCTGCGCAATTTTGCAGACCGGGTGCGTACCCAGATGAAGATCGAATTGAGATATGGCGAGCCGGTGAGGAACTATATCTTTGAAAAGGGCTACGATCCCAAATATGGCGCCCGTCCTTTAAGGCGTGCTATCCAGAATGAGATTGAGGATAAGATGGCGGAGGAGATATTGGCAGGGAACATTTCTTCCGGGCATACGGTAAGGATTTCCGCGGTAAAGACGGGTATCCGGTTCAAGCAGTTATAACGACACAAAACAACAATAATTCCAAAAAATTGTGCTGGAAAAAATGCGCTATATATAGTATACTGATTATATGAAAAGAACTGCTTTTTTGGTATTATAAAATACAGGAGGATAAGAACAATGGCAGTAGTGACAGAACTGATTAAGGAAGAAAACGGAGCCCTTTGCTTTGGAAATTATGAGCTGGCTTCTAAGACCAAATTTGATGGCTTTGATTTTAAAGGGGACAAATATAAGATTAAGACATTTAATGAGATTACCAAACTTGAAAAGAACGGTTCCTTTGTGTATGAGTCAGTACCGGGTACGGCGGTTCACGGATTTAAGGCGACGGATTCATTAGTGGAATTTGAAGTAGAGGGTTTGGAGGATTCCCAGATTACTCTGGAATTAGAGGCCGGACAGGAGTATCTGACAGTAATCGACGGCAACAGCGCAGGTTCTGTTAAGACCAACTTAGGGGGCAAGCTGAATCTGAGCGTGGAGTTAAACCCGGGACAGAGTTCTACCATACGGATTGAGAAACAGTAGATTAACGGAAAGGAATCATTATGGCAAAGGCAAAGCAGATCTATTTTTGCCAGGAATGTGGTTATGAATCCACCAAGTGGCTGGGCCAATGCCCCGGCTGTCGTAATTGGAATACCTTTGTAGAAGAGAAAGTGGTAGGCACTGGAAAGCGTTCCGGAAAGACGGAGGCTGCAGTGCCTACCAGTATTTTGCAGGTAAATGCTTCGGAGGATACACGCATCGGAACTGGCATGAAGGAATTGGACAGAGTTTTAGGAGGCGGAATCGTAAAAGGTTCCATGACATTAGTGGGCGGAGATCCGGGAATTGGCAAATCCACCCTGCTGCTGCAGGTATGCCGGAACCTGACCGGGGCAGAGCATAAGGTGCTATATGTATCCGGAGAGGAATCCCTGCAGCAGATTAAAATTCGGGCAGAGCGGCTAGGCGGCTTTAACAGGGATATGCTGCTTTTATGCGAGACGGATATGGACGCCATAGAAGGCGCTATGGCAAAGGTTATGCCTGAGGTCGTGATTATTGACTCCATTCAGACCATGTATTTAGAAGAAGTAGGCAGCGGCGCGGGAAGCGTCTCCCAGGTCCGGGAGGTGACCGGAAGGCTTATGCGCATTGCCAAACAGATGAATATCGCTATATTTATTGTCGGCCATGTGACGAAGGAAGGTACTGTGGCGGGGCCTAGGACATTGGAGCATATGGTCGATACGGTTCTCTATTTTGAAGGGGAGAAAAATGCCCTTTACCGGATTCTTCGGGGAGTAAAGAATCGTTTTGGTTCGACTAACGAGATTGGCGTCTTTGAGATGAAGGATACGGGACTTTATGAAGTGGAGAATCCCTCTCAGGTTATGTTGAACGGCCGTCCCCTCGACGCCTCCGGTTCCGTGGTGGTCTGTTCTATGGAGGGAACCAGACCGATTCTCATTGAGATACAGGCGCTGGTGTGCCAGTCTAATTTTAACCTGCCCAGAAGAACGTCAGTGGGGATTGACTATAACCGGGTAAATTTATTAATGGCAGTTTTGGAAAAAAGGGCCGGTCTTATGCTGGCAGGCAACGACGCCTATGTGAATTTGGCGGGTGGAATGAGGCTAAACGAACCTGCCATTGATTTGGGGATTATTGTGGCGCTGGTATCCAGCTTTAAAAATGTTCCTGTGGACGCCCATACCATAATCTTTGGCGAAGTGGGATTGGCCGGTGAGGTCCGGGGCGTTTCCATGGTGGCGCAGCGGGTAAAGGAGGCCGCCAAATTGGGCTTTACTACCTGTATTCTGCCTAAGATTAACTGTGAAGGATTAGAGAAGATAAAAGGTATGGAGCTAAAAGGCGTACAGAACATTTCCGAGGTTCTTTCTTACATATAATATAGAAGCGTTGTTTATAGAAATCCCCGCCGGAGATTTTTGCGTGGCGCACGTGCAAAGAAGTGTGTAAGAACAGGGATTGGGGGTGCTGGTTCTTCATAAGCACGTGCAACAAATTGTGCAGAGGGGCGGAATGTCAAAAAAGTGAAAAAAGT
The DNA here is from genome assembly GCA_947629565.1 of uncultured Lachnospiraceae bacterium. Taxonomy (GTDB): domain Bacteria; phylum Bacillota; class Clostridia; order Lachnospirales; family Lachnospiraceae; genus CAG-590. The sequence goes on from CANREG010000020.1 coordinate 45,382, forward strand.
GGTTGACAAGGGAAAATCGGTGTGATAAGATTAACTTCGTTGCGGCGCTGAAAGTGACAGCGTCTAAGCAGCAGGAACAATGAAAAGTGAATAATGATCAGACAACAAGACAACCCTGAAAATTCAAAGAGAAATTTTCAAGAGAACGTTT
>CANREG010000021.1 GCA_947629565.1 uncultured Lachnospiraceae bacterium
AAACTTTCCATAATTTGAGGTAGCATTTATTGAGAATAATTGTTATAATATTAAGTAATAATGTCCTTATGTTGCAAATTGATGGAAATGGATGAAGGAGATGTTATCATGGCAAGAGAGGAACAATTCAAAACAGTATCCTTTGGTGGATATGATAAGACTGCGGTGGACCAGTATCTTGAGGAGATGAGAAAAGGCCATCAGCAGGATATTGCGGATTTGAAAAATACGATTAGCAAGTTAAGCGAGACGGTTAAGAGCTTACAGTTGGTAAAGGACAGCATGACCTCGGAGAATAATCAGGCCATTGAGAATATGCAGAAATACAATGAATCCCTGCAGAAGGAATTAGAAAAGGCCAACCGCAAATTAGCGGAGCAGGAGGAGAATAATAAGGGGTATGCCGATAAATTAGAGATTATTTCAAAGACATTGGTGGAGACCAACGAGCGCTGCGACATTATGTTAAAGGACGCAGAGGAAAAGAGTAAGAAGATGCTGTCCGAGGCGGAGGAGCAGAGCAAGAAGATGTTAATCAGCGCAAAGGAAGACAGCGATAAGCTGATTAACAATGCCAAGAGCCAGAGTAATTTCATGGTGACAGAGGCGGAGAAGAAGAGCCGCAATCTGTTGGAGGATTCCGAGACACAGAGCAGCAATATGCTTCGCCGGGCGGAGGAGGAGAGAGACGCCCTCCGCATCCGGGCGGAAGAGGAATACAAGCAGGCTGTAGCGCAGCGGAACGCAGAGTGCCAGAAGCTTCTTGAGGACGCAGTCAATGAAAAGGAGCAGATGCTTTCCGAGGCCAGGGAGCGGGTAACCTCCATACGGGGTTCCATGAAGCGGGAGTGCGAAAATGTTAGCAATTACATGGCAAGCCTGATGGAGTCGGTGGAAGGCGTGGTGAGAGCCTGCAACGAGACCAAGAGTATTACGGATAAAGCCTTTAAGGGAATCGAGGCGCCAAAAGAAAGACCGGCGCTTCCGGATGAGGATACGGAGGAGATTCCCCAGATTAAGTTTCAGTAGACAGGAATCCTCCGTCGGAGGAGATCAGGGTAAAGGAGCCGCCTATGGATACACAGAAAATGGACAGCTACAAAGAATTTGCAAAACATATTGAATATCCCATGGTCATATTTGATGCAGACAGCGGAGAAGTGCTTCACATTAATTATGAAGCCGGGGTATTAATCGGAACGCAGGTAAAAGAGATTCATATTGAGCCGGGAAAGGCGTTAAATCAGAATGAATTCTGGGAGACATTGCATGGGCGCAAAAGTCTAATCTGGCACAGAATCCGGATGATAGCAGATGACAGGGAATATCTGGTAAGCGGCTTAATTCATGAGGCGGTCATAGAGGACCGGACCATTTATACCCTGTTGTTTGAACGGCGGGCGGATTTGAATATCGGCAGCGTTACGCTGGAACGCATAATCAACCACGCGGGGATTGTGGCGCTTCATATGACCAGAGGGGAGTCGGGCTTCCAGCTGGAATATGTGTCGCAGAATATTAACCAGTATGGCTATACCAGAGCCCAGTTTTATGAGAGGCTTTTGGATATTACGGAGATGGTGTGCCCGGAGGATTTAGAGAGCATTAATGCGTCAATGAAACGGGCGATTGACCTGCATATGGAGGAAGATACGCTGGAATGCCGGCTGTTTACCGAGGAACGGGAACTGATACCGGTGCGTCTGCTGGTGCATTATATATATGACGACAATAACCGGCTGACGGATTTTGAGATTTTGATTATCGATTTGCGGGAAGAGCTAAGAAGAAGCAATGAGAATAATTACCTTAGAACCGCCATTGACAAGATGAAGAGCGTGGTGCTGGTAAAATCCTACAACGCAGGCAAGCGTACCCTAAAATATGCCTCTCCCAATGCGGGAATGGTGGGTATGAATATAGAGGCTCTCCGCAAGGGATACAAGCTGACGGAGGATTACATTCATCCGGATGACCGGGATGTGGTCATAGACGGGATCTATCAGGCGGTGGCTAACGGTATTACCGATTATGTCCAGACCTACCGCATGATTCGGGACGACGGCAAGCAGATTTGGGTGGAGAATGTATTTACGGTCAACCGGGTTTCCGACGGAGAGGCGGAGATTTCCTTCCTGCTGACAGACATAACGGAGCAGAAGGACTTGGAAAAGGAACTGGCGGCTACCCTTGAGGCCTTAGAGGGACCGAAAGAGGAGAAAGAGCAGCAGTCTTCCTTAGAGCTGGTTACAATTAACGAAAATGATACGGAAATGCTGGCCCAGTTCCAGCTTATGGCGGAGACCTTAAGCCGGAATGCGGATTACTACAGCGTTGTGTTGGATACGGCGGGGAAACTGTTGACCCAACCCGCAGGACCAGCCGGGGATTTAGGGCAGTTCTATGACCTGTTTGAGCGGCCCTCCTTTAAAGAGCAGTTTCAGGAGTTATCAGAGCGGGCACGGGAACAAAAGATTCCCCAAAGCGCAACCGTTCAGGATGGTTCCTTAGAGGTGCATCTGGTGCTGGCGCCGCTTACATTAGAGACCAATGTAACGGCCTACTGGACGTTAACCAGCTTTGCAAAAAATGGCCGGGAGCTTTTAGGCTCGGTTGCAGAGCAGCAGTGGAGACTGGCGAACTGTATCGCCCAGTGCTTCTATGCGGAAGAATTGGTGCAAAGAGAGCGTCACCGCCGGAAATTAGCGGAGATGCGGATTCACAAAAAGCAGCAGGAGCGCCATGTCATGGAGGATTTAGGAGCTTCCATGCTGAAGGAAGGAGACGCAGCCTTAGGCGAGATGTGCCAAAAAGCCGGTATCTATCTGGGCGTTACGAATATCGGCGTGTATTTGAAGAATAAAGAGACAGATACCGTGGAAAACTATTATGCATGGAATCAGAACGGGGATATGGTAGAATTTTTCCATAAAATGATATTTACCGAATCGGAGTATGAGGTAATATGCAGCCGGTTTGAACAGCAGCCGGTTCAGGTTATTGACCGGCAGAACGATCCCCTGTTTAAGAGTCCCGGCAGGATTTCCCAGGCGGAAGCCATTATGCTGATAAAACTTCCTTTTGTACAGGATTTAGAGGGCTATATGGTTTTCGGCCATACGGAACGGGGACAGGAGTTTGATAAACGGGATGTGCGGCTGGCCAACTATCTGTGTACTTTAGTGGCCGCAGTAATCCAGAAGGGCCGGAACCAGTTAAATGTGAATATGCTGAATGAGGGATTTCTGTCTGCCTACGACCATATAAGAGATGCAGTCTTTGTCAAGAATAACCGGACCGGAGATATCGTCTTTGCCAACAAATCCATGGACAAGCTGTTTGGCTATAGTCTGGTGGGAATGCAGGCCGGAGATGTGATTAAAGACCAGATGGAGCAGTACCGGAATATGCAGAGCGTGCGCAAACGGCTCATTGCAGATAAAAAAGTGACGAAATGGCAGAGTTACCTGAAGGAATTAGACCAGATTATGAATATTGTTGAGGTTCATCTGGATACAATAAATGGTACAGATTACAGCCTGGTTATCCTGAAAAAGAACAAGAATAAAGATAAGAAAAAAGGATAAACCGGCAATTGATATTAAGAAATACTCTATTTTTGACGATAGATATAGGAAAGGAGTTTGTCATGGCAAGTTCAGACATAGGAATTGATTTGGGTACAGCCAGTATTCTGGTGTATGTAAGGGGCAAGGGAGTTGTGCTGAAGGAACCCTCCGTTGTCGCCTTTGACCGGGATACCAACCGGATAAAGGCAATCGGCGAGGAGGCAAGGCTGATGCTTGGAAGGACGCCGGGCAACATTGTTGCGGTCCGTCCCCTTCGTCAGGGCGTGATTTCCGATTACCGGATTACAGAAAAAATGCTCAAATATTTTATCCAGAAGGCAGTGGGAAAGAGCTTTTTCGGAAGAAGACCGCGGATTTCCGTATGTGTGCCGAGCGGAGTGACCGAGGTGGAGAAAAAGGCGGTCGAGGATGCAACCTATCAGGCGGGCGCAAGAGATGTGTCCATTATTGAGGAGCCGGTGGCTGCGGCTATTGGCGCAGGAATCGACATTGCTCGTCCCTGCGGCAATATGATTGTGGACATCGGAGGCGGTACTGCGGATATTGCAGTCATTTCCTTAGGCGGAACGGTTGTCAGCACTTCCATTAAGACGGCGGGGGATGATTTTGACGAGGCCATCGTCCGCTATATGCGTAAGAAGCACAATCTGCTGATTGGCGAGCGAACCGCAGAGGAGATTAAGATAAAGATTGGCACCTGCTACCGCCGTCCGGAGAATTTGACTTTGGATATCAGAGGACGGAATCTGGTAACGGGCCTTCCAAGAACAGTAACAGTGACTTCCGAGGAGACGGTAGAAGCCTTAGAGGAGGTTACCGAGCAGATTATCGAGGCGGTCCATTCCGTTTTGGAAAAGACGCCGCCGGAGCTTGCCGCCGACATTGCAGACCGGGGAATTGTCCTTACCGGTGGAGGAGCTATGCTCCATGGTCTGGAGGAATTAATTGAGGAAGAGACCGGAATCACTACCATGACCGCAGAGGATCCGATGACCTGTGTGGCGATTGGTACCGGTAAATATATAGAATTTTTAAGTGGAGCTATGGAACAGGAATAAGAAAGAAAGGGAGTTGAAGTATGGTAAGAGGTCTTTACACAGCGTGGACCGGTATGGTGAACGAGCAGAAGCGTCTGGATGTCATTGCGAACAATATGGCCAATTCCGACACCATTGGATACAAGAAGCAGGGCGTAACCTCACAGTCCTTTGATGATGAGCTTACCCTCCGTATCCACAATAACAATGCCCGTTCCGCTTTAAATTACCGCATCGGTGATATGAATCTGGGCGTGAAGATAGGGGAGACCTATCACGATATGTCCCAGGGAAGTTTGCGGGAGACCGGGAACACCTACGATCTGGCATTAAGCGGAGACGGATTCTTTACCATTCAGACAACGAACAAGCAGGGAGTGACCAGCACCAAGTATACGAGGGACGGTTCCTTTACTGTTACCACGGACGGTTATCTTGTGACCAGGGACGGAGATTTTGTACTGGATAACAATGGTGAGAGGATTCAGATTCCGGGGGCGCAGACGGCCCGGAATGTGGCGTTTGACGAACAGGGAAATGTGTTAGTGGACGGACAGCAGGTAGCTACATTAGGCATTGCCGGATTTGAAAACCCGCAGGCGCTGCTTTTATATGGCGAGAATATGTATGATGCGACAGAGGCAGCGGGATTGCAGGCGGGAACGGCAACGGTGCATCAGGGTTATTTGGAGATGTCCAACACCAATGTGATTAAGGAAATGGTGGATATGATCACCATTACAAGAGCCTATGAGGCAGGACAGAAAATGATACAGACTGTTGACAATACCTTGGATAAGGCGGTCAATGAGATTGGAAGGGTATAATAAAGGAGGGTTAAATTATGATGCGTTCATTGTGGTCTGCTGCATCAGGAATGATAGCACAGCAGACAAATTTAGATAATGTGGCTAACAATCTGGCCAATGTGAATACCGCCGGATACAAGAAGGATACGGTAGAATTTAAGTCGTTGTTATATCAGACATTACAGTCCACATCTACAAATAATGCAGGAGAAAATAAGCCGGTACCCGCACAGGTGGGATTAGGCACAAGAGTGGCCTCCATTACAACGGTGTTTACCCAGGGCAATTTGCAGGATACGGATAATACTACATATATGGCAATCGAGGGAACCGGATTTTTCAAGGTTCGGGATACGGATGGCAATATCTGTTATACCAGAGACGGCAGCTTCGGATTCCAGCCGGTAGAGGGCGGAATGATGCTCTGCAGCTCCCAGGGGTATCCTGTGCTTGACCAGAATAACAACACGATTGTAGTGCCGGAGCCTATCCGTGCAGAGGATGTGGTAGTGGATAAACAGGGAAATATTTTTACCAAGACGGGACAGAACGGACAGATGGAGCCTCTGGTGGGAACCCAGGACGGGCAGGAATATAATCAGATAATCGGGCTGGTACAGTTTAACAATCCGGCAGGACTTAGCAGCGTGGGCGGCAATCTGTATCAGGCAACCGTTGCTTCCGGCGATGCGTTAGAGGAGTCCACGACGGAAGGGATTACCAGAAGTCTGGTGCATCAGGGTTATATCGAGATGTCCAATGTGCAGGTGGCAGATGAGATGGTAAATATGATTGTTGCCCAGCGGGCCTATGAGATGAACTCCAAGGCCATTCAGGCTTCAGACGAGATGCTGCAGCAGGCAAATAATCTGAGAGGATAATATTCATGTTGACAGATAGAATACGATATGTTAAACATTTACTATGTAAATGTGGGAGGTAAGTATGGCAATTACGGGAGTGGATCCAAGCAGCTATTACAGCGATTATTATGCAAATGTCAGCAATGCTTCAGCAGACGCGTTAGAGAACACCTTGGGAAAGGTGGGCGAACAGGCTACAGAGGCGGAGCTGATGAATGCCTGCAAGGAATTTGAGGCATATTTTATCGAACAGATTTATAAGGGCATGGAGAAGACGATTATGAAGGCGGAGGACGAGGATTCAGGCAGCGCCAGCCAGTATATGGAATATTTCGGGGATATGCGTACCCAGGAATATGCGAAGATGGCAGCCAATCAGGGGGAGGGAATCGGCCTTGCAAAGCAGCTCTATGAACAGATGAAGCGTAACTATGGACTTTAGATTAAGAAAGAGGCAGATTATTTATGATGATTATTGAAAAGCTAACAGAGAGCGAAGAACTGGTAATGAAGGCAATCTGGGATTGCAAAAAGGAACCGGTATTGTCAGATGTGGTTGACCGGGTGAACGGATTTTACGGCAAGGACTGGCGGCCCCAGACGGTGTCTACTTTCCTGGCGAAGCTGGTGCGGAAGAATTATCTTAAGATGCAGCGGGACGGCAAGATTTATACATATAAGGTGCTGATTCCGGAAAGCGCTTACCGGCAGAAGTTATACAAGCATCATATCAGTTTTTGGAACCACAATGACATTGGAGAATTTGTGACAGAGATGTTTGATAACGGCGATTTAACACAAGATGAGATAAAGGACTTACAAGATAAGATTAATGATTTATAGAACAATTCATAATATTATATTTTGCAAAATTTTATATGTATTATTAGGTATACTGGCAGCATCGGTGGCGGGTACACTTAGTTATCTGATTTGGCTGTTTCTGGAAAAAGGAACAGCCAAGTTTCATATAAGGATAGCTATGCAATTTCTTAAAATGGTGTTGATGTGTTATCTGGCGCCGATCGTACCGTTTGTGGTATTTTGTTGCATGGAAGCAGGCGGAGATAGGCATGATTTTTTGTTACATACTTCTACAGGAATGATTTTAATATTAGTATTTGTACCAATCTGTGTGTTCACTTTGGCTGGCATACTTTTGGCAAAGTATTGGAATTATCGTAAAAAGAGATATTTATGTATGGATAATGAACCGATTACGGATGAAAAACTGCTTGCTCTGTTGGAAAAATGGCGTAAAAAGTTAAGAATACATAAAAAGGTTTTCTTAAGTACTAACAAGTATATGATGTCTCCGGGAGTTTTATATTACAAAGGATATCATATTATTATGCCTTCTCATATGACCAATAGTGCGGATTTGCAAATGGCATTATTACATGAATTGGTACATTTGAAGCATCGGGATTTGTTTATCAAGCAGATAGGCGCTATAGTTAATGTGCTTCATGGATTTAATCCCATGATAAAAAGATTAAGGGAGAAAATTGAATACTGGTGTGAGGTAGCCTGTGATTTTGCCGTGTGCGAGTACGGAAGAGAAGAATTTTCCAGACAAGAATATTACAATTGCCTGCTTCGGTTAAAATTACAAAGTCAAGATGAATTACCCATAGAGGATATGTGTGGATTGGCAGAGAATCAAAATATGGTTTCTTTCCGAATCGGCAAGGTTCATAATGTGTCGGAAAAGGAAATGTATACGCCGTTATATGGCCGCGTCGTAACATTCGCGGTATTGGCGATAGTTGTTGGTGGCTCCATAGATGCGTCTTGGCACATTAATCAGAATTGGATTCATGGAATGGCGCATTACACAAGGGTAGAAGCAGACGTATATTTGTCTCAAAGAGATATAGACAACCTGTTTAAAAACTTCCATGTAGTTTATTCAGAAGAGCAGATTTTGGACAGAGAGGATAGCTATGATTTTGTAATTTATCCTTATGAGGTTATGTTTTTTGATATACCTAAGGAAGATTTAGATGAAGTGTGGGTATATGCAAAATGCAGAAGTAGTCAATATTCTTTTGGTTGCATTGATAACAAGGGACAGTTGTGGGAAATGGATATAGATAGGAGTGCGTCTGACTGGCTTAAGGTAGAAAACGGAGAGATTCGGCAAATCTTTATACAGTATTGGGGAGAGACTCCTATAAAAGTAGAACTTCTTGTGGGTAGTGATTACGATAAAGAGGCAATGTAAAGGATAAGTGAACAAGAATATAGAAATGGTTGAAAAGAGAATGGAAATATGATAATTATAGACTACAAATATAATAATTAGGAGGAAGTTGCAAATGAAAAGAAACGTGTTATTTTTTGGATTGTGTATCTTGTTATGTGGAGTTTTAGCCCCTAATGTGAAAGCATCCGCTGAGGAAATGGTGGAGCATACGGCACACATTACTGATCCGGAGTTTGCCGGAGTCTTGCAGGAGATGGTGAGCAATACTTTTATGACAATGTCTACCAGATATACTATAAATTGGTCAATCAGGGCAAAGGCCATGGTGGGTTCCAGTTATTTTTGGCAAGATCCGGGAGATGAGATTGCCATTGGCATTAAATTATCCGGTTACGGTTATGGCGGTATTATGGATTTAGACGGAAATATCCGGTATGTAGACGGTACATCTCTTGCCTATGCGTTTAAGATTTACGAGGCCGACTGCTACTGTGTTATTGTAGATAACAAGACAGATAGCAAGATTACTGCAAAAGGCTATTTTGCAAGATAATCGGGCACGCAGACATATAGAGAACACAAGTCAATCATTCAAGAACAAGAAAGAGGTTTCGGAATCCAAAAGGTTCCGGAACCTTTTTTGTTGCACATATAGCGTAAACTATTTTGTTCTTATAAAATCATATTTCACAGAAATTTAACTGTTTTTTTAACCAGATTATGATATACTTACCGATATAGGAGAGTAGACTTATTTTGTTCGCACTGGGAAGCAGAAAGGAGCTTCCTATGATAAAAAGATTATTACGTACACTTAATCAGCTGCCCCATGGCACCCTGCCTTACAGCATGACCAATGATTATCTGTTTCGGGCTGTGTTTCAGGAAAACCAAAATGCATTAAAGGGGCTGCTTTATGCACTGTTGTCTCTGCCGGCGGGAAGTATTACCTCGGTGGTTGTTTTGAACCCAATCGTATTGGGCGAGGCGCTTGATGACAAGACCTGTATACTGGATTTGAAGGTTTGTCTCAACAATGAGATCATTATTAACATTGAGATGCAGGTCAATGATTTGGGCAATTGGCCGGAGCGGTCCCTGACCTATCTGTGCCGTTCTTTTGACTGCCTGCGGAAGGGGCAGGATTATATGGAAGCGCCCACGACCATACACATCGGCATACTGGATTTTGCCCTGCCCCATCTGACGCCGGAGTTTTATTCGGAATTTAAGATGATGAATACGCGAAATCATGAAATTTACAGTAGTAAATTTGTACTTTGCGTGTTAAACTTAAAGATGACAGCGGATATTTCCTTGAGAGAGGAGTATGGTGAGCTTTATGACTGGGCAGTATTATTTAAGACCACAGAATGGAGTGAGTTAAAGATGTTAGCAGAGAAGAACGCCTATATTGCAGATGCCGTGGTTACTTTACATGAGATGACGGCGGAGGAGAAGATTCGGGAGCAGTGCGAGGCAAGGGAGAGATATAACTGGGATATGGCTGCCGCTGCCGAGAAAGGCAAACGTGAGGGACGGCAAGAAGGACGCCAGGAGGAACGTGCGCAAATATCGGAATTACTTATACGCCTTGCGAAAGACAAGCGTTTGGAGGAGCTTACCCGGATACAGGAGGATAGTCAGCTTTTGGCAACCCTTTTAGCAGAGTATCATTTATAAAACAAGGAACAGGGAGAATACATATGGAGCTTGTAACATTAGGACAGACAGGAATCACAGTGAATAAGAATGGATTTGGCGCCCTTCCCATGCAGAGGGTTTCCAAAGAAGCTGCGGTGAAGCTGGTGAGAAAAGCCTATGCTGCAGGAATTACCTTTTTCGATACCGCCCGGTGGTATACGGACAGCGAGGTTAAGCTGGGAGAAGCCTTTGAGGGCATGAGGGACAAGGTGTATATTGCCACGAAGACAGGGGCAACGGATGCCGAAGGATTCTGGAGAGATTTAGAGACTTCTCTTGGCAACCTTCGGACGGATTATATTGATATCTACCAGTTTCACAATCCGGCCTTTTGCCCTAAGCCGGGAGACGGAACCGGTCTGTATGAGGCTATGGAGAAGGCGAAGGCACAGGGAAAGATTCGGCATATCGGAATTACCAATCACCGGTTGTCGGTTGCAGGGGAAGCCGTTGCATCCGGACTTTATGAGACCTTGCAATTCCCATTTTGTTATCTTACCGGAGAGCAGGAGCTTTCCCTGGTTACGCAGTGTAAGGAAGCGGGCATGGGCTTTATTGCTATGAAAGCCTTATCTGGCGGACTCATTACCAATTCAGCGGCAGCGTATGCTTTTGAAGCCCAGTATGACAACGTACTTCCTATTTGGGGAATCCAGAGAGAGAAGGAGCTGGATGAATTCATTTCCTATATTGACAATCCGCCGTCTATGACGGAGGAGATTCGGCAGTTGATAGCCCGTGACAGGGAAGAACTGGCGGGAGAATTCTGCCGGGGCTGCGGGTATTGCATGCCCTGTCCGGCGGGAATCGAGATTTTTACCTGCGCCCGGATGTCGCTTTTGCTGAGGCGTTCGCCGTCGGCAACGCAGCTGTCGGAGGCAGGGCAGGCGATGATGCGCAAGATTGAAGGCTGTCTCCACTGCAATCAGTGTAAGAAGAAGTGTCCCTATGGTCTGGACACGCCTGCGCTTCTGGAAAAGAATTATGAGGATTATAAGCGGGTATTAGCAGGAGAGATTTCTGTGTAAGATATGCATATGGCTGTTCGTTTTGGTTAATACAGGACTCTGCCGTTTGCGGTTGGCTATGTAAGCTACAGGATGCCAAGGCCGTCTAACAATAATTTTATGCCGATGAGAAGAAGAATGATTCCTCCGCAAAGCTCGGCCTTAGAGTGGTATTTAGCGCCAAACAGGCTGCCCACCTTAACACCGGCTGCGGAGAGAAGAAAGGTGATAATGCCAATGAAGCCGACGGCAGGAAGAATCTGCACTTTTAGGAAAGCTAAGGTAACGCCTACTGCCAGAGCGTCAATGCTGGTGGCAATGGCAAGGAGCAGCATAGAGGGCGCAGACATGGAAGCGTCTAAGGTCTCCTGCTCTGACCGGGATTCCCGAATCATATTGCCGCCGATAATGGACAGCAGGATGAAGGCAATCCAGTGAGCATAGCTGGTGATGATATTTGTAAAAAAACTGCCGAGAAAATATCCCAACAGGGGCATTAGCGCCTGAAAGCCGCCGAACCACAGACCGGCAAGGCACATATGTTTTATGTTGATGCGGCCAAGGGAAAGCCCTTTGCAGATGGATACGGCAAAGGCATCCATAGAAAGGCCGACAGCCAGAATAAAAAGCTCTGCAATTCCCATGAGTTCCTCCTAGATACAGGTTCTTTTAGCGATAGAGTGATTGTAGCATGCCAGGAATATTTGTCAAGAAGAATAAAATGATAGAAAAGAGGGCGGAATAATTGACGAGATGGATAAAGACAAAGATGATGAACCGGTACCTGTTAAAATTGTTTATTCGGGTATTCATTTTTGTAACGGTATTGGGTATTTATATTACCCATAAGGAGATGCTTTACCATATGATGACATGGTCCGTGTTTATGGGGATTACGCCGGTTCATGTAGTATGGGTGATTTTTATGGTAATGATGTTGAGGCATATATTTCCGATTGGCAGGTTCTCTATGGCTCTTGGCAAGGCGGAGCCGGAACAGTATCAGGAGATTTCAGGATATTCCAAGCTGGAGTTATATGAATTTGTGCAGGACCAGAATATAAAAGCGTGGAAGGTTATGTTGGTCTGGCTGTTCCTAAACGGCATAATTGGTTTTTTGTATTTGATGCAGGTGTTAGATGAAGCAGATTTATTTATGATTACGGTTTTCTTCTTTCTGTGCGATTACATATGTATTTTATTTTTCTGCCCCTTTCAGTCATTGATTATGAAAAATAAGTGCTGCGTCAATTGCCGGATATATGACTGGGGGCATTTTATGATGTTTACTCCCATGTTGTTTATCCGTAACTTCTTTAGCTGGAGCCTGTTTTTTACTTCCTGCGTGGTGCTGATTCATTGGGAGGTAATTTACGCCAAATATCCCGAACGGTTTTACAGCGGCTCTAACAAGACGCTGCAGTGCGCAAACTGTAAGGATAAGACCTGCCAGATTAAAAAACGGATTAGCGGCAAAGAAAAAGGCAGCCCTTAATGGGATGCCTGTTGTGTTCTTGGCAGCGGCGCAAAAAAGAAATAGGGTTCAATGTCCAATTCCCTGCTGATGTTAAATAAGACTTCCATTGACAGTGATTCAAAATGTTTGGAACTCTCAATGCGGCATAGATAAGGCCTTGAGATTTCTATACGTCTAGCCAGCTCGGTTTGTGTAAGGTGAGCCCGTTTTCTATAGAAAGCAATGTGCCGACCTAACTCCGCATATAATTCGTGATTATTAAAAGTGAGGTAATTGGATTTAAAACTATCTTTCATAGGCAGTCTCCTTATGTATCGTTTCTTTTGTGCGTTTGACTAGCTTCGCTCAATGAAAATCATAGTTTAGGCCGCCGAATGATGTTGAAATTTGTCGATAAATGTAATTTATTTGTTAGTAAATGTCTAACGAGGGAGAAATCGGATGAATAATATGGAAATTCAGGGAAGCGTGTCGAAAATTATATATAAAAATGAGGGTAATCAGTATGTGGTATTTGCTGTAGAGACTGAGGATTCCGGAGACGAGACCTGCACAGGGTATCTTACCGGGATTGAAGAGGGTATGTATATTCTTGCAAAGGGAGAGTATGTGGAGCATGCCAGTTATGGCGTCCAGTTCAAGGTGTCGGAATATGAGGTGAAAATGCCGGATAACCTTGTGAGCATGGAGAGGTATTTAGGTTCCGGCGTTATTAAAGGCGTAGGCGAGGTTATGGCGAAGCGTATCGTGAAGACCTTTGGTTTAGATACGTTTCGCATTATTGAGGAGGAACCGGAGCGCCTGGCGGAGATTAAGGGAATATCGGAGCGGAAGGCCAGAGAGATAGGGGTGCAGTTCATTGAAAAACAGGCCATGCGGGAGGCGCTGATGTTCTTGTCGGATTTCGGGATTACGCCCAATCTGGCGGTCAAGATTTTTAATGAATACGGGCAGAAATTATACAGTGTAGTGAAGGAGAATCCCTATAAGCTGGCAGAGGATATTAACGGGGTAGGCTTTAAGATTGCAGACGGAATTGCGGCAAGGGCCGGAATTGCCCCACATTCGGAATTCCGCATCCGGGCGGCGCTCATTTATACACTGAATTATGCTACGGGGGCCGGACATGTATATCTTCCAAAACCAATGCTTGTCAACTGGACCGAACAGCTTTTAGGAACCTCGTCAATCGACCCGGAAGTTATTGAAACCCAGCTTATAAACCTGATGGTAGAGGGCAAGGTTGTGTTTCGGGAGATGGACAATGAGACCATTGTGTACGCCGCCGGCCATTACCAGCGGGAAAAAGATACGGCCAGGATGCTGTTAGAGACCAAATCCACGGTAAACATTGCAGATGACAAACTGGAAAAGATAATTCAGGAGATTGAGAAAAGCGAAAGAATTACGCTGGATGAACTGCAGCGCGAGGCTATCCGCCAGGCTGCTAGGCAAGGGGTGCTTGTCATTACCGGAGGGCCCGGTACCGGCAAGACCACGACGATTAATGCGATTATCAAATATTTTGAATTAGAGGGGTTAGAGCTTTTGCTGGCGGCTCCGACGGGCCGGGCTGCAAAGCGCATGACGGAAGCAACCGGGTATAAAGCCCAGACAATTCACCGGATGTTGGAGCTTTCCGGCGGCGTTTCTGAGGATGGCGACAACGTAGGAGTTCGATTTGAGCGCAACGCTTCTAATCCTTTAGAGGCGGATGTGATTATTATCGATGAGATGTCCATGGTGGATTTATCCCTGATGCATGCCTTGATGCTGGCCGTTTTGCCGGGAAGCCACCTTATCCTGGTGGGGGATGAGAACCAGCTTCCCTCCGTGGGGGCGGGGAATGTGCTGAAAGATATTATTCGTTCCGGCTGTATTCCCGTGGTGGCGCTTCATAAGATTTTCCGGCAGGAGGAGGGCAGCGCCATTGTGGAGAACGCCCATAAGATCAATAAGGGAGAGCCCATTTTGATGGATAACAGGAGCAAGGACTTTTTCTATCTTGGCAGGGATTCGGTAAAGAAGATTATGGAGGAAGTGGATTCCCTGCTTTTAAGAAGGCTGCCGGGGTATGTGGGATGCAAGGGAACCGATATTCAGGTGCTTACCCCTATGCGTAATGGAGATTTGGGCGTGGCAGGACTGAATGCGGAATTGCAGCGGGTGTTAAATCCGGGCAATCCCCGCAAAAAAGAAAAAGAGCTTAGCAACGGCACCCTGTTCCGGGAGGGGGACAAGGTTATGCAAATCCGCAATAATTATAAGCTGGAGTGGGCTGTCTACAGCGAGAAGGGCCGGTATAAGACAGAAGAAGGCGTCGGGGTATTTAACGGAGATATGGGCGTTATCCGGGAGATTGACGACTACAACGAAGAAGTGGTGGTGCTGTTTGATGATGACAGGGAGGTCCGTTATCCCTATAACCTGTTAGATGAACTGGAGCTTTCCTATGCCATTACCATTCACAAATCCCAGGGCAGCGAATATCCGGCAGTGGTGCTTCCGCTGTTTTCCGGGCCGAGAATCCTGCTGAACCGGAATTTACTTTATACCGCCGTTACCCGCGCCAAGAAATGTGTAGTCATTGTGGGAAACGGAAGGCTGGTGGCGGACATGATTCAGAATAATGACGAGCAGAAGCGGTATTCCTCTCTGGATGTTCGGCTGACGGAGCTGTATAACGGGGGATTTTGACGGCTAATTTGTGCTTTGGTAAGAAAGGAGAGATTGGAATAGATAAGAAATTCCTATTAGAATTATTGTATCCCACCAAATGCCCCTTTTGCGGGGAAGTCCGTTCCTACGGGGAACCCATGGCCTGTCCGGACTGCCTTAGGGAGTTAAAGGTGGTGGCGCCGCCTTATTGTCTTACCTGTGGCAAGACTATCGACCAGGAAGAGGAGGAATATTGTCAGGACTGCGCCACCATTCCCAAGAGCTTTCAGCGGGGATATCCGGTGTACGAGTATGCCGGGGAACTTCCCGGGGCGCTTTATGATTTTAAATATCACAACCAGCGGGGTTATGCGGCATTTTTTGCCGAGTGCATAGACCGGCACCGGGGAAGTCAGCTGCGGGCGTTACAGCCAGACGGTATTGTGCCGGTTCCGGTACACCGAAAGAAAAAGAAAAGCCGTGGATATAATCAGGCGGAGCTTTTGGGAAGGGAGCTTTCCGAACGTTTATCCGTCCCGCTTTATCCCGATTATCTGGTAAGGGAGGTCAATACGCTGCCCCAGAAGGAATTAAATGACATTTTACGCATGAAAAATCTAAAAAATGCTTTTAAAATCGGAGAAAATACGGTACAATTAAGAAAGATATTGCTTGTGGATGACATATACACATCCGGGGCAACCATAGAAGCCTGCACGAAGGTTCTGCTGTCAGCGGGGGCCAAGGCAGTCTATTACACCAGTATCGCCATAGGCCGGGGATATTCCGGGTAAGATTCTGGCGTAGAGAACAGGCGGAGCTTTTGGCGGGGAAACAGAATACGATTATTATAAGGATAAGGCAGGAGGAGTTTATAATGGAAGCGAGAACATGCAAGCATTGTAAGAAATTGTTCAACTATCTTGGGGGACCGGTAATCTGCGCAGCCTGTAGGGATAAGTTAGAAGAGAAATTCCATCAGGTAAAGGAGTATATTCGGGATAATCCCCATGAAGGAATCAACGAGGTGGCAGAGGCCAATGATGTGTCCGCCAATCAGATCCGCCGCTGGATTCGGGAAGAGCGGCTTGCTTTTTCAGAGGAATCCGGTATGGGCTTAGAGTGCGAAGGCTGCGGCAGAATGATTAAGACCGGCAGGTATTGCCAGAGCTGTAAGGACAAGATGGTGGGACAGGTAGAGAACCTTTACCATACAGAGAGCTCTGTGGTGGAGAAAAAGCACAGAGAAGCGGCAAGAATGCGTTTCTTAGACAAATAATTTCAACTTATTTCATTTTGGTATAATGTTTTTCAAAATGCCGCCGATATAATTATTGAATCCATTAATCAAGGATTTAATAATCTGGCTGCCAATGGGTCATTGGAGACGGATAGAAGGAGGAAGGTGGAACAATGCGAATTGGTTCATTTAATCAGATTGCCCAGGTGTATGGAAGCAAATCCGTGAAGAAGGGCTATAATTCTTCATCAGTGAATGCAGCATCTACCCTGGATCAGGTATCTTTTTCCACAACCGGAAAAGATATGCAGATTGCAAAGAACGCATTAGCCTCTGTTCCGGATGTCAGGGAAGACAGGGTAAAGGCATTGAGAGAAAGCATTGCAAATGGTACCTATCAGGTAAGTGCAGAGAGCTTTGCAGATAAGCTCATGGCTGCATTCGAAGAGAAATCCATTTAACGTCTGAAAGCATACGCTTTCGGACGTTAAGTCGGGATATTTAAGAGGAGAATCCAATGGCAAGCTTAATTGAGACATTAATTACGACTCTTAAAGAGGAGCAGGAATTATATGAAGCTCTGACGAAGGAGTCTATGGCGAAGACGCCGACAATCGTGGCAAATGATTTGCAGCGGCTTTCGGAGGCCAATGCGAAGGAACAGCAGATAGTAGATCGAATAACAGCGGTGTCCCATAAAAGGAACCAGACACTAAGTGAGATAGCGACTGTATCAGGCAAGGATGCGAACACGATTACTGTTTCTGAGGTCATTAAGATGATGGAGAAGCAGCCGGAGTTTCAGCATCCTTTAATTGACCTTAAAGATAAATTGATTAGACAGGTAGAGAATCTGCGGCAGATCAATATTCACAATCAGGAACTGCTCAAGCAGTCCTTAGAGATGACGGAATATTCCATTAATTTGCTGCAGTCTATAAATCTGGCGCCGGAGACGGCGAATTACAGCGGGGCGGAATATAGCGGTTCTACTTTGGGCAGCAGCAGACCGTCTTTTGACGCAAAGCAATAGCAGGACGTAGGGAATATGACAGGGATAGAGATATCAGACAGGTAAAGGAGGAAAACAGATGGCAGGAACAATGGGTAATTTTTGGGTTGGCGTCAGCGGAATGCAGTCCGGCCAATATGCCATGAATACAACGGCGCATAATCTTACCAATGCCGGAACGGCAGGGTACTCCAGGCAGCAGGTACTCCTTTCCGACGTAGCTTACAATAAGATTGGCACTTCTACATATTCACCCAAACAGACGGGTTTAGGGACGAAGATTGCAGACGTTCGACTGATAAGAGACCGGTTTGTGGATGTTCAGTATCGGAAGGAACTCGGAAGAGAGCAGTATTACCAGACCAAATATGATGTTGTTGCCGAAGTTCAGAATTATTTTGGCGAGCTGGAGAGCAGTACGTTCCGGGGCAGCATGATGAATCTCTGGGAGGCGGCGCAGGAGCTGCAGAAGGTGCCGGAGAGCATCGTTACCAGAAGCTCTTATATTGCCCAAGGGGTAACCTTTATCCAGCAGGCCAATGAAATTTACCAGCAGCTTATTACGTTTCAGAAGAATGTGGATACACAGATAACCGATCAGGTTGACAGGATCAATGAGCTGGCGCAGCAGATATATGAGTTGAATCAGCAGATATTGACGGTCGAGGCGGCGGGAATAGAGAGCGCCAACGACTATCGGGATCAGAGAGATTCCGCTTTGGATGAATTGTCAGGGCTGATCTCCATTACTTATCATGAGAACGCCAACGGTCAGGTAGACGTCACCGCTGAAGGGCGGACATTGGTCAGCATGGACCGGGTATACAAGATGGGAACCAGAGAGGCCAGCGATACCTGCGAATACCTGATACCGATATGGGAAGATGACGGAGATAATGTATTTAATATGCATTATGATCCCCAGAAGGATCCGAGGGTAAACCCCAATGCCAGAAAAGTCAGGGTGCCTTGCCCGGAATTGGAGACAGACACCGGCTCCCTTAAGGGATTGATCATGTCAAGAGGAGATTCCATTCCGACTTATGCGGATATTCCTATAGCGCCCGAGGCGCCGGAGAGACCGGCTCGCGCAGATTACGCAACGGATGATGAATATAATGCGGCGCTGACGCAGTATACCCAGGATTATGAGCAGTACCGCAAGGATTACGAGGTATATGTTAAGGAAAAGGACTTCTATAACACATATTTAGAGCCATATACCGTTAGCAATATTATTGCCCAGTTTGATCAGTTGGTGCATGGAATCGTGACAAGGCTTAATGATATTCTCTGCCCCAACAAAGAGATTACCGTTATGGATGCAGACGGTAATCCAAAGACCATCAAAGTATTAGATGAGGATAAAGCCGGTCTGGGAATGGGCGAGGGCAACGACATACAGGGAACAGAGCTGTTTGTCCGCCGAAGCGTTGAACGGTATACGGAGCAGACCGTTACCTTAGAGGACGGAACGACGATGACCGTTCAGGTATACAATGAGGAGAATGCGAATGATTATCTGTCCATGTATACTTTGGGCAACATAGAAGTAAATGACAAATTGATTAAGAATCCAAGCTTGCTGCCGCTGACCAACAAGGAACAGGAATCAGTTCAGGATGTTGCAGACCGGTTGATCAAGGCATGGGAAGAGGATTTTGCTACCCTTGGACCCAACAGTCTGGTCGTCAATGACTTCTTTGGATATTACAAGGAATTTATCGCAGATTTCGCCAATAAGGGAAAGACCTATTCCGGCATTGCGGAATCCCAGGCGCAGGCAGTGCAGGAGGTGGATAACCAGCGGCAATCGGTTGTGGGCGTATCCACAGATGAGGAGTTGAGCAACCTGATTAAATTCCAGCAGGGTTATAATGCTTCATCCAGGTACTTTTCCGTTGTATCGGAAATGGTAGAGCACTTGATAGAAAGGTTAGGATAGGAAAGGAAGTGGGCGCATGCCATCTACATTTTTAGGATTGAATACAGGATTGTCAGGACTTAATTACTATCAGGCAACCCTGAACACAACAGGTCATAATATAGCCAATGCGGATACCGCAGGATATTCCAGACAGGGCGTATTGTCCCGGGCAGCGGATGCGTTGCGGTTGAATACCGCTTATGGCATGATGGGTACCGGTGTGCAGATGACTGGTATCAAGCAGTTCCGGAATGTGTACTACGACACCAAGTACCGTTCCACAACCTCCAAGCTGAATGAATATTCCAGTATGCATGAGCAGCTTTCACAGTTAGAGGGTTATCTGAATGAGATGCAGTCAGAGACCGGTTATACGCAGCTTTTAGACCGGTTGAACTCAGCGCTTCAGGATTTGAGCCGGAGTCCTGCCGATGCGGCATACCGGGCGCAGTTTATTCAGGCGTCTAAGAATTTTTCGGATTTAATTAATGAGACGGCGGTCAATTATCAAAAGACACAGGAGGATATCAATAATGAGATTGCTATCCATGTGGATACCATTAATTCCATAGCTTCTCAGATTTATGCGCTGAATCAGCAGATTATCAATCTTGAGACAAGACATGGCAACGCCAATGACTTACGGGATCAGAGAGAACTTTTAGTTGATCAGCTTTCAGAGTTAGTCAATGTGGAAGTTATTGAGACGCCGATTATGTATGGAACCGGTGACGACGCCATAGAGTCCGGCGCTTCCCGCTATGAGGTCCGGATTTGCGGAGCGCTGCTTGTGGATGAAATGGAGTGCCGACAGCTTAAGGTGTCTGCCCGGGAAGAGAAGATTAATTTAAATGATATAGACGGACTATATGAGGTATACTGGCAGGGAAAGAATAATACGTTAGGCGACAGGCTGAATTTTAACAACAGCAATATAACCGGAACCATTAAAGGTCTGTTTGAGGTGAGGGACGGCAATAATGAGAATGCTTTTGCCGGTACGATTGAAAGCATGGAGACCGGCACGGCAGAAGGCTCGCGGGCTACGATACGGCTGCCGCAGGGCATTGATGTCGATAAGCTGAATCTTCCTATGGAAGGCACCATTACCCTGAATTGTAAGGAATATTATTATGAGGGATTTGAGGCTGTCTATGACGCAGATGGAAAACTGAACGGGTTCACCTTTAAGAACCTTACGGTAACAGGAGAGAACGGCAGCCGGGTTCCGGCAGAGTTCAATGCGGCGCTGGATATTGGCAAGCAGGCCATTATGGGCCAGAACATCAACTGCAAGGGAATCCCTTATTACATGGCGCAGCTCAATGAGTTTGTGAGAACCTTGTCCAAGTATATGAATGACCTTTATACTACAGGAGCAGACGCTAACGGAGATCCGGGCATGGATTTCTATACGGCCTTAAATACCGCAACCGGCGAGGATTTTGTCCTGACCAATAATGCGAATACCAGCACAGACAAACTGGTATCTGTCGAGTCCAATTATTATCGTCTTACGGCGCTGAACTGGACGATTAATTCCGATATTATGCTTGATCAGTCCAAGCTGGTAGTCTCCTATAAGCAGGATATTGACCGGGGAGATAAGGACGCCAAAGGGGTTTTAGAGAAGATTATATACGGTATGAATGACCAGAATATGTATGCGCAGGGTACGGTTGCTCAATTTTTACAGGCAGTTACCACTTCTTTAGCTGTGGATGTATCCAAGTTTGACGCCTTTACCACCAATATGAATGATGTGGCAACGGTAATTGATAACCAGCGGCTTTCCATATCATCCGTGGATACTAATGAAGAGGCGGCCAATCTGATTGTATTTCAGAATGGCTATAATCTGTCCAGCAAGATTATTTCCGTGATGAATGAAGTGTATGATAAGCTTATTAACCAGACGGGGGTATAAGCCGATATAACATATAGATGAGTTACTTTGTCCATGGAAGCGACAGGGAATAAGTGAGGTTAAAGGATTAACCGGACAGGAGAGAGATTATGAGGGTGACCAATCAAATGGTAACGAGCAGTTCGTTACGAAATATGCAGAAGGCTATGCAGCGGGTCAGCGGTTTGAATCAGCAGGCCACCACAGGTAAGAAGATATCTGCACCGTCAGAGGATCCGGTAATTGCAATCCGGGCGCTGAAGTTAAGAACCACATGTGATCAGCTGACGCAGTATAAGAATAAGAATATTCAAGATGCCATAAGCTGGTTAGGAACAACCCAGACTTCCATTCAGAATATATATGACCGTCTGGATGACGTCTATAAATATTGCGTAGAAGGCGCCACTGATACCTTCCAGAATAAGGACAGATCTACAATTGTCAATGAACTGTTATCTCTTAAGGATCATATTTATTCTGAGGGAGGAACAACATATGCGGACAGATATCTGTTTTCCGGATATAAGACCGAGACCAATCTGCTCTTTCAGGATGAGGCGGCAAAGCAGGGATTGTCTTATCATATTAAGCAGAACATTGACCCTAAGAGCGTCGAAGTGAAGAGAGTGGTGTTAAATGAGATTGATCCCACACAACTGGATGATATTTTGAACGGAACGACTGCTTACGCAGCGCCGGAGTCAGCCAGCGTATACAGGCTGCGGTTAGCTTATGACGATTTGGATACCGCTGATGGCAATATTTCCATCAGTTATACGGATGCTACCGGTAATGAGGTAACAATCACGCCTGTCATCAAGCAGGTTGCCGATACCGATACGTATTATACAGTAGGTCCGGATGAGGTGAATTATATTCCGGAAACCGGCGAGATTATATTCGGGGAGAATATATATAACAGCGTTAAGGAATCCCAGGGAATTTCTGTAGAATATGACAAATCCAATTTTCAGGTTGGGGACCTGCGGCCGGAGATGTATTTTGACTGTACCCAGTATAAGGAAATGCCGGACGGCACTACCAAAGAGACAGAATTTACTCTAGATGAGGGTGGACAGCCAATCAATTATGAGGTAAACTTTAAGCAGTATGTAACAGTGAATGCAGAAGGCCGGGAAGTGATTACCCATGATATGGGCAACCGGATTGTAGATCTGGCTCATTCCGTACAGGATGTCCTGGATATTGAAAAGACAATTTCCAAGCTCAACAGTATGTTGCAGGATCCGCAGTACATGAATAATCCGGCGGCGGTAGACCAGATTAACAAGATGTTAGAGGGCGCCGATATCGAACTGGCACAGAAGAGAGAGAATATGCAGAAGCTGTTCGGCAATAACATATCCCATTTCCAGAACTTTAAGGAGGATGTGGGCGCGGTTCAGGCAAGAGTGGGAACGACCTATTCCAAGATGGAATTGATCAAGGTCCGTGTCACAGAACAACTGGCGGAATTTGATGATCTGAAGTCTTCCAATGAAGATGTGGAGACGGAGGAGGTTGCCATTGAGATGTATCAGGCGGAGTTAGTTTATGAGACTTCTCTGGCGACGACAGCCAGTGTCATCCAGAAGACGCTGTTAGATTACCTGTAAGATGAACAGCCTTTGCGCTATGCCTGTATGGGATAAAGAAGAAAGGAGAAGCTGGATGTTAGCAAAGACAAAGTTTTTTGGGGAAGTAGAGTTGGATGATGATAAGGTGTTGGAGTTTCCCAACGGCATTATCGGTTTTGAGAATTTTAATAAGTTTGCCATTATGTATGATGAGGATAATGCGGAGGGAACAAGAATCAGCTGGCTGCAGTCTTTAGAAGAGCCTGCCTTGGCGCTTCCGGTTATCGATCCCCTTGCCATAACGGCGGATTATACGCCGATGATTGAGGATGAATTACTGGCTCCTTTGGGCAATACGGCAGATGAGGATTTGTTGTTTTTATTAGCGATGACCGTTCCTTCTGATATGACGAAGGTTACAGCCAATATGAAGGCGCCGATTATAATTAATGCCGTGACCAAGAGGGGCGTGCAGCTGATTGTGGAGAACGAGGACTATCCGGTGAGATTCAATGTATATGAATCCGTTCAGAAGATGAAAGAAAGGGCGGGTGAGTAATATGTTGGCATTATCCAGAAAAGCAAATGAATCGATTATTATCGGTAATGATATTGAGGTTACGATCCTTGAGATTAAAGGAGAGCAGGTAAAGATTGGCATTAATGCTCCCAAGTCGGTGCCGGTATACCGGGAAGAGGTCTACGCCCAGATTAAGGAAGCTAACAAGGAAGCGGCTTCGGATACCGTTCAGGAAAGCCTGAAGAATCTCTTCAAGAAATAATAGATTCAAGCATATATTTATATAGACAGCAGGGAGGCAGTTTATTTATCGTCCCTGCTGTTTATGTCTGTATCCACATATAGGAGCGGACGGAAAAAAGCCACAAGATATAGCAACAGCAAAAAAAGTCCATAGAAATATTTGAAAATTTATGCAAAAGGGTGTAAAATATTAGTGCTTAATAGCCGATACAGCTATTGAAGAATATTTTTTACTATTGTTTAAATTTCACATGGAGGTGAATGTAATTATGGCAATTGAAGGAATCAAGAACAATGTAATGAGCCAGCAGGTAAGCAGGGTAGAGAAACCTGCGGCGCCGGTAGAAGCAGTGGAGACGGTAGCTGCCAAAGTTGCAGCCCAGGGGTATACGCCGGTAACTGCGGCGCAGAACAGCAACGGAAGGCGAGACGAACGGGAGGATGACAAAGAACAGGAGAATGGCAAGGATTTGAAGGAGGTATCTCCAGAGAAGGTAAAGAGCGCCATTGCAGACATTAACAAGAAGATTCGTCCGACCCATACACAGTGTGAATTCAAGTATCATGAGAAGACCAATCGGATTTCCATTACCGTGCGGGATTCTGATACAAATGAGGTGATTAAAGAGATTCCGCCGGAGAAGACTTTGGATATGATTGCAAAGACTCTGGAACTGGCAGGAATATTAGTAGATGAGAAGAGATAGGAGGGATATTCATGGCAGGAGTAAGAGTAACCGGTCTGGTATCCGGATTGGATACGGAAAGCCTGGTAAAGCAGCTGTCTGACGCATATCAGATTAAAGTTGACGATGCCAAGAAGAAGCAGACCAAGGCGGAATGGAAGAAGGAAGCCTGGGCAGCGCTTAATACAAAGCTTTTGAATTTCTATAAAGGGGCTTTATCCACCTTTAAGAGCGTGGGTACTTATAATAGTAAGTCTATTGTGGGCAGCCTTTCCGGCGTGAAGATTACGGCAGGCAGCAAGGCGGTCAATGGTAATCACAAGGTGCAGGTAAAGAGTACCGCCGGTGCGCAGATGTGGACGGGGCATAAGCTTAATGATAAGACCTATACAGCAACCTCTTATGCGGGAGCAACAGATACCAGTCAGAAGCTTTCTGAGCTGTATGACCAGAACGGCTATTCCATTCAGAATGCGCTGAATGGTTCCAGCTTCAAGGTAACCGTTGGACCGGGCAGCCCGGACGAGAAAGATGTAGAAGTTAAGATTAATGTGGATGAGAACACAACGGTTGATGATTTGCTGAAGGACATCAATAATCAGTTAAAGGATACCGGACTTACAGCAGGCTTTGAGAACGGCGCACTGACTTTCACCAATAATACGGCGACAGGATTGACGAACGATACCGGAGAGAAGACATATACCGGCGGAACAGAGATTATTGTAACAGCCGGCAGTGAAACCAGCGCTAAGGCGTTAGGCCTTTCGTGGAACCAGGACGGCAAGGGCTCTATCATTGATCCGTTAAGCGAAAAAGTGACGAATAACAGCATGAAGGCGTCTACTTTTGCTTACGAGAAGAAGGAGACGGCAGACGCCAGCGTGACCGGTTCTTCCAAGTTAGTGGATTTAGGAATCAAGGAAGGCACTTCCATTAAGGTGAATGGCACAGAGATTGTTGTAGACCGCACTACGACGCTGAACAGTCTGGCAGCATCTATGGAGAAGGCGGGAATTAACGCCAGCTATGATGCACAGCAGGGGCGGTTCTATCTAAGCGCTAAGAGTACCGGTACAGCGAATGGATTTACCGTAGATACCGATGCAGATACATTGAAGGCGTTGGGTCTGGATCTGGCAGATGGGGAATCCGGCAAGATTGCCGCTTCCGATGCAACCATTGTATATAACGGCGTGGAGTATACCCAGTCTAACAACAGCTTTAACATTAACGGTCTTACCTTTGAGGTAAGCGCTGTCGGAGAAGAGCAGAGCTTTTCCGTTGAGGCGGATGTACAGGGGATCTATGATAAGGTTAAGAATTTTGTCAAAGAATACAACAGCCTGATTGAGGAGATGAATACGCTCTATAATGCAGACAGCTCCAGGGGTTATGAGCCTTTGACTTCCGAGGAGAAGGACGCCATGACCGAGGAGGATATAAAGAACTGGGAAGATAAGATTAAGGGATCCCTGCTTCGGCGGGACAGCACCATCAGTTCTTTATTATCCACCATGCGGACGATGCTGAGTAAGTCGGTAGAAGTAACTAACGCAGACGGTACCAAATCCAGATTTGCACTGTCTTCTTTCGGAATAGTGACAGGCAACTGGTCAGAGAGAGGCCAGCTTCACATTAACGGCAACGAGGAGGATCCGGAGTATAGCGGGTATGACGATTTGTTGATGGCGGCAATCAGCGCGAATCCGGATGCAGTGGCGCAGACTTTCTCCTCCATTGGTAACGAGATTTACACTTATATGCAGAAGGCGATGAAGTCCAGCGATACCAGCAGCGCCATGACGTTCTATGATGATAAGACCATGGATGGAGATATCAAGGATTATAAGGATGAAGTGAAGGCCATGCAGCAGAAACTGGCTGATGAGGAAGAGAAGTATTACAAGCAGTTCTCTGCAATGGAGACGGCTATGGCGAAGCTTCAGTCCCAGCAGACCTATCTTGCGCAGCTTTTCGGAGGCTGATGAACAGGGATTTGAAAACGAATATCCGATGATATATGTATGATGTGACAGGGGATGCTGCCGGATGATTGATCCGGCGGCATCCCCAAAATAGCAGGCAGATATGCAAGACTGCCTGGGATGAAGGAGAGGGAATATGGCACAGAATAATCCATATGCAGCATATACAAGCAGCAAGGTAACGACGGCGTCTCCGGCGGAGCTGACACTGATGCTTTATGAGGGAGCGATTAAGTTCTGTAATCTGGCGAAGAAGGATATGGAACAGGGAGAATACGGCAATGCGTTAAGCAAAGTCCAGAAAGCCAGGAATATTATAGTAGAGCTTCAGTCCACGCTGAATTTCAAGTATCCGGTGGCGAAGGACTTTGATCTGATTTATACATACATCTTTAATCTGATGGTGGAGGTCAACACGAAGCAGAGCATGGAGGCTTTGGATGAGATTTTACTGCAGCTTCGGGAGCTTCGGGATGTTTGGAAACAGGTTATGAAGCTGGCTAAGCAGCCGGCAAAACAGTCGGTATAGGATATAGGAGCGGAATATGGGTGAACAGCAGAATTATGTACAGGTATTGATCGAGACCTTGCAAAGGCAGGCGGAGACGCTGGCGGATATATTAAAGATTACTAAGGAACAGGGAAAGATTGCGGATGCGCCGGATTTTGATGAGGTGATGTTGGAGGATTCCCTGAACCGGAAGGAGATTCTGATTGCCAGGCTCAATGAATTGGATGACGGATTTACTTCCGTGTATGGCAGAGTCCGCAAAGAAGTAAAGGAGCATCCGGAAACTTACAGGGAAGAGCTTAAGCAGATGCAGAGCCTCATTAAGCAGTGTACGGATCTGGGCGTGGAGATTAAGGTGGCAGAGGAGCGGAACCGGGAGAAGCTAGTCCGGTGTTTTTCTGATAAGCATAAGCAGTACAGCACGCAGAAGACCGCAGCTACTGTGGCTTCCCATTATCACCAGACCATGAATTACGCCAAAGTGGCGGATTCGCTTTTCGTAGATAAAAAAAATTAAAAAAAGATTGAAATTTTTTGTAAAATGGTATAAAGTATTCCTAAGAAGCTCCGATATAATAAATGTAAGGGTCATAGACCTAAAGAATTCAGATAATAACTCGTAAGAGCTATTATAGATAATTTATTAACGGTAGCAGAGCTACTAGTACATGTAGCAAGGATGCTACATTATATTCAAGGAGGAATTTATTATGGTAGTACAACACAACATGCAAGCAGCAAATGCAGACAGAATGCTGGGCGGAAACGTTAAGGCAGTAGCTAAGTCTTCAGAGAAGTTATCTTCTGGTTACAAAGTTAACAGAGCAGCAGATGATGCAGCCGGACTTTCTATTTCTGAGAAGATGCGTAATCAGATCAGAGGTATCAACCAGGCAGTTAGCAATGCTGAGGATGGTCAGTACTTAATCCAGACAGCTGAAGGTAACATGAACGAGATTCATTCTATCTTACAGCGTATGGGTGAGTTGGCAACCAAGGCTGCCAATGATGTTAATGAGTCTGTTGACCGTCAATCTATTCAGGATGAGATTGATCAGTTAGCTTCTGAGATTGACAGCATTGCTAAGAAAGCACAGTTCAACGGAACTTATCTGTTGAATGGTACATGTACTGATAAGTATTTGCAGGTTGGCGCTAACTCAGGCGAGAACATGAAGATTTCCATTGCTTCTATGAGCGCTTCTAAGATCGGTGTTGCTAGTCTTAATATGTCTAGTCATGCCAGCGCAAGTAACGCTATGAAGGCAGTTACTTCAGCAGTGAAAATGGTATCTGCAGCTCGTTCTAAGCTGGGTGCTGTCCAGAACCGTCTGGACTACACGATTAACAACCTGGAGAACTATTCTGAGAACTTAACCTCTGCTGAGTCTAATATCCGTGATACAGATATGGCTAAAGAGATGGTTAACTACTCTAAGAATAATATCTTACAGCAGGCTGCACAGTCTATGCTTGCACAAGCTAACCAGTCTAACCAGGGCGTATTATCATTACTTCAGTAATCTTTATCAGATTATTGCGAATAGGGCTGACTCCTTTGGGTCAGCCCTTTTCGTCTTAATAGAGAATCATATGACAATGGTATTTTAGGAGGTAGGGATGAATCAGGAATTAATCGGACAGGTAAAGGGCATGCTGTCACAGATTATCGATCTGTTGTATCAGGAGAATATCACACCGGCTTACACCGGTTTGGCGGCAGTGTTGCCACAATTAGAGCAGGTGATTGCGCAGTTGGAGCCGGAGACACAGCAGGAACTGGCAGAGAAGCTGCAGGAAGCCTTAGAGGCGATGGAGAACGGAGATAATACGCTGTTAGCGGATATCCTGCAGTATGAGATATTAGAGCAGCTTTAACCAGTATATAGGAGCAGGTTCATGGGAAAGATTAGCGTGATTATACCTTGTTACAATGTGGAAGCATATATTGACCGTTGCTTTATGTCGCTGCTTAATCAGACAATCGGTTTTGAACAGATGGAGCTGATCTTCATTAATGACGCTTCCACAGACCATACGATGGACAAGCTTTTAGCATATGAAAAGCAGCATACGGAGAATGTGATTGTCATTAATTTTGAGGAGAACCGGAGGCAGGGCGCGGCAAGAAATGTGGGGCTTCAATATGCGTCGTCACCCTATGTAGGATTTGTAGATGCAGACGACTGGGTGGAGCCGGATATGTTTGAGCGGATGGTAACAGCCATTGAGACATATGACTGTGATTTTGTGGAGTGCCGTTGGGATTTTGCCAAAGATGCGGAGAGCCGGAGAACAACGGATCAATCCGGTGAAGACGGATATATGGATTTGTCTGATTCTGCAGTTCGGGAAACCTTTATTGGCACGAAGATTGCTTTGGTTATGGCATGGGATAAGATTTATAAAAAATCTTTCCTGGTAAATAATAATATTACTTTTCCGGAAGGGTTACGGCATGAAGACTTTTACTTCAGCTATCTTGTGTTTTTGTGTGCTAAATCCTGCTATTGCTTAGAAGATGTATTATATCATTATTATATCAATCCGCATAGTACGGTCAGGCAAAAAGGGCAGCAGTATCATTTTGACCAGATGAAGGTAATGCTGATGTTCTTACAGGAGTGTATGGACAGAAGGCTGTGGGATTTCTATAAAGTGATGGTAGAATGGATGTTTTTAGAGCAGTACTATGTATATATGCTGTGGAAGATTTTTGAACAGTTTCCGGAGCGGGCCTATGGGGTGTATCTGGAAATGAAACGGACGATACAGACGATGGCGCCGGATTACCGAACCAATCCGTATCGGAAATGGGAGTGTAACCGGTTTGATGATGTAATGTTAAAGCTGTTGGATTATAATCTTGATGCAGAGCAGTTTGACCGGATGCGCATACAGTTTACGGAGTCTGTTCATCCTATAGACGCCCAGGAATTCTAATGTGTTTAATGATATTGGAGAGTATGATGGAACAGGAAAAATATTTTGAAAAAAATATGATGGCTTTGAAAGAACGCGACGAAATGCTTTATAAGGCAATTTGTGAGTATACGCCGGCGGAAGAAGGATGTTGTCCTCAAAAAGTATTGGCAAAAGATGGGACGGAAATCACGAAAATCACCAAGGATGGGAAGGAATGGTTCTTAAACAGCCAATATCGGCCTGTGCAGGAGGCCGTAACTTTTGTGGAGCAATATAACAAAGTTAGCGATTATTCTTTTATGGTTTTTCTGGGCTTGGGAAACGGCATAATAGCGAGACAGCTTCGTCAGAGTATGGGGGAGCATGTAAGGCTATGTTTTTATGAGCCCTCTGTTGAGATTTTCATGCATGTAATTCAAAATTATGACATATCGGATTTGCTTGCTGCCGGAAATGTCTATATCATAGTCAATCGATTAAATAAAGAAAAGATGCAAATCGTTTTGGGAGCAAATATACAATTTGATACGTATCAAAACGCCATATATGACGCATTGCCCAAATATCGCCAATTATTTTTAGAAGACAACCAGTGGTTAGAAGATCTATATCGGCAGGATGTAGTAAATATTATGGCATATATTCAAACGCAACAGGAATTTGGAAAATATTTTGTTATTAATGCGATTCAGAATATGAAATATTTATTAAACTGCAATTACAGAGATGACTTCAAAGATATATTTCCAAAGGATATGCCTGCGGTTGTTGTGGCAGCAGGTCCATCTCTGGAAAAGAATATCGAAGCGCTTAAGAAAATGAAAGGAAAGGCGTTAATTATCGCCGTAGATACGGCGTTGCGGTACCTAACGGAGCAGGGCTTGAGGCCGGATTTGGCTATTACGGTAGATGCAAAAAAGCCAATTCATCTTTTTGATTCAGAGGATATCAGAAAGCTGATTTTGGTATCAGACTGTGCCGGTAATCATCAGGCGCTGGAATTGTTGTCCGGACAAAAATTGATTTTTAGTGGGGGGAATTATGTATACTACAAAAAAGTCTTTGCATTAAAAGGACGGGAATTTGGTTTCCTGAAAAATGGCGGATCTGTGGCAACCGTAGCATTTTCACTGTTGAGGGAATGGGGATTTCGGAGGATTGTATTAGTCGGACAGGATCTGGCTCTGGCTCCTGATAAAGTGCATGCGGGAAAAGATGATGTGGATTTATACAAATTGAATGGCAATAAAATTGCAATCGAAGGATATTATGGGGATACGGTATATACCACATGGGACTATAATGAATATCGGAGATGGTTTGAGAGAATGATTGAAGAAGAGAATTGCCCGGAGGTAATTAATGCTACAGAAGGAGGAGCAAAGATTAAAGGCGCAATACAGATGCCGCTTCAAAAAGTATTAGATACTTATTGTACGAGAGAGTTTGATTTTGAGAAAGCGATTGAGGAAGTACCGCCAACTTTTACAGAAGAGGATCGATCAAAGTTACTGGCTATGTGGGAGGAAAGTGTGAAAAATATTGAAAAACTTAAGAGAAATTTCAAGGAGGGAATCCACCTGATTGAAGAGGAAATCCGATTAATTTCCAGAGGGAGTTACACAAAAGGCAATATAAGAAATATACATAAAAAATTAAATAAGATTTTTGAGGAATGTGATTCTTATATGGAGATCCAGTTTATAGATTCCATGGTGGCTGAAAAAGAAGAGAGAATCTTAGATGACATATATGAAATGGAAGAATCTAATGACGAGGAACACTGCCGATTGCTGGAGAAATTGAAAAAGTACTTATTATCTATGCAAGATGTAACAGATGAGGTAAAAGAATTAATTGTTTCTGTAATTAATCAGGTACAGGTGGGGTAACTTAGAAAAATTGGTATAATTTGTGGAGGAAAAGGGAGTTTATAAGATATGCACACATTTAAGATATTGGTTATAAAAACAGAATCACAATATCATGCATTTGATATATTTGAGGAAGAACTAACTCATTATTGGAAACATATGGGGATGAAGGTTGATTATTTGCAGGGTATTGCGTCTATTGAAAAGGGCGATTGTGATTTTGTTTTTACTATGAATGGTGCGATATTGTCAAGTGGAGAAAATTACTCTGATATGCCAATCTATTCATACTATGTTGACCATCCATTGTGGCATGATTTAAGAATAAAAGAATCTGACGTACAACACTGTATTGTAGTGGACAACGATTTTAAAGGATATATGGACAGGCACTATCAGTTATCACATGAGGCGGCTGTGGTAATGCAGGCAGGAGTAGAGGGCTCTAATAGCAGAAGACCTTTTATGGAACGCAAATATCCGGTTGTTTTTTGTGGGTCGTATAGAGATTATGTTGTTACATGGGATAGGATTAATGGAGAGAGAAAAAGTTTCTCTATATTCATGAAATATATGATTGAGAAAGCCTTAGCATGTCCATCTTTAACGATGGAACAAATGTATAATATAACCTTGGAGCATTTTAAATTTCCATTAGAAGGGGAGGAATATACAGAATTTTTATCTGCTTGCTAGGATGTAGAAGGATATCTTCGCGGATACTATAGAGCAATGGTGGTTAAAGAGATTGTGGATGCAGGAATTCCTGTTGAGGTATACGGAGAAGGCTGGGAGCAGTTAAATTGTGAAAGAAAAGATTTATTACATTGTCATCCATCGGTGGATTACCGCGAGATGTTGGATGTATTTGCAGACGCACAGATTGTTATTAATGTTATGCCTTGGGCGAAAGCGGGATTTCATGACAGAACTGCCTGCGGTATGTTAAACGGAGCGTTGGTGTTCAGTGACGAGACAAGCTATATGCGGGAAGAGCGCTTGGATGGCAATAAGTTGATTTTGTATACCTTAGATGCAATACGGGAAGTTCCCGGGAAGATAGCATATTATTTGAAGCATTTGGATGAGGCAGAACGAATAGCCCAAAACGGATATCAGTGGGCAAAGGAAAATCATACCTGGGAAAACAGAGCGCAGCAATTTATGGAAATATTTGAGCAATACCAAAGTAATGTAGATGAGAAAGCAGGGGGAGCATAAATTATCTATGCTGTTTTGGATATAGTTTGTTTGTGGGGGGTACTATGGATATTTTATTGTGCAAATTGGGTGTGTTATCAGAAATACAATGTCAAAAGGTCTTTGAAAAAATGGGTTATACAATCAGTGTGCTTGTTTATGATACAGAGGATTATGATGGAGATTTGAAATTTCTAGAAATTGTTGCAGAGGCGATGAAAGAAAAGCAATATGATTTTGTGTTTTCTATTTATTTTTTACCAATTGTTTCTAAAGTTTGTAAAATATACCGTACAATTTATATTACATGGATATATGATTCTCCTGAGATTCATTTATATGCAAAGGCTGTGCATAATGCAATAAATCGCATATTTTTGTTTGACAGAATACAATATGAACGGTTTCATAAAATGAGTCCGGAAACAATATTTTATATGCCATTGGCTACAGAGCCTATGACAGAAAAACAGATAGCCGAAGTAACATTACAGGACAGGCAGTTGTATGATCACGATATTTCCTTTGTAGGCAGTCTCTATAATGAAGATGACTGTAAGTATCATGTGTTATCCCGGTTGCCGGAATATTGGCGGGGATATATACAGGGAATTATAGAAGCCCAAATGAATGTGTATGGCTATAATTTTATTGCCGACAGCCTTACAGATAAAGCGGTATCGTCAATTAAAGAAGCAATCGGCTATGTATTAGTAGATGATTACCGTGTTGAAGACCGGGAAATTATTGCGGATATGTATATAGGGTTGATGTGTTCCGCTATGGAAAGACATAGAGTTTTGGAATTATTATCAAGGAATTACGATATAACGGTGTACAGCAAAAGTGATACATCGCAACTGCCCCGGATAATGAATAAGGGGATGGCAGATCCGCTTACAACGACTCCCAAGATATACCATTGCAGTAAAATTAACTTGAATATTACGCTAAAGACTATTCAGTCAGGAATACCGTTGAGGGTATTTGATGTATTGGGCTGTAAAGGTTTTCTAATTACAAACTATCAGCCTGAGATTGCAGATTATTTTGAACCGGGAGTAGATTTAGTAATATATGATAGTATGGAAGATTTGCAGCGGAAGGTCGCCTATTATTTGGAACATGATGAGGAAAGAAAGCAAATTGCGGAGAATGGATATCGCAAGGTCTGCGAAAGCTTTACATATGATATTGCCTTGAAACAAATTTTGGATATGGCGGGATGTCCGGTTCCGGTTTCCGATTAAGCATGAAGTAAATTGCAAGATGTGTATTAGAAAAACAGAACAGAGGAGGACTGTAATGGATAATGCCAAAGAGATATTGCAGTTAATACAGGAAGAAAAATGGGAGGAAGCCGCCTTAACTGTTACCAGAAAGATGGAAGCCGGGCGCTATGACGATACCATGGCAGTTCTGGCAGCTACAATCAATGAACATTTTGGAGATACGGAAACATTTCTTTTAAATGTAGAAACCGGACTTAAATATAATTATGAAAACTATGAGTTATATTTAATGCTTGGCAATTATTATGCTATAGATAATTGTAACCAGGCATTTTTGTGTTATGAAAATGCGGAATATTATTGTAGAAAAAGCGGGAATCTGGAAGATTTAAATTATATCTGTCAGATAAAACAAAATTTATTAGACACAGGAAATGTTACAGTTGTTCCTTATTCCTTTGTAATACTATCCTATAATACTTTGGAGATGACAAAGGATTGTATTGAAAGTATACGACAGACCTGTAATCCGGACTCTTATGAACTCATTGTTATTGATAATGCTTCTGAAGATGGAAGCGTTGACTGGCTCCGCAGACAGGATGATATTCTGCTTATTGAAAATACAGAAAATGCAGGTTTTCCTGCGGGCTGTAATCAGGGCATTGCCGCTGCCAAACCGAATCATGACATTATGCTGCTTAACAGTGATACCATTATGATGCCTAATGCCATGTTTACCCTGCGTATGGGCTTATATGATTCCGAAAAAAATGGAGCAGCAGGGGCGGTATCGAATAATGCGGATAATCAGCAGACAATCGACAGTGTGTTTAACGGGATAGAAGAATACAGACAGTTTGCTGCTAAGAATAACATTCACTGCCGGGCGGCATATGAAAAGAAGGTTTGGTTAATTGGATTTGCACTGCTGTTAAAACGCACAGCCTTAGAACGGGCAGGTCTCTTGGATGAACGGTTTACGCCGGGTAATTTCGAAGACAATGATCTGGGCGTCCGGCTTATGCAAAAGGGGTTTTGCAATGTGCTGTGTTGGGACAGCTTTATCTATCACTGGGGCGGTAAAAGCTTTGATAAATTAAAGAGCCGGAAGCACTCCGATTTAATGCAGATTAATATGAGAAAATACGAAGAAAAATGGGGAATCAGTCCGGCCTATTATATGAATGCCAGAGAGGATTTGATGCAGTTTATTAAGCATGATAAGGAAAGCCGTATATCTATATTGGAGATTGGCTGCGGCGCCGGCGTTACTTTGGGAAGAATTGCGTACCAATATCCCAATGCGGATGTGCATGGAATAGAATCACTTAAAGAGGCGGCGGATTTGGGAGCGGTGAATTTTGACATTATTTATGGGAACATTGAGACAATGGATATTCCCTATGCAAAGGGCAGCTTTGACTATATTATTATGGGGAATGTCTTGGAAAATGCCGTAACACCGGAGTTTGTCCTTGATAAAATAAAACCTTATCTGAAACAGAATGGATATGTGATTTGCAGTATGCCGAATCTGATGAACGCTAAAGTAATCTATAATTTGTTGAAGGGCATTTCGCCGTACACAGAGAAAACGGTTACGGTTATACCGCCGTTAAGATACTTTACTTATCAGGAGATTCAGGCTTTGTTTGAGAAGACGGGATATCATATAGAGCTGATTCTGGGGCTGTCATTGGGCGGATATACAACGGATGATTATAAGGAGATATTCGATTATCTATTGTCTTTGGATGGAGTGGCGGAAAAGAATCAATTTGATATTTATCAATATAATATAAGGCTTACTTTAAGTTAATGGGGGATTTAATGGGTATATCGGTTAATACAATAAGCGCTAAAGACGGAACAGAGATTTTGGAAATCCAATCAAATGGCAAAGTGTATAGAATGAACAGTGCATATCGGCCCCATGCAGAAGCAGAGAAATTTGCCGTGCAATACCAAGGGTTGGAAGAAGGCAGTGTTCTTCTTGTGTTTGGATATGGAAATGGGATTTTCCCGAGGGCGTTAATGAAGGCGTGCAGCGGGCATATGAAGATTATTTTTTATGAACCGTCAACGGAGATATTACACTGCATAAAAAATATTGACGAGGAACTGCAGCAAATATTTAGTGAAAAAGGATATCTCGTTGCGCCGGAAAAACGGAAAGATGATAAGCGGGTTTATTTGACCGGTCAATTTCCAAAATTATTGGAACAGTTAGTTACCTATTCCAACTACAATAAAATTGTCTATACAGCATTGCCTAAATATCGGGATATCTTTCCTGAAGAATATAAGCATTTTCAAGAGTTAATCGCTTATCGTATAAATAAATTCAAATCCAATATAGCAACTGCCAAACGTATGGGACATGATGCTGTGGTGAATAATATCCGAAATTTAAGGCGTATACCGGAAAGCTATTGCGGGGATAGTTTTGCCGGTATATTTCCTGAGGATATGCCGGCAGTTATTGTGTCAGCCGGACCCTCCCTTGAAAAAAATGTTCAGGACTTAAAACGGGCGAAAGGGAAAGCGCTGATTGTTTGTACGGATTCTGCCATTAAATATCTTTTGCGGCAGAATATAATGCCGGATTTGCTGGTTACCGTAGATCCCTTAAAGCCTTTGTATCTCTTTGATGATGAACAGATAGATGGGATTCCCATTGTGGGGAGTCCGGATATGAATTATAGAATTTTAGAAAAACTGCCACATTCTAAGGCGATATTTGCCAGTTCGGAAAATACTTATGTTCAGCAGCTTTACAGGGAAGCCGGACATAATGTTGAGCGTCTCGAAAGCGGCGGTTCTGTGGCTACTCTGGCATTTTCTCTGTGCAGGTATTGGGGATTTTCCCATATTATATTGGTTGGGCAGGATTTGGCTTTAGCTGACCGGCAAAGATATGCGGGACGAGGAGTATTGCCATATGATGAAGGGTGTGTTTTGTTAGAAGTGGAGGATATATACGGGGAGACGGCATATGCACCAAAGGATTATTATTCGTATCTGAAATGGTTTGAGCAGGCCATAGCGGCGCACCCGGAGGTAAGGGTGATTGACGCCACAGAGGGCGGAGCGAAAATAGCCGGAACGGAAATAATGACTTTACAAGAAGCACTGTCAGAGTATGAAGAATCCGGTTTTGATTTCGGAGAATATATGAAGACGGTAAAACCAGCATTTTCTGATACAGAAAAAGAAGAGGTGAACCGGCAGATTCGGGAGAGCAGGAACCGACTTTCTCTGCTGTTGAAGAAATTGCAGGAAGGAATTGCGCTCTCCGAAAGGGGGTTGGCATTGTGTCGGCAGGGCGGAAACGGGCAGCAGTTATTTCAGCCGGTTGATGCGCAGATTCAGGAGATATGCGAGTATTACAATGGATTGGAGGAAAGCTTTTTCGTACAGCGTGAGATTGACGCAACCTGTCTGGAGGAATTTGCAGGGCTGTTTGAGGGAGAGAAGGCGGAGACAAAAGGGGAGCAGTATGCGAATTTATTAAAGTATTTTAAGATTTTAAGGAATGTAGTGAGAGAAGTATACAATATGTGGGATGAACAGGATAAATAACTTATGCAAGTATGCCGATATATGTAAAGAGCAGGTTGGATTTTATAGGGAAATATGATAGAATAAAAAGAAAAATTTGTTATTTAAATAAGGAGGAACCATAATGACAAACAAGGAAAAATACATTGGAGCATTTGTGGAAGCATTAGAGATTGAAGAATCACAGGTGGAAGGATTGAAATATCAGGAGATTCCGGCCTGGGATTCTGTGGGACATATGTCTTTGGTGGCTTGTATTGAGGATGCCTTTGACATTATGATGGACACAGATGATATTATTGATTTCAGTTCCTATGAAAAGGGAATAGAGATTCTCAAAAAGTATGATATTGAAATATAATTTATTACTGTAGAAGAAAGGAACCTGACTGATGAAGGTGGTTGAAGCTGTTTGGGAAAAAAGGAATTTAGGGGTAGATTCTGTGGAAATGGAGGTAGAACTGAATGATTCCTGCGACGAAGTGGCCAGAGTATTATCAGAAGTAAAAGGGCAGTATCTGGCGCTAAAGGTGCCGTCTACCCGGACAGATATTACATGGCTTGTCTCTCAGTTCGGATATATTTTTGTGGAGGATATGATGTTTTTAGAACATGACCTTCATCCGATTCAAAGAACGCCGCTGCAGCAGCGGTTGTATGATGCGGTAAAGGTAGAACCCATGCAGGAAGAGGATTTTCGTGTTTTATATGATGAGATTAAGCGGGGTTCTTTTACTTTTGACCGGATTAGCAACGATCCGTTTTTTACACAGGAGCAGGCAATTACCAGATTTTTGAATTGGCTCAATGACGAAAGGGAGAGAGGCGCTGAATTTCTGAAAGGGGTTATGAAGGGGGAAATGACAGGTTTTTTTACCATACGGGATTTAGGAGATGGCGTATATACATCGGCTTTGGGCGGAACTTTTATGAAATGGCGTAAAGGCGGGCTTGGAACTAACGTTCAAACGCCGGAAGAAGTGAAAAAACGGGGTGGTAAGAAATTGATTCTGGGCGTATCGACAACAAATATGATACAGATTAGAGCCCTGATTCAAAATGGTTTTTTCCCGGTAAAGGTAAACCATGTATATGTGAAACATTGTGAGTAGAATTTATGGAGGGATAGCATGATTGGCGGGATGAATATTTTTGATTGTACACTGAGAGAAGTGGGATATCAAACAGGTTGGTATTTTGATGTAGAATTTGCCAGAAATGTATATAATTTTGCACAGACAAATGGAATTGATTATATTGAATTGGGATTTTTTCATAATGAGCAGGCAGATCCGGGCAGGGGAGATTTTCGATATTGCAGTACCCGGAACAGTGAGATTATGGATGTGTTTCGACCGGTAAAGAATCATACAAAGATATCGGCAATGCGTGATATTCAAAGGCCGCTGTCAGATTTATTGCCGAGAGAAGAGTCTATTATTGATACAATCCGGATATTGACCAGATCAAATGAGACAAAGTTAGATGTGCTGGAAGGATATGTGGATGAAGCCATGGCATTGGGGTATGAAGTGTTCGTGAACTTTACCAGTTCAGGCTATAATACGATGGATATGAATAAAGAGTTTGCAGAGTTTGCTGCTCGTAAAAAGGTACATGCTGTTGAGTTTGCGGATACAGAAAGCGTAATGACGGAGGAATATGTGCGGAACACAATTCGAATCTGTCACGAAGCGGGAGTAAAATGCGGATGTCACCTTCATGATAAACGGGGTACGGCAGATTACCTGGCGGAGATTGCAATAGAAGAAAAAGCGGATTATATGGATGTAACGCATATAGGGCTTGGCGGGAAATGGAGAGATGGCAACCTGACTATGGAATATCTGTTGCGCAGATTTAATAAAAACCCAGGGTATGAGGCAACTATAATCAAAAATGAGTTGATAGAACAGATTATAAAGTATCATGAATTTACAGCGGCAGTATGATATATACGTCAGAGTCAGAATCAATAGAAGGGTGGATAATTATGCTGAGAGTAGCAGATTATATAATGTCAAAAATTGAACAGGAAAAAGTGGGACACGTTTTTTATGTTCCGGGGGGACAATGCGTTTACTTAACTGATGCGCTGAGAAGGAATGATAATTTAAAAGGCATAGCTGTCCATCATGAGCAATCTGCGGCCATGGCTGCTCTTTCTTATTCGTTATACAGTGAAAATCTGGGCGCCTGCCTTGTGACTACCGGTTGCGCAGGAACGAATACAATGACGGGTCTGCTGCATGCCTGGCAGGACAGTATACCTTGTGTTTTTGTATCCGGACAGCAAAATGTGGATCAGACGATAGTTTCTTCAGGGCTGCCTTTGAGACAGGTTGGCGTGCAAGAGGCCAATATAGTAGAATTAGTAACGCCAATTACCAAATACGCACACATGCTAGACCGGGCAGAAGATGTTTGCTATCATGTTGAGAAAGCCATATACATGGCAAAAGAAGGGCGGCAGGGACCGGTTTGGCTGGATGTTCCTCTAAATATACAAAATGCAATGATAGACGAAGAGCAATTAAAGCATTTTGTGCCTGAGCCCGCAACATTACCGGAAGCGTCATCAGAAGATCTGGCTTATGTGAAATCCTGTCTGCAGGAAGCAAAGAGACCTGTCATTTTGGCAGGTCAGGGGATTAGAAGTGCAAAGGCCGGGGCGTTGCTGAATGAGTTGGCGTTGAAATATCGAATTCCGGTTGTTTTTACCAGACTTTCTATTGACTTGATGGATTGGAGA
The DNA here is from genome assembly GCA_947629565.1 of uncultured Lachnospiraceae bacterium. Classification (GTDB taxonomy): domain Bacteria; phylum Bacillota; class Clostridia; order Lachnospirales; family Lachnospiraceae; genus CAG-590. The sequence goes on from CANREG010000021.1 coordinate 40,515, forward strand.
AATGAAATGAATTTTGGCGTAGTGGGAGCGGCAGGCGCTAATCGGGAAGCCAATTTTATTGTTCAAAATTCAGATTTGGTTTTAAGTATAGGCAGTCGTTTATCCATTGATACGACAGGTCCGCAGAGAGGAGACTTTGCCAGAGAGGCGAAGATTTTAGTTGTGGATATAGATGCGGTAGAACATGCCAAGCAGGGGGTAAAGATTGACCGATTTATCCTTTCTGATGCAGGAATGTTTATGAAACAGCTGTTGGAGACGGAATCAGAACAGACACAGGAGAACTGGATTGAAAAGTGTAAGCATTGGAAAACCCTTTTTAAACAGGATTATCAAGGGAAAGAAGATAACTTAATAAATTTAAAATATTTTATCAGAAAGCTATCCGGCAAGTTTCCGGAAAATACAGTTGTTGTATCGGATGCAGGAACCACTGGCTGCGCCACGCCTGCAAATTGTTACTTCAAGGCGTCTGATCGCAGCATACATTCTTTTGCTCAGGGGGAGATGGGCTTTGCTCTTCCCGGGGCTGTAGGCGTTGCGTGTTTGTGTGAGGGAATGAGCGTAGTGATTACAGGGGACGGTTCCTTTATGATGAATCTGCAGGAAATACAGACGGTGGTAAGAAATCAGTTTAATATGAAGATTGTGATTATTAATAATAATGGATATTCCGGCGTCCGTCATGGGCAGAAAGCGCATTTCCGGGGGAAAACTATTGGAACGGACCCATCTAACGGTATAGATTTTCCCGATTATGGGAAAATTGCCGAAGCTTTTGGACTCCCGTATATTAAAATCGATAATGTGGCAGATATAGATAAGGGAATAGACGAAGTGTTGAATGTGGAAGGTCCTTGTATGTGTGAAGTGTTCTGCGATCCAGACCAGTTTGATTTGCATAATGCTTTAGTGATGTATGGAAAGAGAAAATTCGGATTCCGTCCGATAGAGGATCAGTCGCCATTTCTTGACCGGGATGTTTTCTTCGAGGAGATGATTGTGGAACCCATGGAAACCAGTTATGGGAAACCAATGTAAGGAAGTGAATTTTAAAATTATGATATTTATGGAGGTTGAAAAGGTATGAAAATAGGTGTTCTATCTTATGTGGGGGGGTATTGGGATTAGATGGAAAAGACTGGCAAAATCTTGGGGATTATTACCAAAGTTATGCAATGCGGCTTATTTTAGAGGAACTTGATTTAGGTCAACAGATAGAAGAAATATCAAAATATGAGCTGTCAACATATGATGGAGAGTATATTTTTTTATTAATGAATTGTTATGATTCTTTAACGAATCAATTGCGACTTGTAAAAAGTTCTTATCCTATTTCAGAAAAAATTATACCTTGTTATGTTAGCTATCATTTGCAGTCAGAATTGTCATCAGATGTTGCAGCATATTTAAAAAAGTATGAGCCAATAGGATGTCGAGATGAATTTACGATGAATAATATGCGCAGGAAAGGGATTAAGGCATATTTGACTGGTTGTGTCACAGCTCTGCTTCCTCGGACAGCGCTGGTTCCAAGTATAAAAGAAGGCGGTAAAATCATATTTGTAGACACACCAGATTCATTGGAACCATTTATTCCAAAAGAATGGAAGGGAAACATAGAATATTATTCTGCAAAATATAGTATTGTTAGGACAGATGGAAGTGCCAGCTTATCTCCAAGCGAATGTAAAACTGTATCCACATATGCGATGAAACAATTAGAATATTATCGAACGCAAGCTGCAATTATTGTAACATCTCGGCTTCATGTGGCTTCGCCCTGCATGGCTATGGGGATTCCTGTTATTTTGACATGTGATAATATTGATTGCCGATATACATGGATTGATAAATTATTACCAGTATATTCACGAGAAAATTTTAAAGATATTGATTGGCATCCGGCACCTGTAGAATACGAAAAGGAAAAGCAGTTTTTAAAAGAAAAATTGGGAATTATAATAAAAAAAGCATGGGAACAGGCAAAGGACATATATGCGGTAAGTGAATTTTGGGAAAATCGAGAAAAGGTGCCAATACATATGACATTGTATCGTTATATTGCCAATGTTCCAATGCAGCATAATCAAGAAATAAAATATATTATTTGGGGAGTCCCATCGCCTGCTGCTGAGATAAAACAGGCGATAGATATGTATTTTCCTAATTGGAAGATGTCACACGTAATTGATTTAAATTGCGAGGGGTATTTTGAAGGGCGAACAATTGAAAAACCTGAAATTGTAGATTATATTAAGGATGATGATATTTATATTATTGTGCCGGAATCAGCATATGAACCGGTTGGGAAATTGTTAAGAGAAAAAAATAAAAGATATATTTTAATAAACACTAAACAGTGTCAGTGGTCAGATAATATATCAGAGATTTAGTAGTTGTATGATTGAATAGGGGAATATTATGAGAGTCTTATCAGGCAAGACAGCAATATAACAGGGAACACCCGGGAATGGGAGTTCTGTCCATATCAACTATTCAAATTCAATTAAATTAATTCTGTCATTAAAGTTTCCAATAATGCCAGAAATAGCTTCTGATATTTCTTTTGATACATAACTCATATTTTTCCCCGATTCTATCGCTTTTGCAAAGGCAACTATCTCATATCTGATTCCTTCCCCATCCAGCTGGTAGAAGAATCGTTTATTATCCTCTGGGTTTTCATACCGTACTTCAAAATAGTCTGTCTTCCACCATGGAGCTGGCACATAGATATAGCCTTTAGTTCCGGCTATAACCAGTTCCCCTTCTGCTTTAGCGCCCTTGGCAACTTTAACAGAAGCAATTCCCGACGGATAAACAAAATCTATCTTGGTAAAGGCATCGATATTTTTACTTTTATCCTGAAATTTTGTGTAAAATTTTCTGTCTTTATAATTAGTTCCGAATATCTGGAAAACAGGGAGCATCGCAACCGGAGCCCAACCACACATACTGTTCCACTTATTCGAAAGATCTGTCCCTTCAAGGGAAATGCCATCACGAAGACTTGTACAGACTACATCCACCGATACAACTTTTCCTATTTTTCCGCCTTTAGCCATAAAGATAAGCCGCTCATAAGCAGTCGCATAAGCAGTCTTGATAGCATCCATAAGTATCAAATCTTTTTTTGCTGCCAATGCATAAAGTTCTCTGCATTGCTCTTTTGTGTAGGCTATGGGAGATTCGCAGAGAACATGCTTACCAGCCTCCAAAGCCATTTTCGTATGTTCATAATGTTTCTCTGGCTTAGAAATAACATAGACCGCATCAACCCTGTCCAACAATTCCTTGTAATTGTCTGTATAAAACAGGTTTTGGACTTCCGGCTCATCTCCCATGCGAGAAGCATAAACACCGGACACTTTAACGCCATTCACATATTTTGCTTCGTTGATAAACTTTGTCTGGAAAACGGCAGATCCGACAAGCCCAATCCGCAGTTTTATTTTCTCTGCCCGCATATCTGAACTGGATATGCCCTGCGTACGCGGAAGGTAGACGACTTTGCAATACTCATTTAGATAATCAAACTGTCCTTCCCAGTCAGATCCCACCGTAAAAATATCAATGCCCAGTCTGCGGATGTCATCAATTTTTTGTCCTTCGTATTCTTCGACAATAATCTCATCAGCGAGACCAGTCTCTTTTACCGCTGCAATGCGCTCGATCAGTGACAGATGGTTATTAATTTTTCCCCTTGTCTTGTCATAATCGTCCGATGTAATACCGACGATCAGGTAGTCACCAAGAGCCTTTGCTCTTTCTAAAAGCCGGATATGTCCATAATGAAGCATATCATATGTGCCATATGTGATTACTTTAACCATTTGTTTCCCCCCCCCTATTTGTCCAATTCCAATAACGACGAAATTAAAATTTCCATATATTTTCTTTCACCAATTGTTACTCGTAAACAATCGCCGAATTCGCCAACGCTCGAGTATGTTTTAATCAAAATATGTTTTTCACTCTTCATACGATCAACTATATTTTGAGCATCGGTTTTAGGCTTTATAAAGAGAAAATTCCCGGCTTCTCCTTTGTGTGGATAACCAAGTCTGTCCAATTCATTGATAAGATAATTCCGACCTTCTTTGAATTTAAAAATAAGATCATCGAGTATTCCAGGAGTTTCCAGAATTTTCTCGGCAAAAAGCATTGCGAAAGCATTTGTGTTATGTGGAGTGCAAAGCTTCTGAACCATTTTCACGCCCTCTGGCCAGCCGACAACATATCCAAGACGACAGCCTGCCATAGAAAAGAGCTTGGAAAATGTCCGGGTAATGAAGATGTTCTCCTGTAAGAGAGCATACCTCATGAATGTTTTCGGATAGAAATAGTGATATGCTTCATCAATTAAAACGGTTATCTGCTTTTGCTTTGCTGCTGATAGAATTCTTTCAAATTCTTCGGTTGTATAAACATTTCCCATCGGGTTGTTTGGATTCAGAAGTATCAAAAGCTGCGTGTCTTCGCTCAGGGCGTTAATGATATTATCAACGTCCATCGTCAAGTCATCGTTATAAGGGACCTTGACAAAATTTCTTCCGTACATTTCGGAGTAGACCTGAAACATGAAATACGAT
>CANREG010000022.1 GCA_947629565.1 uncultured Lachnospiraceae bacterium
CTGTTCTTGTTGCCAAGCACCTTATTGCCAACCGCATTCACTCCTACCATAACGCCGCCGGCAATCAGGCCAAACACGACAGCAGCGACAATATATAAGACAACCTTCTTTGCCTTTCCGCCGGATTGCTTTTTCGGTTTCTTAGCTTTCTTTTTCTTCTGTGCTTGAACATCCCCGCTGTTATATACATTCTGCCCGTATCCGGGCTCTGTATTCTGATAATACTGATAACCTGTCCTGCCTGCATCCGCCGGTCTGCCGGATACATCCTCTCTGCTATAAGGACTTTCATTCCTTCCGTAATGATAGGTTGTAACGGGCTCCTGTTTCTCAACATTTTCGTTATTCTCATTTTCCATGACAAAAACCTGCCTTTCTTCATTCACTATGCCGGACAGCCTCCCGCCGTCCTTTGTCTGATATCCTAACAGTGTTTTGTGACTAAATTGTGACAGCAATGTTTTTAATTTGTGACAGTCCTGTATGCAATATGTGACAGCAGCAATCAAAATCTGCGCAAAAAATCAATAATCCTCCTCAATCACCTGAAAGTCCAGATAATCGAAATCAATGTCGTATATAAAATTATCCTTCGTAAACCGGGTTCTTGACTGTCTGATAAAATCTTTTTTGTTAATATCCAGCCAGATTGGCGTTGACAAACTGTAAGTATCGCATATTTTATCCAATGCCTGATAGACCTTTTTGGTGCGGGAAATCGTATCGTCCTCAATCTCCACCACCATATCCTTAACCAGCTTATTATCCTTTATAATTTTTCCCCAAATGCGAAACATCCTATCCCTCCACAGGAAAAGTGGTAAGAGCTTCCTCTTACCACTCATCTCCTGACATTAAACTTTCCGGACTTGGCGGTCTAAACCCGCCTGCTTCTTCCGCTAAGCTCTCCGGACTTGGCGGCGTAAACCCGCCTGCCTCTTCCGCTAAACTCTCCGGACTTGGCGGTGTAAATCCTCCTGCTTCTCCCGCTAAACTCTCCGGACTTGGCGGCGTAAATCCTCCTGCTTCTCCCGCTAAGCTCTCCGGACTTGGCGGCGTAAATCCTCCTGCCTCTCCCGCTAAACTCTCCGGACTCGGCGGCGTAAATCCGCCTGCTTCCCCTGTTAAGCTCTCCGGACTTGGCGGTGTGAATCCGCCTGTCTGGCCTCCGATGCCTTCCGGACCGGAGGGCGCAGCACCGCCTGCATGGGACTTTGATGCAGCCTCCTCCATGCCTTCATGCTGTCTTAAACTTCCGATAATCTCTGCAATCTGATCCAGTTCCCCAATTACTTCCTCTAAGTCGTCTAAATTATTCTGGCTTAAGTCTGCAGAAGACTGGGCGTTTGCCGCAATCTCCTCACTGGCAGCCTGCTGGTTTGTCAGATTGTCTATAATCACATTATTGCTCTCCCTTAAATTGGTACTAAGGGTATCCAAGCCCTGCATATTACTGTCTAATTCTTCCACCACGCCTGAAATACTCCGAAAGGCATTGGTCACATCGGAAATGTATTCTGCCTGCGCCTCTGAAGCCTGAACAGAATTCATAACCAGCCGGGAGGTCTGGTCCGCCAATACCGTAAGGCCCTGCAAAAGCTCTGTAATCTTATCAATGGACTGCTTTGTGTTATCCGCCAGATTCCGGATTTCATCTGCTACCACGGAAAATCCCCTTCCGGCCTCTCCGGCCCTTGCCGCCTCAATGGAGGCATTTAACGCTAACAGGTTCGTCTGGGAAGAAACCTGATAGATAATCTGCGTAATTTCCTCCGCAGAACTGATCTTCTCCTGCAGCTCATGCGCCACGCCGGTAACACTCTTATTGGCAACCGCAATTTCATCTGATTTTGCCCGCAGCTTCTCCACAACGTCGCCGCCGGTCTCCGTAGCATTTACCGCTTCCTTCGTTGAAGCTACCGTCCGGTCTTTTACCTGAATCAGGTTATCGATAATCTTCTGAATCTGAGCTGTCATATCTGTCTGGCTCTCAATATTCATAGCGGTTTCCGTCACACCCTGGGAAATAGCGTCCACGCTTCTGGCTACCTCGTCCGTCGCCTCCTGAAAATTATCTAACTTTGACTGCAACTGGGCGATATGCTGATTGCCTTCGTCTACCACCTTGACCATATTCTGGGTGATTTCTTCCTGATACATCAGATGATATTTAATCTCCTGCTGATCCGTCTCCTGCGCGCGTACCACACTGCTGGCGGTCACATACAGACAATAGGCAATGACAATAAAGAAAATCATTGCAAAAAACCACGCCCCGCCGTCTGCCTGATCCTTTGCAGCAAATAGCACAATGGACTTTAACAAAATCATGGCGCTGCAAATTCCGGCGCAAAGGGCACTGAACCGCTCATCCAGATACACCAGCGTTGCCACGATAATCGCACAGTAAGGCAGCACATTATGTAACTCATTGTTATTAAATACCGATATCGTCGTAATCAGTATAAAGGACAGGCAGCAAATATACTTGGTCAGTTCACTGTCCGTCATCATCTGATACATGACCACACAGCCTGCTATCAAAGCCACACACAATACTAACTGGATTACCATCCATGCCTTGCTTGCCAGATACTTACCGCTGATAAGCGTTAAGATAAACCGGATTGCAGACAGGGCAATCACAATCTTAAGCGCCATCTCATTTTTTCTTCTAAACCGTATCGTATTCTCCATACTCAACCCTCCTTATATAATTAATTCTCTTGATTTTTATTCTATCAACCGAAATATCAGGACTGTTCTTCCCTTGCCACGGAAAGCATCAGCTTAATCCGGTTCTCCTGGTTCACTTTCGTTGCCCCCGGATCATAATCAATGGGGACAATATTCGCCTTTGGATAAATCTCCTTTACCTTACGAATCATGCCCTTGCCTACGATATGGTTGGGCAGACAGCCAAAGGGCTGGGCGCAGATAATATTTCCATAGCCGGACTCGGAAAGCTCTAACATCTCCGCAGTCAACAGCCACCCTTCTCCCATTTTATTTCCCAGTCCAACTACGCCGCTAATCAGCTCCTTGATATGGGCATACTTAGACGGTGGCAGAAAATCACTGTATTTGGAAACGGCCTCATACAACAGATTCTCCAACATCTCACAGTATTTCATCAATGCCTGCACTACCTTTTTCTTGGCCAGATTGCCGCCATACAGGTTAATATCCTCAATCCGGTTGTCAATCTTGAACATCATAAAGCCCATGACGCCGGGAACCATAACCTCGCAATCCTGTTCCACCAGAAAATTCTCCAGATCATTGTTTGCCATAGCGGAATACTTCACATAGATTTCCCCGACAATACCTACCTTTGTCTTTTCTGTCTTATCCATAGGAATTTTTGCAAAATCCTCTACAATCTCCTTCATATTCTGAGCCATGCCTTTCGGCGTATAGCCCTTCCGGCGCCGGAATTGCTTTGAGAGCTTTCTCACCCACTGGGCAATGAGGGCGTCCGCATCCCCCTTATTGATTTCATAGGAGCGGACCTGGTTTTTCAGGAGCATGAACAAATCTCCATAGGTCAATCCAATCAAAGCCTGATAGAGCATCTCCGGTGTCAGCTTAAAGCCGCTGTTGCTCTCTAAGCCCGACAAATTCAGGGAAATAACCGGAACCTGGGAAAGTCCGGCCTTCTGCAAAGCCTTTCTGAGCAAATGGATATAATTGGAAGCCCGGCAGCCACCGCCGGTCTGGGTAATCATCAGCGCCACCCGGTTTACATCATATTTACCGCTCTGCAATGCGCTGATCATCTGTCCAATCACTAAAAGGGCGGGATAACAGGTATCGTTATGCACATATTTAAGGCCCGTATCCACCACTTTCCGCCCGGTATTCTTGAGCAGAGACACCTTATACCCCTGCTGGGTAAAAATGGTGCGCAGTAATCTAAAGTGTACCGGCAGCATATCCGGAATCAATATGGTGTATCTCTTTTTCATTTCCTTAGTGAATTCCACCCGCTCTATGCTGCCGGAATTTCCTGCCTCACAGCCTGCACAGGCGTTTCCTGCCTGATTGTTCACTTCCTGCATCGCTTACTGCTCTCCTTTCTGTTTTGTCGCCGCAAACAAACTCCGCAGCCGAATCTTGACTGCCCCAAGGTTGGTTATCTCATCAATCTTTATCTGCGTATAAATCTTGTCTTTCTCCTCTAATATCCGCCGCACCTCGTCAGTGGTAATCGCGTCCACGCCGCAGCCAAAGGACACAAGCTGTACTAAATTAAGCTTCGGATCCTGTTGATCCGCCACATACTGGGCCGCCGCATACATTCTGGAATGATACATCCACTGATTCAATACCTTAGTATCCACATGTCCTGCCATATCAGAGACAGAATCCTCCGTCACCACCACAGCCCCTAAGTCACAGATTAATTTATTAATCCCATGATTAATTTCCGGATCCAGATGGTAGGGCCTTCCTGCCAGTACAATAATCGGCTTATCCTCCCGCTTTGCAATCCGCAGGTACTTCCGTCCCTCCATGCGCACCAGCCGCATATGTTTATCATATTCCTCATAGGCGTAGTTACATGCCATGGAAACCTCGGAAAACTTCATCTTGCCAAAATATTTTTCCAATACGGCATGGAATTTCTTCGTAAAATCCTTTCTCCTGTGGATTCCCAAATACTCATATATAAACTTTACCTCCTGCAGCGCCTTTACATTGGCCTCTAACACCTCCGGATAATAGGCCACCACAGGGCAGTTATAATGGTTGTCTCCTAATCCCTCGTCGAAATTATAGCTTAAGCAGGGATAAAATATCGCATCTACATTCTCCTTAAGCAGCGCCTCAATATGCCCGTGCATCAGCTTAGCCGGAAAACAGACGGTATCGGAAGGAATCGTGTGCTGTCCGCTTAGATAAAGGCTTCTGCTGGAGTTAGGCGAAGTGACCACGTTAAAGCCTAAACGGGTAAAAAGCGTATACCAGAACGGCAGCAGCTCATACATATTAAGTCCCATGGGAATCCCGATTGTTCCTCTTGCCCGCTCCTTTGGAATCTCCGACTTTCTATATTCCTCTAACAGCTTCAGCTTATAGTCATACAAATCATAGCGGTTGCCCTCCGCCTTCTTTGCCGTCGGCTTATCGCAGCGGTTGCCGCTGATAAACCTTCTTCCGTTGGCAAAGGTATTAATCGTCAGTTTGCAGTGGTTGCTGCAGCCATTACAGGTAGTCATGGTAATCTCATGCTTAAAGTCCTTTAATTCTTCGTCACTTACCAGCGTGCTCTTACCGGTACTGTTCTCCTTTGCATAGAGGGCTGCACCATAAGCACCCATAATTCCCGCCATCTCCGGTCTTACCACATCATGGCCGATCTCCTGCTCAAAAGCGCGCAGCACGGCATTGTTTAAGAAGGTTCCGCCCTGCACCACGATATGTTCCCCTAACTGTCTTGCGGAGGCGGCGCGGATCACCTTGTAAAGGGCATTCTTAACTACGGAAATGGAAAGGCCCGCTGAAATATTCTCAATGGTGGCCCCGTCTTTCTGCGCCTGCTTCACTGAAGAATTCATAAATACGGTACAGCGGGAGCCTAAGTCAACCGGCTTATCTGCAAACAGGCCAAGTTTCGCAAATTCCTCAATCCCATATCCCAAAGCGCCGGCAAAAGTCTGTAAAAAGGAGCCGCAGCCAGAAGAACATGCCTCGTTTAAGAAAATATTGTCTATGGCATTGTTCCGTATCTGGAAACATTTAATATCCTGTCCGCCAATATCGATAATAAAATCTACATCCGGCTGGAATTTTCTGGCGGCGGTAAAATGGGCCACCGTCTCCACAATTCCAAAATCTACGCCGAACGCGTTCATAATCATCTCTTCCCCGTATCCGGTTACCGCCGAAGCTTCTATGCGGATATCCGGGTACTGTTTATACAGCTTTTCCAAAAACTTTTTGATAATCGGCACCGGATTGCCGCCGTTTGGCAGATATTCGGAGCATAGAATATTAGCGTCCTCGTCCACCACCACGGCCTTAACTGTAGTGGAGCCGGCATCAATCCCCAAAAAGGCGCTGCCGGTAATGGTATCCACATTGTGAATGTGGTCTGAATTTTTTTTGTGGCGGGCAATAAACTCTTCGTATTCCTCCTTGGACTCAAACAGTGGATTACAGCTTATATATCCGCCGGCAGCAGTATACCCCTCGATCTTTTCCTTAAGGGCAACCAAATCAAAGATTTTCGTATCCTTCTTAAGTGCCGCTCCCATAGCCACAAAATATAGTGAATTATCCGGCGCAATTCCCTTTAGCTTCAGGGTGTCGTCAAAAGCCTTCCGAAGCTCTGACAAAAAGGTAAGAGGGCCGCCTAAATACACTACCTTTCCCTCAATCTCCCGTCCCTGGGCAAGACCGGCAATGGTCTGATTCATCACAGCATAAAAAATACTGGCTGCAATATCATTTTTCTGCGCGCCCTGATTCAATAAAGGCTGCACATCTGACTTGGCAAACACGCCGCACCGGCTGGCGATGGTATATATCTTATCATAATGCTTCGCCGCCTCGTTCATTTCCCCGGCTTCCATATTAAGCAAGGTTGCCATCTGGTCAATAAACGCCCCGGTACCCCCGGCGCAGGAACCGTTCATCCGGACCTCTAAGCCGTCGGTCAAAAATAAAATCTTGGCGTCCTCGCCGCCTAATTCGATTACCACATCCGTTCCCGGAATCATCTTATTCACCGCAACCCTTGTGGCATAGACCTCCTGCTCAAAAGGTATGCCCAAAGAATCGGCAATTCCCATACCTGCGGAACCGGAAATGCACAGGCTCATCTTCTTTTCCTCCGGGAACTGCTTCATGATATCCTCTAACATCCCCACAGTCTTAACGGTAATCTGTGAAAAATGCCTCTGGTAATCTTTATAAACTATATGATCTGTATCATCTAACACTACACATTTCAATGTGGTAGAACCTACATCTAACCCTATCCTCATGCTCATACCTCGTCTTCTGTAACTATTATATAGTACCTCAAATATCTTACCATAATTTTTTCTATTCTGCTAGTCCCTAATCTTGGCATTTTGGAATATTCACAAATTTTTAAAACTTAAAAAAGAAGCCGTCTCCACGCAGGAGACAGCTTCCTTTTCAAACCTGTCTATTCCTTTTGTTCCGTTTCGCCGTCCTTTTCCGGCCCGTCTTCCGTTTCGGTCATAATTCCCTCCGTTTCCACGAGCACTGTCTCCGCTTCCTTTTCCTGACGGAACCGTCTGAAATGGAAACTCTCATAAATACATGGTACTACAATCAGGGTAAGCAGCGTTCCGTAAATCAAACCGCCAATTACCACTAGGGCCATAGGCTGCGCCATATCCGCTCCCATACCATAGCCAAGGGCCATGGTGGAAAGACCTAAAATCGTAGTCAGCGCCGTCATTACAATGGGGCGGAGACGGTTCTTTCCTGTGGTGACAATCGCCTCCCGCATCTTCATGCCCTCGTCCCGCAATTGATTGACAGAATCCACAAACACGATACCATTATTTACAATGATACCGGACAGCATAACCATACCGATCATGGCAATGATGCTGACGTCATTTCCGGTTAAAAACAGGGCTAAGAAACCGCCGGTAAACGCCAAAGGCAGGGTAAACATGATAATGAACGGACTCTTTAACGACTGGAACTGGGCAACCATAATCAGGTACATAAAAGCAATGGCCAATACCAGCATGAGCATTACCTGTCCCATGGCTTCCATAACCGTCTCATTTTCACCGTTGTATTCAATGCTGTAGCCCTCCGGCAGAGAAAAGTCATCTAACAGCTCCTGGACCTCGTTGGACACACTGGTAGTGATATATCCGTCCTTCACCTGTCCGCTTACGGTAATGAACCTTGTCTGGTTGAGCCGGTTAATGGCCGACAGCGAACGGGCGTCCTGTACCTCTGCCAGCTTGCTGATTTTCACATCTTTCTTTTCTTCTCCCTTGGTGCCCTCAATGGTCATATTCTTAATATCCTGAAGCGTATAGCTTTCTTCTTCCTCATCCTTTACATACACCGGATAGTCCTTGGTCTCTGTATTCAGCGTAGTCGCAGAGCTCGCCTCGGCCAACACCTTCTGCACCTCCTGGTAAACCTGAGCCACCGTAAGCCCATACTCTGCCGCTTTATCCTTATCTACAATCAGACGGTATTCCGGAGTCGCCTCCTCTAAGCCGTTTTCAATCTCTGTCAGGCCGTCAACCTCCTCTAGCTTTTTGCCAATCTGCTCTGCTAAGTCCTGCAGGGTGTCAAACTCACGTCCCTTCACCTGAATGGACACGCCGGAGGTCATCAGTGCGCTCATATCCATGCTGGAAGCAGACACGGAAATCTCGCCCTCTAAATCCTTCGTCTTTTCGGTAATCATGTCTGCAATCTCTTCATTGGTGTGCGTTTTATCTTCTTTACATTCAATATAATAGCTTACCGTATCAAAAGAATCGTCTGAGCCTAAGCCCAACATCGCCATGGAACTGCCTCCGACCATAGCGCCAATGTTCTTGATATCCTCAATCTCTAACACCCTGTCGATCACCTGGTCAGAAAGCTTTGCCGTCTCCTCTAAAGTCTCCGCCTCCTCCGGCATGGTCAATGTCATCGTCATCTGCGTAGAATCCATCTCCGGAATAAAGGAAAATCCTTTAGACAAAGCTAAAAATGTACTTCCCACAAACAGAACCAGCGCCACAACAAACACAATTATCTTGTGGTTTAAGATTGTGGGCAGCAGCGCCGCATATTTATTACTGATTGCCGCAATCAAACGGTTATCCTTCTGGGAAATCCGGTTAAAGGTCTTAGAGGCCGCCATCGGCACAAAGGTAACCGCCACCACCAGACTGGCCAGCAGCGAATAGGCAATGGTCAGTCCCATATCCGCAAATAACTGCTTCGTAATGCCGCTGGTAAACACAATCGGCAGGAACACGCAGACCGTAGTCAGGGTAGAAGCGGTAATCGCTCCCACCATCTGTCCGGCTCCCTTAATCGCCGCCTGCTTTACCGCATATCCGTCATTTCGCAGCCGGTAAATATTCTCAATAACTACAATGGAATTATCCACCAGCATACCAACGCCCAATGCCAATCCCGATAAGGAAATGACATTTAAGGTAACGCCGCTGAAATACATCAGCACAATAGCAAATACCACAGATACCGGAATGGACACTGCGATAATTCCCGTTGGCCGGATATCCTTTAAGAATAACAGCAGAATCAAAATCGCCAGTATGGCGCCAAACATCAGGTTTTCCAGTACGGAACCGGAAACCAGATCGATATACATGCCCTGGTCCATCAGCGCGGTAAAGGAAATGCTGTCATCCTCTTTATGTATCTTATCAAATTCCTTTTGAAGATTATCGGAAACCTCCTTGGTGGAATATTCGTTCTGCTTTGCAATAGATAAAATCACGCCCGGATTTTTATTCATTCTGGTGTAAATGGTATCCGCATTGTTTTCCACAACCACATCCGCCACATCTGAAAGCTTAATGGGATCCAAACCGTCCAATCCCATATCTAACAGTACCAGATCGGAAAGCGCCTCCACATCTTCAAATTTCTCTCCCACGCGCACCAGATAGTCCACATCATCTTCTGTGACATAGCCTGCCGGGAACTCAAAATTCTGCGCCGTAAAGATTCCGGAAATCATATCTCTGGTAATAATGGTATCTAAATCCGCGCCGTCATAAGCGGCTTCCTTGGCGTCTTCAAAACTGGTCTTCTGCTCGTTTAATTCCTTTTCTCCCTGATCCAGTTCCACTTTAGCCTGTGTCATCTGGCTCTGCGTTGCTGCCTCTTTGGATTTTAATTCCACATAGCTGTCGTTTAAGGTCTTTTTCCCTTTGGTTATCTTCTTAAGCGTCTTATTCAGGGTTTTTTTGCCCTCTGCAATCTGTGCCAGACCGCTTTCCATCGTTGCCAATGTACCCTCTAAAGTTGTTATATATGCCGGTAGCGCCCCAAATGTCAGTGGATTCCCCGCATCATCCTGCTGCTTTGCAAGCTCTGCCTCCATGGTCTGCAAAGCAGCCTCTATGGTCTGTAGCTGTACCTGCAGCTGGGCGGCGGTGGCCGGATCTTGCGTCACGGCTATCGCTGCCTCTAGCTGTGCCTTCTGGGCGGTCATTGTCTCATAACTGGATAACAGTTCCTTCAGCGAGGACACGGCAGTCTCTAACTGTGTCTTTTGCTCGTTTAATGTCTTTTCCTGCTCTAACAGATCCTTTAACGCCTCATTAACCTCTTTCTCCGATTGAAGCATCTCATATTTGGCGTCATTCATCTGCACTTCAGCCTCGGCAAATTTCTTATTCGCCGTCTTCTGTCCGCTTTCTAACTGACTTTTCCCGCTGCTAATCTTGCTTTCCCCGTCCTGTATGCCTTCCTCGGCATCGGCAAATTTATCGTCTAAGGCCTTTTTTACCTTTTTATTTGCCTCTTTTATCTTGTCTTCCCGAATCAATACCTGTACGGATTCCTCCACTAAGCCCATGGTGGTGACGGAGGCTACGCCTTCGACGCCTTCTAAATCCGGCTCCAACGTATTTTCTACATAGTCGCTTAATTTGATGCTGTCGGCTCCCGCCATATCCACCGCGGCTATCATTACCGGCATCATATTGGGATTCAGCTTCATAATTATGGGGTTACCCACGCTGTCGTCAAAAAAGCTGCTGATCTGGTCTAAGCTTTCCCGCATATCAATGGTTGCCGTATCCATGTTGGCGTCTGAGGTAAACTCCATAATCACCATGGAGACATTCTCTGATGACATGGACTGGACATTTTCCACATTATCAATGGTGGCTACCGCCTGTTCAATCGGTCTTGTCACCCCGGTTTCCACCACTTCCGGACTGGCTCCGGGATAGGTGGTCAGTATAATCGCATAGGGCAATTCCATCGACGGAAGCAGATCCACCGTCATCTTGGTGTAAGCCACAGCTCCCAAAATCAGCACCAGCACGATACCCACAATTACGGTATAGGCTTTCTTCACACTAAATTTTGCTATCATGTCATCCTCCATTTTCCTGCGCATTATTTTTCTTCGGATGCTTAAAAGCAGTGGGGAAGGTTGCCCCGTCTAACATATAGGCAATCTCTGCCCTCCCGTCAGCTAACTTTTCCGAATTGCGCATAACCTGATAATCATCATAGATTAAGGTCATATTTTTATATTCTGTATTTTCTGCCTGTTTTAAGGTAATATTTACATGAATACAATGGTTCAGCCGGTACAAAAAAGAAAACTCCAGTTCATATTCCGGGTATTCCGCCGTCAAATCATCCAGTATCTTTTGCGCGCCCTCAAACTCCAAAAACTGCTCCATTCCAATGGGGATGGCTCCATATTCCCGGAATCCCTCGTCAAATACATAATAGAGATAATACGTGGTGCTCTCCGCCTTCTCCGGATTTGCCTTGGCATCCGCCCCCGGCCGCAGCCAGATTTCCCCGGAAGCCGTCTTTGTCACATATCCTTTTCTCGATATATTCGTCTCAAACACCTTATTGGCATTGTCAATGCCGTAAACGATAGTGTTCCTCTTTTCCTCTTTCACCTGCTGCAGCAGTAGATAATCCCTTGTGGAAAAGGTAAGAATATCCGTCTCTAAGGGCTTAACTCCCTCTACCGCCTCTCCTGCCAGTTCACACTCCCTGCCCTGAAAAAACCAGAGATTGTGTTTATCCTCCGCCTTTGTCAACACAAAAGCCTCATGAATCCCGTCTTTGTTATAGTCGTCATACAGGAAGTTCTCAATCTCCTCATTGTTGATTTCCTCAAACATGGTAAGCAAATCTCCCCTTGAAAAATCTGCTTCCTTTTTCTCTATATTTTCCTCCGTCTCCGGAGCGGACAGATTAATACTGGCCACGTTTTCCTTCTCGGTCTCCCGCGGCGTTAACCGGCATCCAAATAAGGTCAGTAAAAGGAGCGCCGACAATAAAATCTTTTTCTTCATTACTTCCGTCCTCCTGTACAAAATGCGAAGACCGGTTCTCCCTTTTCCAGAAGGGCCCTTGCCGCCGTTGCCTCGGTCAATTCCTTTTCGACGCGCTCCATATCATCAACGCATACCTCTGCGGAAAGCGTAACCTTTTCACCGTAATCGCTGTCCGTTACCGGAATCTCTGCCGCAGCCAGAATATGCTGTATCTTTCCAAGATCCGTATAGTCCACAGTAATCCGAAGGGGAATTACCTTTTGCCTGCGCACAATTTCCGTTCCGGCTATCCCCGCCTTCGCCGCATCGGTATAGGCCCTGACGAGTCCGCCGGTTCCAAGAAGGGTTCCGCCAAAATATCTGGTGACTACAATACACACATCGCTTAAGCCCTCTCCGAGAAGCACCTCCAAAATGGGCTTCCCCGCCGTTCCGCCAGGCTCTCCGTCATCGCTAAAGCGCACTACGGACTGCTCTGCACCCACAACATAGGCATAACAGTTATGCCGGGCGTCATAATGCTTTTTCTTAATCTCTGTGATAAAAGCATCCGCCTCTTCCTCTGATTCCACATGCCGGACATATCCGATGAATCTCGATTTCTTTTCTACAATCTCGCCGGTTCCCGGCTCTAAAACCGTAGCGCTTTCCTTTACCATCTACGCACACTCCTGTTACCAAAATATCCACCCGTTATCATAACAGATTCTTTCCATAAATGCTATAGGAAACCACAATCTGGCGCCACATTATTCATTGAGCTGTTCAATATTTTCCCTGGGAAATTATTTTCACACAATCCCTATTATAGGGGCTTTTCCCAATTTGTCAACACCAACTCCCCATATTCTTTCCCCGCCGTGCAATTTCCCTTTTCGGCCCGTGCTTTGTCCGGTTTCCTTTCCCAATTATAATGGAATGTGAATAAAGATAGCTTTTTTTGTCTATATTTGATATACTAAAGATTATATATAGCGGGTATTTGTTGGAATGGACTGTGACAGGAGGAACCATATGAATTATTCAAAGAGGAATACACAAAAAAAACAAAAGGAGCTCGTGTCCAAACACACGAAGAACAAAAATAAAGTCTCTTATATTTTATATAAGAGTTTTATATTCATTTTCTTATTCTGCGTACTGGCAGGCGTGGGGGCAGGAATCGGCATGTTTACCGCCATTATTGATAAGGCTCCCGATATCAGCGACATTAAGGAAAGTGTACAGCTAGAGGGCTTCCAGACAACCATATACAACGAAAAGGGCAAAGAGATTACAACCCTTTCCACCGCTAATTCCAACCGTATTTATGTGGAATATGAAGATATTCCGGAAGATTTAGTCAACGCCTTTGTGGCCATCGAGGACGAGCGGTTCTGGGAGCACAATGGCGTGGACGCAAAGGGTATCTTAAGAGCATTTTTTGTGGGGGTTAAAAACCATAACTTTTCCGAGGGTGCTTCCACGATTACCCAACAGCTTATCAAAAACCAGATATTTAATGTAGGATTAAATGAAAGCACCTTTATGGATTCCTTAAAGCGTAAGATTCAGGAGCAGTATCTTGCCATTGAACTGGAAAAACAGATTGATAAAAAGGACATATTAGAGCTTTATCTAAACGCCATTTATCTAGGCTCCGGCGCTAACGGCATCCAGACCGCCTCTGAGATATATTTTGACAAGGAGGATCTTCACGACCTCACTATCTCTGAATGTGCGGTTATTGCCGCCATCACCCAGAGTCCCACGGAATATGATCCAACCCTCCACCCTGAAAATAACCAAAAGCGTAAAAACACGGTTTTACAAAAAATGCTAGAGCAAAAACTGATTACCCAGGCGGAATACGACGAGGCCATGGCCGATGACGTATACGCCCGGATTTCTACGAAGAGTGATGATGATTCCAAAAAGGAAAAATCCTACAACTCCTATTACATTGATGCGGTCATCAATTCCCTGACTACACAGCTCGTGGAAGAATTGGATTATACCGAAACCCAGGCGTATAACGCTATATATTCCGGCGGTCTCAGCATTTATATCAATCAGGACGCCGCTATTCAGAAGATATGTGATGATGAGATTAATAATCCGGACAACTATCCGGCAGGCACCAGTGTGGCTCTTAATTATGCATTGACTTTAACCGATCCGAAAACCGGCGACTTATATAATTATTCCAGCAACCACCTTTTAGCCTACTATCAGGAAAAGACCGGTAATCCCAAATATAACCTGATCTATTCCAGCGAGGATACGGCAAGGGCAGCCGCAGACGAATATAAGGCGTACATCATGGAGGAAACCGGTTATGAGGAACTGGCGGAATCCTTCTCCACCGTTATACAGCCCCAGACCTCTTTCATTATCATGGATCAGTCCACAGGCTATGTAAAAGCAGTATGCGGGGGACGCGGAGAAAAGACCGGTAATCTGACGCTTAACCGCGCCACGGAATCCAAGAGGCAGCCCGGCTCTACCTTTAAGGTATTAGCCGCCTATGTTCCGGCCCTTGACACGGCAGGCATGACTTTGGCAACCAGCTTTGTAGATGAGGCAACCAACTACAGTAACGGTACGCCGATTAAAAACTGGTATGCCGGTTACAGGGGACAGCAAACCATCCGGACTGCTATCAAAGATTCCATGAACATCATAACCGTAAAAT
Source organism: uncultured Lachnospiraceae bacterium (assembly GCA_947629565.1). Lineage (GTDB taxonomy): Bacteria > Bacillota > Clostridia > Lachnospirales > Lachnospiraceae > CAG-590. Next base: position 14,686 of record CANREG010000022.1, read on the forward strand.
GTTTTCAGGAGGTAACGCCGCAGGTAGGTTACGATTATCTGTGCAATATGGGAATTACCACCCTGAAAAACGGGGAAACCTCAGTAAACGGCATAGCCGAAAATGATATTAATGAATCCATGTGTCTAGGAGGACTGACCGAGGGCGTTACAAACCTAGAGCTTACCGCCGCTTACGCTTCCATTGCCAACGCCGGAACCTATGTGGAACCCACCTTTTATTCCAAAGTGCTTGACCATGACGGCAATGTTTTGATTGATAATACTCCGGAAACCAAACAGGTGATGAAGGAAACCACAGCATGGCTTATCAATGACGCCATGCAGGACGTTGTCACCTCCGGTACCGGTACTGCCGCAAGGCTTTCCAGCGGAATGGTGGTGGCCGGCAAGACGGGAACCACCTCCAATAATTACGACTACTGGTTCTGCGGTTCCACTCCTTACTATACTGCCGGAATCTGGATGGGCTACGACTCCAACACGGATTTTTCCAACGGCAATTACCATAAGGTAATCTGGCGCAAGATTATGGATGAGATTGTCGCCAAAAAAGAACAGGATACCTCGGCCACTTTTGAAAAGCCAAGCAATATTGTCACGGCCCAGGTCTGTTCCACCTCCGGCATGCTGCCGGCCAAAGGGCAGTGCAAAACGACAATCACGGAATATTTTGAAAAAGACACTGTTCCCACAGAAACCTGCGACCAGCATCAGGTAATTGAAATCTGTAACGAAAGCCATTATAAGGCTACCAAATATTGTCCGGAAACCACGAAATATCACTATTCTGTTGACGAGGACGGCACAATCACATTAAAGGACGCCGATTTCGCCCTGCCATCCGACTTTACGGATACCGATTGTCCATTGCATACAAAGGAAACTATGGAGGAAGATGAGGAAGACGAAGCTTCAGAAAATGATACGGAAACCGGAGGCGACGCAAACGCCGCCACCTATATAATTACCACTATGGTAGAAGGAGGCGGCAGCATTTCCGGCCCCACAGAAGCAAAAGCCGGAGAGACCATAACGCTTACCTTCGTTCCAAACAGCGGTTATGTAATTTCCAACATTACGATAGACGGAATTGCCATGGGCGCCATTGGAGCTTATACTTTTGAAAACATAACCGGCAATCACTCTGTTGTCGCCACCTTTACTGCCGGAGAGCAGGCACCGCCGCCGACAGAAGCGGTTCCCGGAAATGCCGCTTATAAAAAAACAGTTCCATGGAAAGAGCAAAACTTATTTACAAAACTGACTCTTGCCGTAAAAGATATTCTGGGCATAGACGCATAAGAAAAAGGGCTGCTTGGAGGTTATAAAACACCCCTCTAAGCCGCCCTTTTTTGATGTTTCTATTTTGCCATCTTCGGCTGGAAGATTAAAGACGCCAGATAGGCAAAGACCAGCGCAGCCGAAGTTCCCACCGCAGCCATCTTAAAGCCGCCCCGGAACACGCCGATAAATCCGTCGCTGTCAATGGCCTCCTTGATTCCCTTCCACAGGTTATATCCAAACCCGGTCAGGGGAACAGAAGCCCCGCTGCCGGCAAAATCCAGGAAAGGTTCATAGATTTGCAAAGCCCCAAGAATCGCTCCTGTGCAGACTAAAATTACCATAATCCTGCCGGGCATCAATTTCGTTTTCTCCATAAGCACCTGCGCCGCCGCGCAGATTAATCCGCCAATAATAAATGCTTTAATATAATCCATATTTCCTCCTTCTATGCATTTTTTCTTTTTTCCAGTACCACAGCATGGGCAATGCCGGGAACAGACTGCCCTTCGTTAAAGCTGACTGTGGAAAGCAATGCTCCTGTCGGCACAAACAAAATCCGGTTAGTGGCGCCCTTTTTAAGCTCTCCCATCAGCTTTCCCGCCAGTGTGACTGCCGAACATCCGCAGCCGGAACCGCCCGCATGGGTATCCTGTTCCGGATCGTCGTAAATTTCCATACCGCAGTCCATATGCACCTTGGAAATGTCATATCCCTGATCCTTTAATAGTTTACATAATATTTCTTTTCCTATTTTGCCTAAATCTCCGGTAACAATCCGGTCATAATCCTCCGGCTGCCTTTTGAAATCCTTTAAATGCTGATAGATGACATCGGCTGCCGCAGGCGCCATGCAGGCTCCCATATTCAGGGAATCCTTTACGCCGTAATCCACTACCTTTCCTGTGGTAATCCCCGGAATCATTACATCCCCATATTCCTTGGAAAGCACAAATGCGCCGCAGCCTGTCACTGTCCAGGTGGACGACATCGGCCTTTGGTTGCCATATTCTAACGGAAACCGGAACTGTTTTTCCGCGCTGCCGAAATGGCTGGAGGCAACAGCCATCACTGTGTCCGCATACCCGCCATGGACTGTCATGGCCGCTAAAGACAGGGCTTCCCCCATAGTGGAGCAGGCCCCGTAAAGGCCAAACAGAGGGATATTAAAATCCATCAGGCCAAAGGTAGTGGCAATCAACTGTCCCAACAAATCCCCGGCAAAGAGATAGCGTATATCCTCCGTCTTTAACTTTGCCTTGCGGATAGCCAAAAGGGAAGTCTGCTTCATCAGCTCGCTTTCTCCCTCCTCCCAGGAATCCTTTCCAAAGGTGGGATCCTCTATCACTTCATCAAAGGTATCCTTAAGCGGACCTTCGCCTTCCTTCTGGCCCACAATACATGCGGAAGACATAACATATACCGGCTTCTCAAAGGCTAAGCTCTGTTTTCCCAATTGTAATTCCGTAACCATACATTCACCTCAATTCTGCATATAATACCTTTCGGAATCTCTCTCCGAAAATGCAAAAAGGCGCTATCTTTCGATAACACCTTTTCCTCACTTTTAGTATAACAACAGATTGTCTTTTTATGCAGTTTTTCAGACAGAATAAAATGATTTCCAAATAATGCCATACAAAAAGCGGATGGAAATTATTCTTCCTCTATCTGGCTCGCATTCTGTTCAAACTGCTTTGTCTGTTCATTTACATCTTCCACAGCATCCTCTGCTTTTTCCTTTTGCTCAATGGCAATCTCCTCCGCTGAACGAATCCGTTCTTCATCCGCATTACTGCCGCAGCCCACAGACATGCCCATGACAAGCAAAAGCAGTAAGCCCAGACCAAATTTTTTAATCATAAGCGTTCTCCTTTTTATGAATCTATTCCCGAAACCTTCCCTGCATAACAGGCGGCTGTGTAGAAACGCCGCCAATATCATCCTGCCTCGCCGCTAATCATCCAGGGTGACGGCTGCGCCACCATGACGCTTCGCTTGTCGGTCTTAGATACTGCAATCTGCAATACCTCCGTATTGTTAATATTATATTTTGTGAAAATATTTTTAATGCTTACCAGCATATCCAGCTCCAAGGTATAGATAATAAACTGGCATTTGGGATTGACCTTTAACAATACCTTAATCTCATCCTCCAACCGTTTAGATGCCACGATAAACGCAAGTCTCGGCTTGGGCACCTTTGCCATATGTTCCTCGGTAACGCCCGGAATAATTTCTATGTTATGTACGCCGAATTTGCTTACATTGTCCTGCAGGGAACGCATATCCCGCTCATCCGGTTCCACGGCAATAATCGTGCCCTCGCTGGCTTCAATGGCCGCCTCAATCGCAATACTCTCGCCGCTCACAATACAGATGGTGTCGCCCACATCACAAGATAACATATTCATAATGACAGCCCGAATCTCATGTCCCACATAATTGACAGAACCCTTGGAGAAAAATTCATTCTTAATGCCGTACCGGGAAGCCTCCCTTGTATTCTCATTGATGATGAAAATGACCACAGGCTCCGTAATCTTCTTGTCCATAAATTCCTTGACCTTGCAGTTCTCCACTTTGCCATCCTTGCTTAAGCCTCTGCCAATCCACATATCCAACTCGCCGTAGTCCCCTTCCCACAGCTCATAGAACAAATCCGGCTGGCTTTCATCTGCAAAAATCATCACCCGCTTGTGCGTCTCAATGGTAGGCAACACATTTTTCTTTCTGCCGCAGATATTGAGCATCTTAATCTTTTCCGGACTCACCCCCATACGGTCCGCAAAGCTGCCCACCCAGGCAAGCATCTCCCCTGTGGTATACAATTCCATTCCGCTTGACTCCATAACCATACCTCCTCCTATCTACCGGATACACAAATGTATCCTTTCCTGTTTTATCTGTATTTTACTCCTGCAAAAGCCATCTGTCAAAGACAACTACTGAATGCGCAGCAGTCCCCGGCAGCGGTTCAATGTCTCGTATATTTCCTGCTTTCTGGGGATAACGAGATTACCGGCAATGCCGCCGTCGCAAAATGCGGCAAACCCCTTTTGCTCTATGGCAGTGTAAAGCCGCTCTACCGCCTGTCCTAAGGTCTGCTTTCCGTCAAAGCAATGCAGTTTCATATATTTTACAATCAGCACTAAGGCGGATAGCTGTTCCGTATCCACAAGCTGTTCCACATAGCGCAAATCCACCGTTTCCTTATTAATGGAAATGCTCTCTTTCCCCAACACCTTAGTCTTAATCCGGTTCTCCTTTAAAAAGGCCTGATCTCTTGCCACAATGCGCTGAAATATAGGTTTCTCCGCAACCGGTACTCCTTCCTCTGCCATCGGAAAATCGCTCGCCTCCCGTTTGGCAATCTCCGTAATCTCCACAGGCTGGTAGCGGTTCATCTGTACTACGCAGTCCGCTTTATGGAAATAAGAGCCGGAGCTTCCTGCTACCAAAATCGTGGAAATGCCAAACCGTTCATACAATTCCTGCACCCTGTCAATAAAGGGAATGATCGGCTCCACATCTCTATGTACCACACGCTGCATCAGTTCATCCCGAATCATAAAGTTGGTGGCGCTGGTATCCTCATCAATCAGGAAGACCTTGGAGCCGGCCTCTATCGCCTCTACCATATTGGCGGCCTGAGAGGTACTGCCGCTGGCATCTTCGGAATAAAACGCCGCCGTATCCTTTCCGTTCGGCAGATTGCGGATAAACATGGAGATATCCACCTTCTGGATATTTCTTCCGTCCTCCGCTCTTAGCTTGACTGCCGAATCGTCTGTAATCACATATTCCCTGCCGTCTCCGGCAATATGGTTATATACGCCTGTTTCCAACGCTTTTAACAGGGTGGATTTGCCATGATATCCGCCGCCCACAATCAGAGTGACGCCACGCTTAATCCCCATTCCCTTTAAGAGTCCCGCATGGGGAAGTTTAAGCGTTACCTCCATGGAAGCCGGGCTTGTAAATACGACTGCATCTTTCATGGGCTGCATGGACACCCCGGATTTTCTGGGCAGCACCGCGCCGTTGGCCACAAAAGCCGCCAGCCCCAGTTCCGGTAGCTGTTTCCTTATATATTCCTGGTCTTCTGCCAGATTCGCCGTCTTGATTAGCTCCTCTTTCCGATAAGCGCTAAAAAACAAAGTCTGCTTTACACAGACCGGTAAAAAATCAAACAATATCTTTTCTAACTCACCGGAATTAATGGTTCTCCCGTTAGCCGGAAATCCAATCTCCATGCGGACTGTGAGACTGCCGTCCCTCTCCTCTATCACGCAGGCGCTCCGGTTAAGAATCTCCTGTCCCGGCTGACTGATGCCAATCAGTCCGCTTTTGCCGGAACCCTTTGCCTTAAAGGAAAACTCCCGCACCTTAGAAGCCATGCGCCGCAATAAATGGTCCTGTAAGGCAATCCGCTTACAAACGCTGTCATATAAAGCTCTGTCAAATCCCGCCTTTGCACCGGCAATCTCCACGCTGACCTTAGAGGGTGCGGCAAACGGATCGCCCTGCACATGGTCGATGGATAACACATAATCCGAAAACTGATATTTCCCCTTCGTATCCTTGTAAGCGGGATATCCCCTGTGGTCAATCCTCCGCAAAAGCTCCCTTAAATCTGTCGCTGATTTCATATATCCCTCCCGTACTTCTTCTTAAACGCCTCGATATCCTCCGGGCTGTAGGCTAACTCCGCATATTTTAATTTGCCGGTTGCCGGGTCCCGAAAGCCTACTAACATTTCCCGGTTACAGGTATTCCGGTCCACCTCGATGGGAAAATCCCTGCACTCCTCCGGAACCTCAAGTTGTTTTTCTTTTCTTTTAAAAATTCCCATGGCTCCTCCCAACTTTACAATCCGTCAGCCTGCGGAACGGATATAATCTTCCGGCAGGTAACGAAGGTACATATCCTCTGCGACAGCCTCGGTGATATTGTTGCAGTTCTCGCCAATCCTTTCCATGCTATGGAAAATATTTGCAAAAATATTGGTAAACTCCGGCTTGCATTTGCCTTCCTTAATCCGCTTCTTATGATTTTTACGCACATTTTTTTCGAGCTTGGCAATCCGCTTCATATATTGCTCCACATCCGCCACGGCAGATTTATCGCCATAGACAATGAGATGGACAGACTCCTTATACATGGCCGTAACCACCTGAAAACTCTCCTCAATCTCCTCCATGGCCTTCTTGGAAAATACAAAATCCTTCTCGATTTTTTCCCTGGCACTCTCTAACAAATCCTTCATGCATTTGCTAATCCGCTCTAAATCCTCCACGATGTACATTAACTCTGTCGTGTGGGCGGACTGATCCTCATTCAGGCTTCCGGAGGCAAACATGCCGATTAAATAGTTGTAGATATCCGTCTGTATATTGCCTACCCGCCTTGCCGATTTGTCGGCCTTCGCCAAATTGTCCTCCCCGCCCTCTAACATCGCTTTTTTGATATCTGCCAAAAATTCACCTAAGCGGGTTGTATAGTTCATAATCTCCTTAGAGGCCAAATGCAGGGCAACCGTCGGCTGGTTCATGACATTGACGTCTAAGAACTGGGAATGTTTCTCCTCATGGGCCTCATTTTCCGTCACCGGAAGAATCCACATGACAATCTTAACCATCAGCCAGATTAGCGGAATCCAGATTATCGTATTAATCAGGTTAAACACCGTATGGGCGTTCGCAATCTGCCTCTGTATTACATCCACCTCCGCCCCGCTGGGTGAAAATGCCTGAATGACTCTGGTAAACCATGGAATGATACACATAAACACAATGGTACCGGTTACATTAATCAATGTGTGGGCAACGGCGGTGCGCTTGGCATTTCTGGTCTGCCCAATGGAGGCCAGCATAGCGGTAATGGTGGTTCCGATATTACTGCCCAGCAAAATGGGAATTGCCCCCTGCAAACCTAAAATGGAAGTAATCCCGTCTGGTCCCGCCTGCGCCGCAAAATTCTGTAACACCGCAATGACCGCAGCCGAGCTTTGCACCAGCATGGTAATTCCCACGCCTAACAAAAGTCCCAAAACCGGCACATCGGCTACCTTGCCAATCATGCTCAAAAAGGTAGGGCTCGAAGCCAAAGGCTTCATCGTACTGCCCATCGTTTCAATTCCCAGAAATAAAAATCCAAAGCCGAAAATCATATATCCGATGTTCTTAGCGATTTCCTTCTTGGCTACAAATACAATCAGAAAGCCGATAAACAAAATCGGGTAAATGTAATCGCTGATATCAAAGGCAATAATCTGCGCCGTAATGGTCGTACCGATATGGGCGCCCAATATAATGGAAATGGCCTGGGGTAGATCCATTAATCCTGCACTGACAAAACCAATAACCATAACCGTAGTGGCGCTGCTACTCTGTAAAACCGCAGTCACAAGCGCTCCGGCGACCACGCCCATAATGGGATTTTTCGTCAGCAGGCCCAAAATATATCTCATCTTCTCTCCTGCTGCCTTCTGGAGACCATCGCTCATCATCTGCATACCAAACAGAAACAACGCCAAACCGCCGAATAATCCGGACAATGTATTCACTAAATCCATCTCTTTACCTCACAAGTTCTCCCTATATGCTCGCTATCCACACGGCAAGCATGGTTTCGTGCTACTTTTTCTGTACCGCCTACTGTCTCACCTTTATATGCACCTCTCGCAGCTGCTGCTCTGTCACCTCGCCCGGCGCCCCGCACATCAAATCCTGTGCATTTCCATTCATCGGGAACGGAATTACCTCCCGGATATTTTCCTCGTTGCGAAGCAGCATAATCATGCGGTCAACCCCCGGCGCCATACCGGCATGGGGCGGCGCACCGAACTGAAATGCATTGTAAAGGGCGCCAAACTTGGCCTTCAAATCCTCCTGCGTATATCCGGCAATCTCAAAGGCTTTTACCATAATATCCAAATCGTGGTTGCGGACCGCTCCGGAGGATAATTCCACGCCGTTGCAGACAATATCATACTGGTACGCTAGAATCTCCAACGGATCTTTCTCCTCTAAAGCCGCCAAACCGCCCTGCGGCATGGAGAACGGATTATGGGTAAAAATAATCTTCTTGCTCTCCCTGTCATACTCATACATCGGAAAATCATTAATATAGCAGAACCGGTAAGCATTCTTTTCCAGCAGATCCAGCCGGTTCGCAATCTCTGTGCGAAGCTGTCCCGCATAGGAGGCAGCCAGCTCCTCCGTATCGGCGATGAAGAAAATGGTATCTCCCTGGCAAAGTCCCGCCAGTTCCCTGATTTCTGTCTTCATGTCCTCCGGAATAAACTTATCAATCGGCCCCTTGTAACTCATATCCTCTAATACTTCGAGATAACCTAATCCGCCCATGCCAATGGACTGCGCATATTTCAACAGCTTTTCATGCTGGCCCTTCGAGAGCTTGGCATGTACATTGATTGCCCGGACCGTCTTATCATGGAAGGGCTTAAAGGTACATCTTGAGAAAAATTCCGTCACATCAATAATCCGCAGCGGGTTGCGCAAATCCGGCTTATCAGTGCCAAACTCAAGCATGGCCTGCTTATAGCTGATAATCGGAAACGGCAGTTCCGTCACCTTGGCCCCTTTCGGCGCAAACTTAGTAAAGGTCTCATGCAAAACCTCTTCCCCTACCTTAAACACATCCTCCTGGGTAGCAAAGCTCATCTCAAAATCCAACTGATAAAACTCTCCCGGAGAGCGGTCTGCCCTGGCGTCCTCGTCCCGGAAGCATGGCGCAATCTGAAAATACTTATCAAAACCGGACACCATCAAAAGCTGCTTGTACTGCTGCGGAGCCTGGGGAAGCGCATAGAATTTCCCCTTAAATTTACGGGACGGCACAATGTAATCCCTTGCCCCCTCTGGTGAGGAAGCGCAAAGAATCGGCGTCTGTATCTCCAAAAATCCCATTTCGGTCATTTTCTGCCGTAAAAAGCTGATCACCTTTGAGCGGAAAATCATATTGTCCCGCACCTTCACATTCCGCAAATCCAGATAGCGGTATTTTAAGCGGACATCCTCTCTGGTTTCCTTTGAGGTCATAATTTCAAAGGGAAGCTGACGGTGGACTTTTCCGAGAACCTCCACGCTGTGCGCCTCTAACTCAATGGTTCCCGTCGGAATCTTGGGATTATAAGTCTCCTCGTCCCGATGCTCCACCACGCCTTCAACGGAAATGCAGTCTTCCTTGTTCAGTCCGTCTAACAGGGAGGTATCCCGCATAACCACCTGCATAATTCCATACATATCTCTTAAATCAATAAAGGATACGCCGCCATGGTCCCGGATATTCTCAATCCAGCCCGCAATTTTCAAAGTTGCTCCTACATCTCCCTCGCCAATCCGGTCAAGGGTACGGTTTCTGTAAATATTGTTTGTATTCATGGTAATCTCCTTTTTTAATCTGTCTGCGGCAGCCGCCTTTCCTTCCGCCTGCCTGCATTTTCCGCAGACAAAATGAAATCATAGAAAAAGCCGCCCGCCCAAACGAAAGTCGTTCAGGACGAACAGCTATATGTCCGCGGTACCACCTGAATTACTGCATTGCAGTCGCTCTGCGATTCCTGCTGCCAGAAATCCTGCTGCTTATCGCGCAGCCTACGGCGCACCTACTAATATCCCGGCAAAAACCGTATCGCATTATGCAAAAGGTTCCATACGCCAACAGGACAGGTTCAGCTTGCGGCTGGTAAAGTGTTATTCACAAAAATTCACTCTGCGGGGTTCCCACTGTCTCCCGCTCACTGGAAGCGATAATTCCTGCTACTTCTCTTCGTCATTGCCATTTGTGCTATTATAGCCCAGTGGATTTTGCTTGTCAATGCTAATTATGACAGCAAACCCACTAAAATATTCTCCAGGCTCAAAATAGGATGAGCCGAAAGCACTAACTGCAGGGACTCAAAATTATTATAGGAATGTTCCACCTCTTTGGAATAGGCATGCGCCACTTTTACCTGATCCTCATAGAGAAATTCCTTATGCTGGGTAAGCCACACAGAAATATCCAGTTCTAAAATGACAAGACAGGACACCACTGCAAACTTTACCTTGGTAAACACATCATGGTCATAAGACGCCCCTAACATATAATTAAATATGTAATACACCAGAATATGTTCAAATTCATAAACCTGTTCCTTATAATAGTTGGCAAACTCCCGGTAAGACAGGGTATAATTTCTTAAAAAGCTGCTGCCTTCCTCTCCGGCCGACTCCTCTGTCAGCATACCGGCGGACACTAACATTCCCTTAAGGTCGTTCTCCCCATGCATGATTTTCATGCCTTCCGAGAGCAGTTCCCGCCATTCCGGCTTAATGTTCTCTAAGCCCTCGTACATATTGAGAATCTGCCGCATCCAGTTCTCCTTTTCCGTCACCCGGTTCCGGAAACGCCCGAAATATTCCTCCATCTGTCTCCGCTTATCCGGCTGCCCATAGTCCTCTATGGCCTTTAAGATATTGTCATACCGCCCCCCGTCTATATATTCCTGCACGGCGGAGGCAAAGACCAGCACAGTTGCCGCCCGTTTTGCTATGGGCTCCTGCCGGTCCTGTAAAATGGAAAAGATAAATTCCCTGGCGGAAAAAAGCGCGTCAAACAAAGGCTTGTCCAGCTTATTGACATGCCCCCTTTTCCAGAAGGCAAAGGAGTGTACCGGCGCAATATGTTTCAGCCCATACTCCTCATCCGTCCCCTCCTCACAGGAAAAGGTCATCTTTTCCTTCTTTGCCAGCATAATCCGGCTGGCCTCCGGACAGGACATGGTCAGGCTCACTTCTTTTAAATTGTCAAATTCTTCAATATGCCTTGGAAAATTGGTACAGGTTTCACAGAGGCTCTCCTCTCCCATCTCAATATAGATATCGCAGAGATTATCCTCGTTTAAAAAGGGACACCGGGTTCCCTTATTGATAAACTGCTTTTCCTTAACTCTTGTATTTTCCCTAAGCCGCTTTCCAAATTCGCCGCCCTGTTTCATATATTTTTTCAGGGAGGCGTCGTCTACATCAATTTCCCAGTTCTCGCAACAGGAATCCTCGCAGATTCCGCCTATACAGTGAAATTCCCCGTAGTAGGATACTGTTCTGTATTTCATCTGTTCTTCCTTCTCAATCTCTCTAAATCAGACCGCCACTTTTCATCAAACCTTAATAACGGCGCATAAAATGAGCGTCGACTGCCGCTTTCCCATTAAGCCCTAATAACGGCGCACAAAATGAGTGCCGACTGCTTCTCCCTCCATAATCCGGTAAATATTTGACGGATCGCTGCCATGGGCGATATGCATATCAATGCCATGATTGACCGCATACTCCGCAGCCTCTAATTTAGTTACCATGCCGCCGGTTCCCCGGTTGGAGCTGGTGCCCGCCCCTAACTGCCGGATTTCGTCGGTAATCTCCGGCACCCGGTGGATAAGTCTGGCGTCCTTATTCTCATGGGGATTGCTGTCATAAAGCCCTTCAATGTCGGATAAAATAATCAGCCGGTTCGCTTCACACAGATTAGCCACAATGGCGGACAGCATGTCGTTATCGCCAAAAACCTTCTTATCCGATTCAATCTCCGCATGGCTCACAGAGTCGTTCTCATTTACTACCGGTATCATTCCGTTCTCTAACAGCGCCTCAAAGGTGTTCCGCAGATTGCGCCGCTTTACCTTTACCGCAATATCCTCCGGGGCCAGCAAAATCTGTCCCACAATATTGCCGTATTCTCCAAAACATTTGTCATAGATATGTATCAGCTCGCACTGCCCCACCGCTGCCGCCGCCTGTTTCATACAGACATCCGCAGGCTTAAAAGAAAGCCGCATTTTATTGACGCCCACAGCAATAGCGCCGGAGGATACTAAAATCACCTGATTTCCCTCATTGTGCAGAGCAGATAATACCTGCGCTAATTTATCAATGGTGCGGAGGCTTGGGGCTCCGTTTTCTCCGGTTAATGTGGAGGTTCCCACCTTCACCACAATCCTTTGTTTCTCCATGTCTGTTACTCCTTTTGCTTAATGGCTTCCAAAAACCGGCGCCTGATTTCAAAATCAACGTCCGAATGAGACTGTAATTCCTTCATCCCCTCCGGGGTAATCACGCCGCCCGCCATGGTAAAATGGCCGCCACCGCCGCCTATTCCTTCAAGCGCCCTCTGGGTAATGGTTCCCGCATGGTAGTGCGCAGTCTCATTGCGCACGGAGAACTTGTAACCTCCGGCCCGCTTTGCGTACACCACAGACAACTGCACCACATCTAACCCCAATATAAAGTCGGATATCATGGCAATCAAGCCATCCGGGCAGTCAAAGGAAATTCTGGCAAATCCCACATTTTCATATATCTGAATATTCCGAATCGCCTCACCATAGGCATGAAGGTCTTCAATCTCCATATTATTGTTATACATGGAAACAATCTTCTGGTTATCCGCCAGCTTGTGAAGATAGGCAAACATCTCAATGTCAAAATCTGTCACGCCCCGGTTAAAAGAATCGGTATCCATCTTAATCCCATAGAGCAGCGCCGTCGCCGTATTGGTATCAAGCGTGGTATCGCTTTCCGCAAAATAACTGGCCACAATGGAACAACAGGCTCCGCAAATCCGTATATCGCTGTACGCATAATTGCAGGGAACCATGGTAGGGTGATGGTCAATACACGCCACCTCATCCCCAGGGAAATCCGTTATGTTGGAATTATACTTCTGCGCATCTATCGTCACAATATAATCCGCCTCTGCCATATTCGGCAGTTCGTCAATGTGTACGGCCTCAATTCCAAACTCCTCTATCATCCGTCTGGTACTGTTCTTCTCAATCTTTCCCGCATAGCATATAATACTGTCCACGCCATTCGCACCCAAAAACACCTGCATGCCATAGGCCGCCGCCAGTGCATCCGGATCCGGAAAATTATGCGTCTGCAAATACACCATATGATCTTTCAGTAAATCAATCAACCTTTTCCATTCCATATCGTATCCCTGTACCTCCATCTGGACCCCAATCCCAATTCATCATTTTACCATAAACCCCAAAACTTCACAATCATTTCCTTACACTTTCGCCCCGCTCCCGCCCATTCCCCACGCCAATATCATTTCCCGCCGGACGCCTCTCTTTCTATTATCCGTAAATTTATATTTGTAAAACCGCCGCAGCGTAATCCTTTCCCATTTTCCCGCACTGCCATCGGTTTTAAGAAATCCTGCTGCCGGGCCCGCCTGCATATTAGATTGCACGTGCTTACGAAGAACTCGCACCGGGAAGGGGTGTCTGGGAAACATTTGCAGCCCCTTTGAAAACGCCGGTACTTGCGAAGGCCCTATAATAAATCTACCGTTAAACATAATTAACGGGGCCTTCGCTTATGTACCGCTGCGTTTTCGACAGAGCGCAAGCGTGGCTGCAAAATGTTTGCCCAGCACCCCAAAACCCGGTGCTCAGACACTTCTTCGCACGTGCAATATGCAGGCGGCCCCGGCGGCGGATTTCTAAAAAACCGCGTGTCGGGAAAATCGGGAAATGGATTATCTGTGGCGGTTATCCACAAATGTTTCGGCGGATAATAGAAAGAGAGCCGTCCAGATAAAAAAATTATTCTGCGCAGGGCATGGACGGGAGCGGGCGCTTACCGTATATTTTGTGAAGGATTGCAGATACTATGCAAAAGTTTAGGAGTGGGATGATTATGGAAAAAATAATTTATATTAAGGCGCCTCAATTGGCGGCCATCAAAAATCCGGAGGTAAGGCTTAAGGATTTTTTGACTATATATGTGAAAGAGCCGGAATTAAAGAAGCATTTGGAAAATATGCATTTTTATTCTTTTATTCCGGGGAAAAAGGAGAAACGGGTGGTATCCATCTTAAAAATCATTGAGATGATCAGCAAAGAGATACCGGAGGCTACCGTGGAAAATCTGGGAGAGGGGGATTTGATTATATCTTATGATCCCCTGTCAAGATTTGAAAAATTGAAGGAAAATCTGTTTACCTTTTTTATCTGCCTGGTTGCCTTTTTTGGGGGCGGTTATGCCATTATGGCCTACAACACAGATATCGGGGCTAAGGAACTGTTTACCTATCTGTCCATGCTGTTTTTGGGAAATCCCAAAACCGGCGTCACCTATATTGTCATTGCCTATGCGATCGGGCTTACCCTTGGCATGCTGCTGTTCTTCAACCATCTGGGCAACAAAAAGCTGACGGAGGAACCCACTCCGTTAGAGGTGCAGATGCGGCTTTATGAAAATGACATCAGCACCACAGTCATCAAAAATGTCAGCCGCCAGGGCAGCTCCATTGATGTGGATTAAGGAGGGCGTTTATGCAGTTTTTCAATTACGGTCTTCTCCTATTATGCGGCTTTGCCGCCGGTTTTATTACTGCGGCGGCCTATGTGGCCTTTGTCGCCATGCTGGGGATTTTCCCAAAGGTTGCCGCAAAAACCAAAACCGCAGATGAATGTATATTATATGAAAACTGCCTGATGCTTGGGATTCTCCTTTCCGTTCTGGTACAGTTTTTCCTGTCCTACGAGTCTGCCGAAATGATTGCCCCCGCTGCCATGCGAAGCTTCTTGGGAATCCTTTTTTTGTGCCTGATCGGTCTGTTTGGCGGCATTTATATCGGCTTTTTAATCGGCGGTCTTTCCGAGGTATTAAATGTCATTCCAATTTATGCCAAAAAGGCGCATATCAAAAGACGCGCAGGTCTTGTCATTATATGCTTTGCATTGGGAAAAGGATTATTTATGCTCATCCAGTTTCTGATATTAGATGCATAAAAAAAACGGCTTTTGCCATACTACTAGTAGATATTGAGCGCAGGAGGGATTGTTTTGGAACAGAAAATCAGTAATGAAGAATATAATCAATATGTAGAGCAGGTAACGCCTACCTACAGCCTGTGGAAAAACTGCTTTAATGCTTTCTGGGTAGGCGGCTTAATCTGCCTGATCGGAGAGGTGATTTTCTCCTTTTTTTCGGGACAGCTTGGAATGAACGAGCAGGATGCGGCCAGCTTTGAGTCCATGGTACTGGTGCTGCTAAGCGTAATCCTTACCGGCTTTAACGCCTACGGCCATATTGCAAGGCTCGGCGGCGCGGGCGCCCTGGTGCCCATTACCGGCTTTGCCAACTCTGTGGCGGCGCCGGCCATTGAATACCAGAAGGAAGGACAGGTATTCGGTATCGGCGTCAAAATCTTTACCATTGCCGGTCCGGTTATCCTCTACGGCATATTTACCAGTTGGATTTTAGGAATTATCTATTACTTTGGCGGAAGCTTTGGCTGGTGGTAAACAATTTAAACTTAAAACGGGGCAGTTTCAACATATGAGACTGCCCCGTTTTTATGAATTACATCGCTTTAAGAAAAATAATCATACTTAGTGGATTCAAAATTATCGTTGTAGGCCATTCCTTTTGCATTGTACTGGCTGGTAATGCTGGAAGCATTGGCCGCCGCATTTTCCGCCACCTTTAAACCGATATAGGAGGTGATGTCGGTAAAATCCGCCTCGCTGCCAAATACCTTTTTCAGCGTTTCCAAATCTGCGCTCTCTAATTTTTTGGTATCTACGGTAAGGGAGCCGTCCTTGTTCTGCGTGATTCCTACAGTGTCCAACAGCTCTGCATTATCCCCTGCCGCGCCAATCAGCTCCTTCCGGTAAAATGCGTTTAAGGAGCCGTCTGCATCCTTTAGCAGCTTAAGGGCCTTATTGTAAGACTCCACCATAGTCTGTACCGCCTGAAGAATATCCTCTGTGCTCCCGCTTTCCTCTGCCTTGGCAAAAAGGGTGTCCTCCCCGTCTGCAAACAAGGCGGCGGAAGAAAGTGCCAAATCCTCTGCGGCAGCCTCCAATTTCTGGTAGCCCTGCTGCTTTTCAGACACCTGCTGCACATCATTTTTACTGTGGTTCAACGCATCGAAAAGCGAATTAGAACCTCCCTGCTTTTTGCTCAGCGCGTCCAACAGACTGCTCTGTACCAGAGGAAGTCCGGATTCCCTTGAAGCCTGCATCATCATCTGTGTTGTTATTCGCATATCATTATCCTCCTTTTTTCTTTGCTTTATCCCGCTGCTCCGGTAACTGCCGGTGTAAACAGCATCATGGTCGCCGGGGAAGCCGGCGTATTTGAAACCGTAAATTCACCCTCTCCCAGCTTTGCCAGTAAATCCTTCTCTAAAGCATGCTGCATCTGCATACGGGCGTATAGCTCCTGCAGCATCTCCTTTTTCTTTTTTCTGCGCCTTGCGCTCCTGTCTTTCTTATCTGCTTTGCGTTCAACGCCATAGCTGCTGGCCCGATACTCTCCCGGAGAACGGCCAATCGTAATAATCTCATTGACCCTGCAAGGATATGTGCCTGTCGTATCCCGCTTAATCAGCGACAGCATTTTCTCACGATATTCGGGTTGCTCCTTCATCCTTTTCCAGCCCTCGTCCGTAATCCGCACCGCAAGACTGTTAATCCCTCCCGACATGGGAATCTTTGCCACCTCCGCATAAAACTCCTGCTGGAACTGAAACATTTCCTCCTCGCTGGTAAGCCTGCGGGAAGGAACTTCGTCCTCATTCTTCATTCTGACTGTCACCGCGCCTGCCTGCTCTTTCCCGTAATCTGTTTCATCCGTTTTGGCCGGTTCTTTCGCCTTTGTATCAGGGGCCTTAAGATATGCGCTGAAATTGGTGCATGGTCCCGTTCCGTTTACCCTCATTCCCATTCCTCCTGCCCTTCATATTGTCTGCTATAGCTTATATCGGTATGCTTTCCTAAAAAAGCAACACCAAAAGCACCAATCGACCATTTGCGCATGAAATGATATTTCCCTATATCATAATAACCAAAAAGAGTCCCGAAAATCTTCGGAACTCCTTTTGATTATCTGTTACTGAACTTATGCTACAGCGTCTGTCTCCTTTGATGCATAGTAGTCATCAAACAGCTTGTTGGTAGCTTTCAGGGTATCCTGAGAAATTCCGGGAAGCTCGCCGCCCCATGCTTTCTCAGCTAACTTGTAGCCTTTCTCAACAGCAGCCTGCATCTCTTTCATCTTGTCGACATCATCTCCGGCAAGTGCGCTTGCGAAATCAAAAAGACGCTGAGAAGTCTGCTTTACTCCCCAATAACCGTCCTCTGCAATATCCTTCTGCGCCTGCGCCTTGGTCTCAGCGTCTACCGTATAGTTGCCGCTGGCGATGAACTTCCAAAAACTGTCATCTGCCTGGCTGTATACAGTTCCCTGCTTAGATATCATCTTATTGACAAGACTCAATAAGCTCTGCTCTCTTGCAGCCTGATCATTCTTAAGCTGCTCTACCAATGCTGCCCGGTCTTCCTTGCTCATCTTGTTGACAGAATAAGTAGCCTTCTTGGTGTCCTGAGAACCCTTCTCATAGACAACTCCATCAGACTCTTTGCTCTCCACTGCGGATGCTGCCGTGTTCTCTTTGGCAGTCTCTGCGGCGGCAGCGCTTGTTGCTGTGGTGCCGTAAGCACCTGTGTAATTACTTACACCATTCACTCCTACTGACATGCTATCATCCTCCTTGATTGTTAGGGCAGACTACAGACATCATGCCCTGCGCTGTAATCCGTTACATTTGTATTATGGAATATTTCCACATAAATTTCAATAGGGATTGCATAAAAATACCATTTTATATCAGCATATTGATAGAAAAGGCGTCAAATCCCTCCGTATCGTCTCCGCCGTTGTCCTTCATCACAGCGACTTCTCCCATCCGCTGCATGGCTTTCTGCATCAGTGCCCTCACCTTGTTGACCTCATTCTCATCGCACATGCCTTTTTCAATTCCTTCCTGACACTGGGCTAAATCTGTGTTTAGAAGCGCCAAAACTGCCTGCACCTGCTGGGAATTTTTTGCGGCGGAAATCTGCCTTAACCGTTTGCCCTCATTGACAGAGACACTACCGCCATAGGTTTCCGTCTCCATATTTCCTTCGCTGTCTATGGTAATCTTCATTCCCTGATAGCCCTTGACATTTTCCTGTGCGTTCGCCTCCATCTCGTCCGCCGCCTTCAAGTTCTCAAAAAGCTTCTTCCGCTTTTCTTCATCATTGACGCACGCTTTCAGATAGCTTTTAGAAATCTTTACCATGCCCTTATTCACTGTCTTATAATTAGAGAACAGGTAATCTGACAATTCATCTACATTGGAAAAAGTGATGGTCTGTGATTTCTCCTTTTCTTTCTGTGCGGCAGTTTCCTTTGCCTTTTTCTTCTTTGCCGTATTCAGGCTGTCGAGAAGCTCCTGCATCCAGCTTCCCTTCTTATTCCTCGACAGGGGAATTACGCTCTTGTTGTTATCGCCTGCCTGTGAAATCCCCCATGCCCTAAGTCCGCCGTCCTCAGTGATAATAAAACCGTGGGCTTTAAGCCCCTTCTGGTTCGCTAAAGATTTCTGCACACTGACGCAGTCATAGATTAACGCCTCATATTCCAGCCGCTTTTCCGGATCTTTTTCCATCTCCCTCAATATATTCGGGGCAATGGAAATATTATTCAAGCCGCTTCCCTGAAACGGGGCTGTGCCTGCCCGAAAATTCGTATCGGAATACTTATCCTGCAAATCCTCTAAAACGCTTTTTCCCTCTTCCTTTTCTTTTTCTTCCTTGTCAACCCTGCTCTTTGCGTAGGCGTACGCCGCCTCTGATACCCAACTGTTCCCTACTTTTACCGCCATATTCTCGTCCTCCTTGATATTTACACCCGTAATCCATTACAGTAAAATAAAAGTGGTTTTGCTCCTCTATTATACTATATCGGTTTACATCTGTAAATAATTAATAGCTTTGCAGGTGTAAAACACATTTATACACAAATTATTTCCCCATCACCTCCCCTGCACCTGAAATCTGCAATACACCTTTTCACCCAAGCATATAACCAGAGCCAGCAAAAACAGATAAAAAAACGGGACGAACTGCCAGCCTGTCAGATGAACATTTCCAAAGGATATGAGCCTGTAATCCGTAAATCCAAAATCCAGCTTTAATATATTGAGCGGCAGAAAGCTCCAAAACTGCGAAATTATGCGAAGCTCCGCCGGAATTTGCACCAGCCGGGAGGCAAATAACATCACCAGCACTACAGCCATCGCCCCGATATTACTGCGCAGCAATTCAGAAAGCACCATCGTAAACACAGCCGTCAAAACGCAGGACAAAATCAAAATAACAGACATGGAAATAAATATCTGCCCCACAGACAGGTTGCCGGAATAATCTCCCATAAACAGCTGTATTGCAGCATGGAAACCGTCTGCGCCCCACATAAAAAATGCTCCGGCTAAAGAAATCCCATATAGAATTAAAGTAACCACTAATGTAACGAAAATACCCGCCACTATCTTCGCCCTGTAAAGCCGGGTGCGGCCAAATCTGCTGCAAAGCAGCAGTTGGTCTGTCTTCTGGCTATGCTCATTAAAAAACACACCGCTCATGCTGACCGCAATAAAAAAGGATACCAGCAGACAGATTCGGTATACGCCTTCCATGCTAATCAGATAAATCCAGCTTTGGGCATACTGATAAGTAAATGGTGTCTTTAACTTTTCTTCCTGTTTAAGCCAATACGCCTTTTCCTCTTGTGAAATGCCGGAATGTTCCCGCTTATAGTCCACCGCCGCACTTCTGGCCCGATAGAGCGTGTCCTCCGTCACCTCATTCAGCGCAATGCCTGTAATCCCTTGTATAATGGAATCCACGCCACTATAAGGGCGCACCTCTTTTTGGTAAACCTCGGACCGCAAATATTCTGTCGGTTCTTTTCCGGCCACTTTGGCATAGGCAGTCTTGTACTCATTTAAGAGCCGGTCATCAATCTTTCGCCCCGATAATTTCAACCCGTTTTTGCGCTCAATTTTTTCTCTCTGTGCATGGGTTTCCAGAAATTCTCCCTCCAGATAAACAGCGCCCATGGAAAAGGTGCATTGAATGAATATAAACAATACAAGCAACAGGAAAAACGGAACCCATGTGCTTTTACTCTGCGATATTTTTTTCACTTCGTAAGTGAACAATGTGGCAAATTCTCTCATAATGCCGCCTCCTTATCAAGAAATTTCTTCGGAAAAGGTTTCAAGATAAAATTCCTCCAGGTCGCCTTCCACTTCCTCTTTCGTCCCTGAAAATACAATCTTACCCTCCCGCATCATCAAAATTTTATCTGCAATATGCTCTATATCCGATACAATATGTGTAGAAAATATAACAATGCTGTCCTTTCCCAGCCGTTCAATCAGATTGCGGAATTTCACCCGTTCTTTCGGATCAAGTCCTGTAGTCGGCTCGTCTAACACCAGTATTTTGGGATCATTTAACAATGCCTGTGCAATGCCAAGTCTTTGCTTCATCCCACCGGAATATGTCCTTATTTTTTTCTCGGCTGCCCCGGTTAAAGATACCAGTTCTAAAAGCTCCTCGGTTCTCCGGACTGCCTGCTGCTTTTTCAGTCCCTTTAACGCAGCCAGATATAAGAGAAAATCCCGTCCGGTAAAATGCGGATAATACCCAAAATCCTGTGGCAGATAGCCGAGAACTGCCCGGTATTCCTCCTGCGTCACATCCAGTCCGTCAAAGGTCACACTACCTTCACTCGGCGTCAGGATTCCACATATCATCCGCATAAATGTCGTTTTCCCCGCTCCATTTGCGCCCAAAAGGCCATATACGCCCTCTTTAAAATGCAGGGACAGCCTGTCAACCACCAGTTTATTTTTATACCGCTTTGTCAGCCGGTCCACAATCAATTCCATATACATCCTCCTTTTGCTCCGTCATACAATATACGCCAGCTCGCTCTCAAGCACCCGTTTTCCCTCACACAGAATAAGAAGAAATAACATTACCATAACTGCCATCCAGACAAAATGATAGGAAAGCCCAAAAATCCACCGCCAATGAAAGGACGAGTAAAATGCCAGTCCCCCATTGAACGCCGCCACAGCGGCGCAGGCATAAATACCCTCCCGCCCATGCGTCGCCCTTATCAGCTTAAAGCACAGATAGACGGTAAACAGATAGGGGGTAAACAGGCACATAATCCCCCGCAATAATATTTCCTTTGTAAATACGGCCAGCACAACCGTAAGCAGCAGATTTTCTATTCCCATAATCCCCATCCGGGCCAGAATTACATTTTTTACAGAAAAGCGGGCCGACATTTCCAGCTCCCCCATTCCATATGTCAGCGAACAAAAACATTCCATTACATTGGCAGCCGCAAGGCAGGGCATAACTGCCAGGACATATCCCAGTACAATGTCCTGCATATACCTTCTGATAATAAAAATACCGGCCAGTATAACCAGGGACAATACCCATTCCCATTTAGGCATATAGGCGCACTGTACCCATAATATATGTCCAAAATGCAGCGGCTGCGGTTTCTGGCTGCGGAAAAATTCCCGTTTCCGTTCAGCAGCCGGTGCCTCATAAATCTGTTTTAACAGCTTCTTCCAGGTTTTCTTCACCCTCCATCCCCCTTTTCAATTTGATTAATATTTTTTTCAGTTGCCGGTATAATGCAAACCGGGTTTTTTGATAAAGTTTGGCCAAATCTGCCATAGACACTTCGTTTACATATCGAAGTAGCACGAGCTCCCTCTCCTGCTCCGTAAGGCTTTCCAACGCCTGCTTAAGCGCAAGCGCCTCCTCTAAGGGCTTCCAGGTGTCCGGTGCAGGCAGAGTTTCCGGCAATTCGCAGGTTTTTTTCCTGCGGAACTCATCAATACACAGATTTCTTGCCATAGTATAAAGCAGCGCCAAAGGCCGGTTGTCGTTCTCCTTCTCTCTTCTTTCAAAATATTTTAAAAAGACCTGCTGGGTAATATCCTCCGCAAGCTGCTGATTATGGACCCTATAATAGCAATATCTGTAAATCCGGTCATACTGCTCCTCTAACTCCATTGCCATGCCGGCCATCCTCCTTCAATATGTATTACGAATCAGCGCCGGGCTATGTGCGCTTTTTCCGAAATTTAATCCATATAACAAAAAATATTCCTCCGAACAACAGATTTCCATTGTTCAAAGGAATATGTATTTTGCCAGTTATGCACTATCAGCTACATCTCCATGATAATCTCTCTTGCCAGACCTTCCTCAATGGGCGTCGCAAACACACCCGGTTCAAACTCCACGATACCGCCGATACCCTTCTGGATTACAAACCGCAGCCTGCCGTCCCTCACCTTTTTGTCGGTATAGAGTTTCCTGACAAGGGTTTCTCTGTCAATATATTCCGGAATCTTTACCGGAAGTCCTGCCTTTTCCAAAAGGGCGGTTACCCGGTTCTGTTCCTCTTCGGTCATATAACCAAGGCGGCGGGCCAGCCCTGTCTGGGCGGCTAACCCGATAGCTACCGCCTCCCCGTGAAGCAGCCGGTAATCGCTGACCGTCTCTATCGCCCGGCCCACGGTATGTCCTAAATTGAGGACCTCCCGGAGTCCGCTTTCCCGTTCATCCTTCATTACCACCTGATATTTCACCTGGCAGTTCTTCTCCGCAATATGTTCGCAGGCTTTCCGGTCAAGGGCCAGAATATCCTCCATATGGTTTTCCAGATAATCAAAAAATTCCCGGTCTGCCATGCAGGCATGCTTAATGGTCTCCGCCAGTCCGCTTTTTACCTGACGCTCAGGCAGCGTCTTCCACGCCGCAATATCAATGTACACCTTTTCCGGCTGGTTAAACAGTCCGATCAGGTTCGTTGCCAACGGCGTATCCACAGCCGTCTTGCCCCCCACAGAGGCGTCAGCCGCCGCCAAAAGGGTAGTGGCGTAATTGATAAAGGGAACTCCCCTCCCAAAGGTTCCTGCCACAAATCCGGCTAAGTCCGTAACCACGCCGCCGCCGACGGCAATCACGCAGCAGTCCCGGCGGTAGCCCTTTGCCAGCATGGCGTCCTCTAATTCCTCTTTTGTCCTGCGGGACTTCTGCTTCTCGCCCTCCGCAAAGACGAACAGGTCAGCCTGATAGCCTGCCTCCTGCAACATATGAAAAATCCGCTCCCCATGCAGGTCCTTGACAATGCTGTCCGTGATAACTGCAAATTTATGCAGCTTTCCCACCAGACCGGACTTCAAGTCCTCAACGAGTTTCTCCTCTAACCCATAACCAATTTCTATCTCATAGCTGTCGTCTACAATCTTTTTCAGTTCCACATGAAATGTACTCATATCTTCTCTGCTCCCGATATATAATCTGTTATTTTATAAAGCACCTGTCCAAAGCTCACCGGACTGCGGCAGTTTTATTTCAAATCGCTGTACCAGAAATGATTCTTCCTGCCATGCTCCTTCACATAGTAAAGCGCCTGGTCCGCACAGTTTACCAGTTCCGTCAAATCCTTTGCATCCTGGGGATATCTGGCAAGGCCGCCGCTAAAGCTGATTGGAAGCGGGGTGCCGTCCTTTAAGACCAATTCGCTGAGTCTGGCCCTGACAGCCGCTAACAGGCTGTCAATCTCCTCCACCGTAAGGGGCGCATAGATAAAGACATTAAATTCATCGCCGCCCACCCGGCCGACAATACCGGTATCCTTAAAGGTCTCCTCCAATATGGAGGACACAGCGCAAAGTACATAATCTCCTGCTTCATGCCCGTACTGGTCATTGACATTCTTAAACAAATCCACATCTAAAAACATATAGGTGCTTTTCCCCAATTCCGCCTTGTTGTTGAACATCTTCTTTAAGGTTCCCTCAAAGCCCCGGCGGTTCAAAATCTTTGTCAGCGGGTCTGCATTGGACAGATTTTTCAGTTTCTCCGACTTGTTGTGTTCATTGTGGTATAGTATGGCAGCCACAACAATAGTAGCCAGAACAAGAAGCCCCGCGCAGACAGATACGCTTATGATAAACCGCTGCATGGTGTCGGAAAGCTCTGCAATCGGAATCCGGATTACCAGCTGCCAGTTATTCATACCCTTAATATGAATGTATGCCTGGGAATAGGAAATCCCGTTCAACTGAAAATTAATGATATTATCCGTAGCATTATTTTTCATATCCTCCACCCAGACATCATAGTCATACCCATTCAGGCATTTGATGTCCTTCTGAATCAGGCGGAGATTGCTCCAGGTTCCCGGCGGATTCGTACCGTCCGAAGAACAGTTTACAAAATTCCCTGAATAGGGATTCATCAAAAGCACCGTAGTCTGGTCGGACAGGACATTGGTATTGGCAAGATTCTGTATGGTTTCCAGATAATAAGTGGCAAACAGACTTCCCACCTGCCTGCCGCTCTGGTGCACAGGCGCAAAAATTGTAATCATATTACCGGCAGTCACGCTGGAACGGTAAGGCTCAGAAATATATACGCCGTCTAATTGGCTGGCAATCTCCACAAAGCCCTGCTTCTCAATATCCATCTTCTCCCCGTCAGAGCCGTATACCGTACCGTCCGCACTCAGCATGCCAATGCTGACATAGGGCATATCCCGCAGAGTCTTTTGCAGTTCCTCATAGTTCTCTTCGAAATCAATCTCCTTCTGGGCAGATATGATATCTGCCGCCTCCGTCGTGTAGTCCACCATCATCTCAAAGGAGGTATTCACCTTTTCCGACATCAGGCTTAAAATGTTATTAATCTGGGTGGTATTATTATTCCTGATATACCGGCTCAACAAAAAGGCCACTACCACCAGGACAATTAAACAGAATATCATATATCCTGCTAAAAGGCGCAGATATTCACTATTGGATTGTGACTTGTTATTGTGTTGCTTTTTCATTTTGTCTCCCCTGCCAAATTTTGTTCATATTCTATATGGTTTTCCCTGCTGATGACTTTGGTGCCGGTATCAATAAATTTGTATCCGGCGTCTTCTCCATTCATTACCGCATAAGCCTTCATCATACCTTCATACCCCATATTGTACTGGTTCTGTACCACAGTGGACGCCTGCCATTCCTCAGAGCCCACTAAAGCCGCCGTCTCGTCAGCATAGTCAAAGCCGACCAGAATCACATCCTTCCGATCCAATTCCGTCAAGCCCTGGACAAAGCCGACAGTAGAGCTGTTATTGCAGCCAAACACACCCTTTATCTCCGGATAGCTTTCAAGAAAATCAATGCAGTTCTGTTTGGCCACAGCCATATCCCCGTCGTTTAACTTAACCTCGTCTAAAATTGTCCATTGCCGCGGCGCATTGGAAGACCAGTACTGACTGAAACCCGCCAGCCGGTCAATTACGGTCTGGGAAGATATGGTGGCAATCTGTATGGCAATGCCAACTGGTTCCTCCTCCGACACGCCCTTATCCCGCAAAAGCCGAATCATCTCCTGCGCCGCTAATTCCCCTGCCTGTAAATTATCCGTCATATAACAGGTATCAAAGCTGTCCGTATTATTAAGAATTGTGTCAATCAGCACCACCGGAATCCCCTGATTATGCAAATCTGCCACTGTATCAGACAGCATGGTGGAATCGCCGGGCGACATTAATATGGCGTCCGCCTCCCCGGCTGCCGCCTGCTGCAAAAGCTTCTTCTGTATCTCCCAGTCGCCTTCTCCCACAGAAGCTCCCACATACACATTACAGCCCTTTTCCTCTGCGGCATCTGCAATTCCCCGTACAATATCCTGCCAATACTGGCTGGTCAGAACTTTAAGAATCACATACACATCCGGCTGTCCGTCCTTAATCTCTGTGGCCGCCTCGAATGCATAGTATTCCTTCTCCGCCGACTCATCGTCCTCTTTTTCCTGACAGCCGCCAAGCACCCCCATGGTGCATATTAAAAAGAAACAAAAATACTTTAACCACTTAATTTTCTTCATAAATATGCTACCTTTACCTTCTAAATATTAGTTTATATGATTATACCACATTCCAACGGTTTTTCAACAAAAAATGCCCTGTTTCCGCATTTATATAGCGGAAACAGGACATTGGAGAATCATCATTGCTCCTGATAGCGGGCGTATGCCTGCTTTACCTTCTGATAACGGGACTTGGGAACCGAAAGCTCCTCCCCCGTCGTCAGCCGCAGCACATAACTGCTTATCTTCTGTATGTAGCGCATATTGACTAAAAAGCTCTGGTGTATTCTTAGAAAATCCATGCCCTCCATGTCTTTTTCAATATCATTTAATTTGCGGTAAATACTGAATGTCCCGTCCTTTGTATAAAACAGATTCCTATGCCTGTTGGTTTCGATATAAATGATATCCTCTGCCCGCAAGGTCTGCTCTCCTTCTACAAAGGCGAAGTTCACCGTAAGCTCCTGCTTTTCCTGTTTTTTCAATCTGTCCTCCACCTGCACTTCCTCATTATCCTTTGCATATATCTTTGGTATTAGTATCGGTTCTCCTGCCGCCTTTTTTCAACCTTAATTGCACAAAACGACCATATCATTGCACGAAATGACTATTACAGATATTTAAACAGCCAGATCAATATATCCTTGTCTCCCTTAATATAGGGAATCACCTGCGTTTGTTCTTTGTTCTTAAGGTCAATAATAGCAGCATTGCCACCGCCGCCGATTCCCGGCAGCTTGTAAAAGCCGTCAAAAAACAGAGCCGCCATATCATCTTTCCGGTTCGCCTCCGGCAGCAGTTCCCGAAAAGCCTCCATATCCACATAAACATTCTCTTCATCAATATGAACTGCGCTATGCAGCTCCTCGCTGTCTTCCACCAACACATGCTTGCCGGTCTGGTCATACACCGTCCATGAATCTATAACGGTATACCGGGGATAGGAAGCCTTCACGATGCCACCCGCAAGAAAAGCATAGAGCACAATGCCAAACGCCAGAAAAGCAGCCATTTTCTTTCTGTTATAAGGTCTGTAATCCGCAATCCCCATAATTCTGCGCTTAAACTGCCGGTACTGCTGCTCACCGGCAAAGGCGACTGCCCTGCCCATATTCCGGTTATCCTTAGGAACCGCCTTCATACTCTTTATCAGCAGCCTGCCATAATCATAGGGGCTCTGTCTCCCGTTTTGCATTGTAACCCAGTCGCAAATCTCCTCTAAATCCGTCTGAAAATATTTAACACAGATATGTACAAGGGGATTCAGCCATAAAAGCATCCGCACCGTATCCCAGAGCAGATAGAACCACAAATGCCCCAACCGGATATGCGTCTTCTCGTGAAGAATAATTGCCTCTAACTCCTCCCGGTTAAAGTTCTCCACCACCTGAGCGGGCAGTACAATGCGGGGGCGGAACACTCCCGCAGTAAAGGGGGACATGGCCGTATCGCTTACATATACCTTCTGCCCGCAAATGGTTGCCGCCGGAAGCGTCCGGATATGCCTTTTCAATCCCTTACGCTGCCTTGAAAGATAGATTCCAACAAACAGGATTCCGGCAATATACAGCCAGCAAAACCATAGATGCATAGCGCAAAAATCATGCCAGCCAAACAGAAGAGCAAAGCCGGTATGCGTCTGATAAATACAGGTCAGCTTTCCGACAAAAAGGCATAGCGGCAATAACCCCCACAACATTCCCCGCACAAAGACAGCATGGCGAAACAGCGTTCTCCGCAAAAGCAGAATTACAAGCATGACTGCGAGGGAAACGGTAACGCCCCTTCCCAGAAGAACCGTGCAGTAATCTACCCAGGCACAAGCACATCTGGCAAATGCATCAAACCACAGACGAAAAGTCATCTCTTATCACATCCTTTGCTTTTTTCAAGAATGGCTTCCAACTCCTTAATTTGTTCCTCTGTCAGCTCACAGTTCTGAATCAGGGCAGCCAATGCATTGGTCTTATTGCCGGAGAAATAGCTTTCCGTAAAACGGCGGCTCTTGTCTATAAGGCACTCCTTCCTTGAACGGAGCGGAAAATAGTGATATACCCTGGAATCCTTCTTGTCTACCGTATAGTCAATAATCCCCTTTTGATACAGCCGGTTAATCAATACCCGCACCGTCTTGGGGGAAAATTCCTTGGTTCCCTCTAACCTCTTGATAATCTCCAGCGAAGTCATGGGAATGCTGCTCTCCCATAAAATATCCATAATCAGCCATTCCGTCTCACTGGGCGTCATATCCTTCTTTAACATTTGTTTGTCCTTCCCTCTGTACACTTTATCGTAACTGCATTATAGCACAATGGATAACACTTGTAAATCGTTAATGCTATTTTTGATAGTGTAAATTTACTGTAGGATTTAAATAAGCAGAATAAGCCAACGATATTAAAATATTAGAACTTTAGTACC
>CANREG010000023.1 GCA_947629565.1 uncultured Lachnospiraceae bacterium
TAGGAGTCGTAGTTCTCAAAATGCGAACCCACATAGTTTGTCTCTAACTGGCTTCCGCCCGTCACGGGAATCTGCATGGAACCGTCCGCGTCCAGAATATCTACATCGGCTATGTCCGTAAAGCCGTGATCCTCTGCCACCTGCATGTGCATAGCAGTCTCTGTGCGCGATCCGCCATACGCCGTATTGCACTCTACGATTGTGCCTGACACCGACTGCACCAGCTCCTTAATTAACTCCGGCCTCAGATAATTGCTGGCAGGCGGCTCTCCGGTAGAGAGCTTGACGGCCACTTTCCCGGTAGGAGTCCAATTCAATGCCTTATAAACAGCCATCATGCCATCTGAAGAAATATCCTTTGTAAAGTATACGGTTGACTCCGCCTGTTCGCTGCCCACAGTTTCTTGAGAAACTGCCTCGCCGCCGGAATTTTCCGGTACCGCCGAACTATCGCTCGTTTCGCAGGCAGTCAGACAAAGCAACAGCGCACAGCCAAGAAACGCCATTTTCATAAATCGCAACATTTTTTCCTCCTTTATTTCCCGAACAACCAGCCCATGATATTTTCATCGTAGGCGAACACTCCTCCGCCTCCATGCTGGTTGTTCATTCCTCTCTCTCTAAAATAGCTGTCTTCTTTGATGTCTAACACTAAAATTTCGTTGATTTCCGATTCAGTGAGCCCCTGCCGCTCATACAGACCGTATAAGGTATCATAGGCATGTTTGGTCGGTTCGGAGCCATAATATTCATCGTCTTCTCCTACAGCGAGATACACCGGCGTCCGGCTTTCTGCCAGAACCTCCAAATCCCCATCCCACTGAGAGGAACAGTGAAGATATGCCGTGAACAGTTCCGGGCGTTTGCCCATCACAAGGGACATGGTTTCTCCGCCGCCAGAATAGCCGTTTGCATATACCTTTGTGCGGTCGATGTTATAGCTTTCGAGAAAATATTCCAACAGAGCTATCGTCTGATCGGCGGAAGTTTCGCCCCAGTCGGAAAGCTGGGGAGCCACAACAATCATTTCTTCGTTATACTTCTGCGCTTCAAATCCATAGCTTTCCGCCTCCAGATTACGTCCTACACCTTGAAAATACAAGCCTTCATAGCCCGGAAGTGTAAAGAACAGCGCATAGGGGCGACTGCCGTCGTAGCTGTCGGGAATATAGACATTATAATGAATATCCCCGTCATCCGGCGAGTGATATATGTTGTCAATCACAAAGCCGCGGTAAATTTCGGTTCCGGCGTCTATGGAATATTCCGCACCGGAACCATTCATCATTCCAAGCCCGATACCCACTCCTTTACTTCTTCTTCAGAAACACTTGACTGGAAACGCTGACCTTCCAGCCAGTCTCCGGTTCCGGCTGCGTCGCGCAGCAGTTCTCCGCTCTCTCCTAATCCGGAAGAGGAGGAAG
The DNA here is from genome assembly GCA_947629565.1 of uncultured Lachnospiraceae bacterium. Lineage (GTDB taxonomy): Bacteria > Bacillota > Clostridia > Lachnospirales > Lachnospiraceae > CAG-590. The sequence goes on from CANREG010000023.1 coordinate 1,425, forward strand.
TGCAGAACGGAATCACTGTCTTGCCTGTAAAATCGTTAGAAGAAATGAAAGTATCTACCGGCCACGCCGCAATGCCCCACCAGATAGGATAACCGATGAACACCGTATCGTATTCATTCCAGTTGTCGGGAACGGCATTTTCCAATTCTACGGCTCGCAGGGATTCATCGTCATGCTCACGTGATACACGGCTGTCCCGATCTGTCCAGTCCAAATCGTCAGAGGTATAAGGTTCTGTCGGCACCAGTTCAAACAGGTCCCCGCCTGTGGCATCTGCAATATATCCGGCAACCGCTTCGGTATTGCCTGTGGCAGAAAAATACACAACCAGCGTTTTTCCACTGTCCGCCCCGGCTGTTTCATCTGTAACTGCCGGTTCGTCGGATGTTTCAGAAGAATCCATATCCGCTGATTCACCGGATGAATCCGCCGGCTCGGAACTACTATCCGACAGTATACTTTCTCCGTCGGCATTTCCCGAATTGCTGCTTTCCCCATTCTGACCGGAACAGGCCGCAAGGGAAAATACCATAGCCATACATAACAAAACTGCAAAAAATTTCTTCATAATCATATGCTCCTTTCAAACTGTCTCTTAATTATTTTTTATTATAATGGAATCGGAAACGATGCGGAAGTTTAATATTTTAACGTTCCTATCCAATTATCCACTTTTTTCTGTGTCGATTCATCATAGAAATTGCGTCCTTTCAACCACTTTGTCTTTGAGGAAATAACTGCATTTTGCTCCAAATGTTTTGCGCTGCTCCCAAGACCACTGCTCATAGATGTACAGAAGGGAATTACCGTTTTCTTTTTCAAATCGATGTTTTCCACCAGCGTGTACATAATATGCGGCGCCTCGCCCCACCAGATGGGATAGCCAATGTAAACCACATCTGCCTTCTTTACTGCTTTTTTGATTGCTCCCAGATTTTTTATCTCCGGGCGCACAGTACTCTTTGCCGGAGAAGCTGCGCTTTCATGCTCTTTGGTGACGCGGCTGTTTTCATCTCCCCAGTCCAAATCTTCTTCTGTATACGGCTCCTTCGCCTTAATCTCAATCAGCTTCCCTTTGGTAGTTTTCTCAATCTTCTTTGCTACAGATTTCGTCGTTCCCGTATTGCTAAAATACAGTACTACCACATTCTTCTTTTTCGCCTTTGCCTGCGCAGGAACGCTGATTGCGCCCACAGCAGCAGCTATCAGAACTGCCGCTATCAAACAGGATAATACACTACTTCCTTTTAATTTTAATTCTTTCATTCACCTCACCATTCCTTTCTTACCATTTTCATTTTTTATTTCATCTGCTTCTCCCAGAACGCCACCGCATCTTCCAGCCATCCCTCCGCCACAGTTCCCGTTCCAAGTCCGAATCCATGGGACAACCCTTTATATGTATGAAATTCTGTCGGAATGCCAATTTGGGACATAGCATCTGCCCGCTCCTTCATCGTGCGCCAATTTGCAATGCCATCGCTTGTTCCCACACAGGAATAGGTAGGCGGATCCAATCTGGTATACTCGTTATGTCCGGTATATTGGATAACGCAGGTACCCGGTCTTGGCAAATCCCCGCCGCCAAAATAGCTGGGGCCGTAACTGCCAAGATATGCGCTCATCCTGCCGCCCGCCGAACCGCCCCATAGAGAATAACAGTCCGTATCTATCTGAAGCTGTTTGGCATGTTCAAAAATAAATTGGATTGCCCTCGCCAAATCCTCACAGGCGGTGTCCCATCCAGGACGATAGATCAGGGCAAAGGCATTATATCCCTTTTTAGCAAGCTCCAGCGCATGAGGAAAACTGTCATGCATGGCTCCCACATAGGCAAAGCCGCCGCCCGCATTACAGACTGCGAATCTTGCGCCGGTTTTTCCTTTGAAAAAGAACAATCCCGTATCATTCTTATCCGGATCAGCCGCCTTTTCCTCATCAGTATAAATATCATAAAAAATTGTCTCGCCTGCTTTTGCATGGCTTTTCATATAATTTACAATCTCTACCGTCTTGTCCGGATCGATATTGCTATACCACGTCATTCGCAGCTTTCCCAATGTGTCCCCGCTGTAATATCCCTTATCCACCGGGAAAATCAGCCGCCCATAATCTTCAAAAACAGGATCATTTATTACATCGGAAATCTGTGTATCTGTTGTAAAGGATTCCTCTGTCATTGGCGTCACCCCGGATGAATGATTTTCACGAAAAAACAGCGGAAGCGCATTGTAGAGATACTCCTGCACAGCGTTAAAATCATGGTAGCCGCCGTCCTTCTGATAAAATACATAGTGATCCGGCGTAAAAATATCCCGTGCCAGCATTTCCTCCGCCATATTAATCGACTGACTCTTTACCGCATCCTCTGTGCCCACAGCGTGATAGATAAAGTATCCGCGCTCCTCAAGGTTTTCATCTTCAACCAGCTGCTCGATAAAATCTACATTTTTTTCAAACTGGAAATCTCCGTAAGTTCCGTAATACCAGCAGGAACCGCTCATCGGGAGAAACCAGCGGATGTAATCGTAGTCATAGCAGAACTGAAGCCATGTTGTGACCGAGCCGAGGGAGAAACCGCCAAACGCCCTGTGGTCGCGGGAGGCTTTCAGGTCTTCCGGCGAAACAGACTGCGCATAAGTGTGAAACTGTTCTTCCACCGCAGGCATCAGGTGTTCTTCAAAATCCTGATGAAACGCCCGAAATTCTTCGATGGAGCTGCTAAAATCCGTTTCGCTGTTTTCGTTATAAAATGTAGCGGAAACGATGATGAGCGGCGGAATATCGCCGTTTGCAATCAGGTTGTCAAATAGATTCTTCGTCTCCGTAAATTCAAAATATTCTCCGGCGTGTCCGCCCCAGCCGTGCATGAGATACAGAATGTTGTACCTTGTCTCCGTGTCCTTTTCATCATAGCCATAGGGTGTATATACATAGGCTGTTTTTGTGATGGCCGAACCGTCCCGAATGTAATCCTCCGATTCATAGTCAAGGCGGACGACACTACCCTGTTCATCGGATGCCCTTGTATATTCTGCCGGTACGGCTTCTGTAAAGCCTGTCTGGGAAATCTCCATATCGCTCCCTCCTGATTCTTCACTTACGGCAGATTCACCGCCGCTTTCCGATTCGTCTGCGGCTGTAGATAAATCGGAGGATTTGACAGGCTGCTCCTGCGCCCCTGATTCCTCTCTGCCACAGGCACAAAGCAAGAGCACAAGGAACAAGACAGCCAGCCCCGTCTCAAAAAATCGTTTCATTGACATCACCTCTGTATTTGATTATAAAAAAAACGAGGCTTCCGGAGAAGTCTCATTTCGTTTATCAGTTATAACCAGAGGTTACAACTTCTAACCTGTGTTTCGAAGCGATAATTTTATTCATGGCAATAGAGATTCGCCATGCGTGCTTTTATTGCTTAAGAGAAGGCAGCACCTTTTCCAGTGCGGAAAGAAAACGGCTGACGACTTTCGTCGGCTGCGGTGAATACAAAATTCCCACAGGCATGGTATGATCCCAATCCACCGGTATCACCTTCAGCAAAGGATGCACCATGCTCCAGCTTTTAATCACGACCAGAATATCCTGATTCTGCTCACACTGATTGAACACGCCCACATCATACAAATCAAAATTTACGAGGTTGATCTGCGGATGGTGTTCCGTCAAGTCGTCCCGCAAATCATCCATGTGACGGCACCAGCCCCGATGAATCATCATCAAATCCTGCCCGTGCAGGTCTTGCACCGAAAGTTTCTCCTTTCCCGAAAGCGGATGGGAAACCGGCACCGCACAGCAAAGCGGCTCGTTTTCGATCAACAGACCGCTGCAATTTCTCTGCTTCATCAAGAGCTCATCCACGAAACCTGTCACCACATCAATATTCTGCCCCAGATTTTTCAGGATTTCCCTTGCATTGTCCGACGTGTTTTCAAAAGGAACCAGCTTAAAACTCACATCAGAGCAACGTTCATGAATCTTCGGCCACAGATCCATCAGCATCTGCGCCGGCATAATGGGAGAAGTGCCAATACGGATCACCTGTTCCTGCGTCCGTTCTGCGCTTCTGGCACGAGCAACTGCTTCCCCGCAGTATTCCGTAATATATTTCGCATCCTGATAAAGCGATTCGCCGGCCTTGGTCAGCGTAATCCCCCTATGTGTCCGGTCAAAAAGCCGTATTTCCAGATCGCTTTCCAACAGATTAATCTGCTTAATCAGCGCGGTAGAGGTAATGTGCAAATCTTCCGCCGCCTTGTTAAAGCTACCGGCTTCCGCCACACGAATAAAAGATGTAAAATTGATATTATTGATGTTCATAGGCAGCCTCCACCTCTTGTCTGTCCGTTTTTTGGTGTTTTTCTCGCAGTAAAATTATAATTGTTTTTATCGATGAAATCAAGTTATCCAAAACAAGTCCGGATATAAAGCTCCGCAGCCGTCGCCGCATTGGCGCCGTCCGATACGGCAGTGACCACCTGACGAAGCGCCTTTGTCCGGGCGTCCCCCGCCGCATAAAACCCTTCCGCCGAAGTCTTTCCCGTTTCCCCGGCTATGATGTAGCCGTTTTCATCTAACTTGACCACATCCTTTACCGGCTCTGTCACCGGCACCATGCCCACGGCAATAAATACGCCATCAACGGAAAGCGTTCTGCCATCCTCCAGCATTAGGCTGGTAACTTTATCTTCGCCCTCAATTTGTCCGGGCTTTGCCTTAAGCACAAATTCCACATTCTCTTTTTGCGAAAGCCTTGCCACAGTCCGGCTCGAACCACGAAATTCCTCCCGGCGGTGGATAAGATACACTTTGCTGCAAATGTCCGCCAGATAGAGCGCATCGTCCAAAGCCGTATCTCCGCCGCCAATCACAGCCACAGTCCGGTTGCGGAAAAAGGCCCCGTCACAGGTGGCGCAATAAGACACTCCCCTGCCCGCAAGCTCATTTTCACCGGGAATATTCAGATGCCGGTGAACTGCGCCGGCGGCGTAGATTACTGCCTTAGATACAATTACCTCCCCACTTTTGAAGGTGGTTTGCCAGCTATCTCCTTCTCTGGAAAACGCCACCGCCTCACCGTCCTTAAATTCTGTCCCAAGAGACTCCGCGTGTTCCCGGAATTTCTGGCCCAAGTCATAACCGTTGGTTTCCGGCAGTCCCGGATAATTATCCACCTGGCTGCTCTCTGCCACTTGCCCGGTTCCGCCATATATCCTCTCCGCCACAACGGTTTCCAGATTGGCCCGTCTGGCGTATATAGCCGCCGCCAGTCCCGCCGGCCCGCTGCCTATAATCAATAAATCAATCATACCCTGCTCCTTCTCTTTTCAATCCATTTATTACTTCAACGCAACCAATGTACATCTTTATTTTTTCGTGCTAAATCCTCAATAATCGTCCAGAAAATGATGCTTCACTCCGTCCTTCTTATAAGCGATTACCGTATTCAGATTCACATTTTCCACACTCCGGAAGATATTTTTCTCAATCACCGGACTTTGCTGTGCAAGCCTGGCAATCAGCTCCTTGACCTCCGCCCGCTTGGAACCCTTTTCTGTTCCCCCGCAGGAGGCGCAGCTTTCCGTAAATCGGCACGCGCACTGGATAAAATGCAGATGATTGTAGTCCCGCCAGTGCTTAATCTCCTTCTCCCGGACCAGATATAAGGGCCGGATTAATTCCATTCCCTCAAAATTGGTGCTGTAAAGCTTTGGCATCATTGTCTGAATCTGCCCTCCGTATAGCATACCCATTACAATGGTTTCTATAACATCATCATAATGGTGTCCTAACGCAATTTTATTACAGCCAAGCTCCTTTGCATGGCTATAGAGATACCCTCTTCTCATTCTGGCGCACAAATAGCAGGGAGAACCGCCGATATCCTCCTTTGCCACCGTGTCAAAAATCTCCGAGGTAAAGGTGGTAATCGGCACATTTAACAGTTTTGCATTGTCAAGGATTGTCTGGTAATTCACCTCGTTATAACCGGGATTCATAACCAAAAATTCCACATCAAAGTTCTTCCGGCCATGCCGCTCTAGCTCCTGAAACAGCTTTGCCATCAGCATGGAATCCTTGCCGCCGGAGATACATACGGCAATCCTGTCCCCGTCTTTAATCAGTTCGTATTCATTGACCGCCTTTACAAAAGGCCGCCAAATCTCTTTCCGGAACCGCTTCACAATGCTGCGCTCCACATCTTTACAGGTGACAGCCGCCTTATCCTCCTGCTGCATCAGGCGTTCCAATTTTAACCGCAGATAAGAATGGAATCCGTTCTCAATGCTGTATATCTCATAGCCCTGCTCTGTCAGTTTCTCCGCTAATTCATCACTTTTCTGTCCGGTATAGCAGAGAAGATAGACCGGCCTGTCCTTTGGCACCTGGGAAAGCTTTTGTTCAAATTCTTCCCAGAAAATATGAACGGCGCCGGGGTAGGTCTCCTTTTCATAATCCTCGCTGCTCCGGATATCTATGATCATTTTATTCCGGGTATCCTGTTCTAACTCTTCTATGGTCTTGCGCATCGCCATATTCTTATTCCTTCCTGAAGCCTTTGCCTGAAATTCTGCTTGCAAATTCTCCGCGCCCCACAGGCAAACCTGCCCGTTTGGCCTGTTTCCATACTATAGCACAAGCAGGCTGCCGCTGCGGAGGACCTTTTCATCTTCCGCTGCGGCAGCCATTGTCCTGTAACTATATATTTTACACAATTATGGTATTATTGTACAGCCTTAAATGCTTCTTCCAAATCTTCAATGATGTCGTCAATATTTTCCGTACCGATGGAAAGCCGGATGGTATTCGGCTTAATTCCCTGATCCAACAGCTCCGCCTCGTTTAACTGGGAATGGGTAGTAGACGCCGGGTGAATCACTAACGACTTCACATCTGCTACATTTGCCAGCAGGGAGAACAGTTCCAGGTTATCAATGAAATCCTTCGCCTTCCTGTCGTCTCCCTTAATCTCAAAGGTGAAAATAGAACCGCCGCCGTTAGGGAAATATTTCTGATACAGGGCCTTCTGCGCTGCATCCTCCGTCACAGCCGGGTGATGTACAGCCTCCACCTGAGGGTGGTTATTTAAGTACTCCACTACCTTCAGCGCATTCTGCACATGGCGCTCCACCCGGAGGGACAATGTCTCTAATCCCTGAAGGAAGAAAAATGCATGGAATGGGGAGAGCGTTGCGCCGGTATCCCGCAACAGGATTGCGCGAATCTTTGTCACAAAGGCTGCCGCTCCCACAGCCTTGGTAAAGCTGATACCATGATAGCTGGGATTGGGGTCAACCAAAGAGGCAAACTTGCCGCTGGCCTCCCAGTCAAACTTACCGCTGTCTACAATCACGCCGCCAATGGTAGTGCCGTGACCGCCAATAAACTTGGTGGCTGAATGAACCACGATATCCGCGCCATACTCAATCGGCCTAACCAGATAAGGGGTGGCAAAGGTATTATCAATTACCAGCGGTATCTTGTGGGCATGTGCAATCTTTGCAATCTGCTCAATATCTACCACATCCGAATTCGGATTTCCCAGAGTTTCAATAAATACTGCCTTCGTGTTATCCTGAATCGCCTTTTCCAGCTCGTCATAGTTAAAAGGGTCTACAAAAGTGGTCGTAATGCCGTACTGGGGCAGGGTGTGCTCTAAGAGATTATAGGTTCCCCCGTAGATATTTTTAGCCGCTACAATGTGGTCTCCGTTTTGCGCCAGATTCTCAATCGTGTAGGTGATGGCCGCCGCGCCGGAAGCAACCGCCAAAGCCGCCACGCCTCCCTCTAAGGCCGCAATTCTCTGCTCAAATACATCCTCTGTAGGATTTGTCAGTCTTCCATATATATTGCCCGCATCCGCCAGACCAAATCTTGCCGCCGCATGCTCGCTGTTATGAAATACATAGGAGGATGTCTGATAGATTGGCACCGCCCTCGCATCTGTCACGGGATCCGGCTTTTCCTGTCCAACATGTAACTGAAGTGTCTCAAATTTTAAATTTCTTTCTGCTCTTGTCTTCTTACTCATAATCATACCTCTTTCCGCAGTAATCTGCTTATTCAAATTCATATTTTTTCTTTCTCTTTCTTTCCGTCTCTATTTCACACAACACATGGCATGGTATAACGCCACCCTGTTTTCAAATTGTACAAACCGCATCTGCATCACTCCGTTTCCCTTAAGCATATCTGCTTTCTGTTTACAGGATTATCTTACCACCGGTTTTTTTCTCTGTCCAACACATAAAACAAATAGCTGGCTATAGGATATTCCTATAGCCAGCCTGTAGGCGCCCTGTTCTCAGATTATATACTGGTTAATCTGCTCCTCCTGCCATTCCAACATATCCTTAAGGGTGATATGGTCCACCACATTGTTAATGGCCTCCTCTAATTGCGTCCAGATTCTTGCGGTCACAAATTCCCGTTCATTGCTGTTGGCATCGTCATAGACTACCGGAGCAAGGCTGCCCTCGGTCTGCCGCAAAATCATTCCCACAGTATACTGCTCCGGCGGCTTCTTAAGCATATAGCCGCCCTGGGGCCCGCGGATACTCCTGACAAAGCCCGCTTTATTCAGCAGAGATATAATCTGCTCCAGATATTTTTCGGAAATCTGCTGCCGCTTTGCCACATCCCGCAGCCGCACCGGTTCCCCGGTGTTATAGGTTGCCAGGTCTAACATCAGCAGCAACGCATATCTTCCTTTTGTTGATATTCTCATATACTCATCATTTCCTCTCAATATTGATTGGCGTTCCGTCTGTCCACATCAATCACCTTTTCTTCGCCATTGTATTTTTGAATCCTCCAGTGGAGAATTTCTCCCTCGGTAGTCACACTCATGCTGCTTCCATTGCCTCCAATATCTGCGCCAAGAAAAAATTCAATGGCTCCTACGGGACATTCCTTTACGCAGGACACACAGCCCCAGCAGTCTCTGGGATACTGCATGACCGCTTTTTTCTTTTCCACTTCAATCAGGGTTCCCGGACATACCTCGGCGCATCTGCCGCAGCCAATACATTTTTCCCGATTAATCCGTATGCTCATATACTTCCGCCTCCACAATATCTCTGAAAATCACCTGAATCTGTCCGTCCTTCAGTCTGGTATTCAGATATTTAAAATATGCCTCATCCTTGTCCGGATAATCCAGATATTCATTAAAAGAATGCCATCTGGTCTCCCGGCGGTTTCGTAAATGAACAAGCAGAGTTTTACAGACCGTAAGCCGTTCCCTAAGCTCACAAGCAAAGAGCAACTCATGCATATTAGCGGCTCCTATATGCGCTGTCATTGCCTCCAAACGCTCTATCTTTTCTGCGGCCAGCTTTAACTGCGCTTCGCTGTATTGATAATTCCTTGTTATTCCGCCGGCATACTCATCCATGATTTTCTGCATTGCCTCCTCCAGCTCTTCCACAGAAAATACCGGATTTTCTTCATTGCGAACAGTCTCATAACCGGCAATTATCCCCGCAGCCTGTCGGCTTATATGCTCCGGCACAGACTTATGCGCAGAAGGTCTTGCGCTCAGATTTTTAATGATGTGTAAGGCGGCAATCTCCCCTTCTGCCAGAGCTCCGGTTACATACTTCTGCGGACAGCCCCCTGCCACATCACCGGCTGCATACAAGCCATGGACGGTTGTTTCCCGGTTCGTGTCCACCCAGTAACCGCTTGCAGTATGGCCTCCAACAATATAGGGCTCTGTCCCTTCTATCTCCACATCCTCCTGGCTTGGGTATGCACCGCTTTCCACCCATTTTAAGGTCTGGCTGGGAGCCATATTGAGATACGCTTTTAACAGGTCCTCATCCTGCTCCTTTGTAATGCCGCTGGTCTTTAAATAACAAGGGCCGTTTCCCAGTTGATTTTCCCGCACTGTTCCATACACCCGTTCACTAGTGGTAAGTCCATACTGGTCTTCATAAATAACGCCGCGGGAATTTATCTGCTTTGCTCCGACTCCCTGGGCAATGGTTCCCGTCGGGGCAATGGTATCTTTGCATCGAAGGGCAATAAACCGCATTTCAAAAGAAGTCATCTCCGCCCCTGCGCGAATACCCATGGCATATCCCCCGCCGGTGTTAAAGGGCGGATACCACATTTTATGTCGGGAAAAACCGGGATTGTTAGGCCGGTAAAGTCCGGCGGCTCCGCCGGTTGCCACCAGCACCGCCTTCGCTTCAATAATATATGCCTTTTCCTCTTTTATGGAAAAGCCTGCAGCGCCATATACATGGTTATCGGCCACCAGTAAGTCGGTAATATTGACATTGTTTTGAACCGTTACCCGCTCTGCCTCCTGCACAGCCTTTGCAAGAATCGGCTTGAAGTTCTCCCCGTTAATCTTGATATTCCGGTCTCCTCTGGCTACATAGTCCCCGTTCTCATCCTTTAGAATCACAAGGCCTAAGCGTTCCATGTTCGCCGTCACCGCATTAAAGCGCTTAGCGGCTGACAAGAGCAAATCCTTTCGGACAATTCCATTGGCATCCCTTGTGGCGTAATCCACATAATCCTGAGGCTTCTTACCCTTTACAATATAAGCGTTAATGGCATTGACTCCGGCAGCAAGGCAGCCGCTTCTTATCACATTCGCCTTTTCTGCAATCAGAACTGAAAACCGGGAATTTCTGCTGAGCGTCAGCGCGGCATAGCAGCCCGCCGTCCCTCCGCCTATAATTAACACATCTGTGTTAATCCTCTCTATCTGTAACCCTTCTTTCATGTTATAGTAATCCCTTTCTGAAAAGTTCATACCGCTGTTCATTATATCATCTGTATTCCTATTTGTACAGTAGGATAACTGTGAATAACAAGGGCTGCCGTTCCTTACAAACCGCAGCCAACGGTATTTCTTACTCCACGATATCTATCTCATGCGCTGTCACATTCTTATTCCCGTCAATCCCAAATGCCCTTAATACAGGGTTATCCGGCTGTTGCAGGGAAAGAATCAGATACTCAATGGAAGAATCATAAGCAAGCCGCTTATCCTCCTCCGAAGGTCTGGAAGGCGACTCCGGATGGGAATGAAAATTCCCGATTATCGATACGCCGTCTGCCCTTGCATCTTTAAGGGCTGCCAGCTGTTCCTTCGGATCCATGGAAAAATGCTCGTTACTGGCGTCCACATTGGTCAGCAGATACACCTTCGTCACCGTTTTTACTTCGCCGTCAACCCTTCCCCCAAGCAGTCCGCAGGCCTCATTGGGCAGCCCCGCCCTGCAATGCTTCAGCATCGCTTCATAATCCTGTTTTTTTAAATGTATCACAATACTCATGCTTCGCTCCTGTCACTATTTTAAATCACATTCTGCCTGTTCATAATCAATCAGCTTCGTAATCGTCGGGTTGCTTCCACAGACTGCGCAATTACAATCCTTAGGAAGCTTTACCGTGCGGAAATTCATTTTCAGGGCGTCATAAGTCATAAGTCTTCCCGTCAACAGTTCCCCTTGACCGATAATATATTTTACCGCCTCCATAGCCTGTAGACTTCCGATGACGCCGCCCATGGCCCCGATGACGCCCGCCTGCTTACAGGTAGGAACCGCATCCTTTGGCGGCGGATTCTTAAACACACACCTGTAGCAAGGTCCCTCACCCGGCACGTAGGTCATAAGCTGTCCCTGAAAACGGATAATTCCTGCATGGGAAAATGGCTTACCCGCCATAACACAGGCGTCATTAATCAAAAACTTTGCCGGGAAATTATCCGTTCCGTCAATAATAAAATCATAATCTGCAATCAGCTCCATAATATTTTCGGAAGTGACAAAGGTCCGGTATGTATGAACCGTAATATCCGGATTAATCGCCTTCATCGTCTCCGCCGCAGACTTTACCTTGGCTTTTCCAATGTCGTCTGTTGTATGGATAACCTGCCGCTGCAAATTGGATAAATCCACCTCGTCTGCATCTGCAATACCAATGGTTCCCACTCCCGCCGCTGCAAGATACAGCGCCGCCGGCGCGCCAAGTCCTCCGGCGCCGATAATTAAAACCTTAGCGTTTAACAATTTTTTCTGTCCCTTTACTCCCACCTCTTTTAAAATGATGTGGCGGGAATAGCGCTCTAGCTGTTCGTTGGTGAAAGCCATTACCTAGCCCCTCCTCCCATGAAATATAAAAATTCTACGGTATCATTTTCTTTTAAAACGGTATTGGGGAAATCCTCCCTCGCCACAAATTCATCATTGATTGTAACCGTTACATACTGTGCGTTTTCAATCTCTTCCTTTTCAATGAGCTCGGGTAATGTAATTCCCTCCTCATACTCTTTCTTGCTGCCTGCTACTGTAACTGTCATATCTTCATTCCTTCCCTTCTAATAATTCTATGATTTCCGCTTTGCCGACAGCCCCGGCAAGCCTTCCCTTTTCTTCCCCCTGATTCACCAATACCAGGGTTGGAGCGGACATTACCTGATACTGCTGCGCCAGCTCCATATCATAATTAACATTTACCTTATAAAGATAAATTTTATCTTCATATGTCTCCTCAATCTCTCCCAATGTGCCCGCCATCCGCTTACAGGGAATACAGGTATCGGAATAAAAATCTAAGAGCACAGGCTTATCTGCCTTCAAAACCTTTTCTTCAAAATTGTCCTGATTCACGCGAACCGCCATATTACTCCCCCACTTTCTTTACTATCAGCGTATAAGTTCCATCTTCATTGGTGTTCAGCTTTAAAATCTGATGTCCTTCTTCCTTAATGCTGCGTGGGACATTCTGCACCGGTTCGCCGTCATTCATGCGGATTGCCAAGACCTGCCCCTCGTCTAACTCCTCTAAAGCGACCTTCGCCTTTACAAAGGTGACCGGGCAGACCACATCTGTGATATCCACTGTATCGTCAATAACAAAATCAGCCATCATATGCCTCCTTTAAAACTTTATATAATTTATCCTTTCCTACCCTGTCAATGGTAAACCGGAACCGCTCGCTTGGCTTTGCGTTATCGGCAAAAAACTGAATAGCCGCATCCGTCACCCGGAATAGCTGTTCCTCCGTCGTAATCAGCGGCAGCATATCCTCTCCTTTATATATGGAATTGCCAAAGGTTCCCCCAAAAGAAACTATGTATGCACTGTTGGCATCCCATGCATCTGTCGGACAGGACTTCACGCATCTTCCGCAGAAATTGCATTTATCATAATCCACAACCACCTTACCATCTTCAATGGTAATGGCGTTTTCCCGGCAGGCTTTGGCACAGACGCCGCAGTTTATACAGGCCTCTTCTTTCCATTTCACATCCAAGGCCCCTTTAATGCCCACATCATTTTCCTCCGCCTTCAAACAGTTATTCTGGCAACCGGTAACGCCAAACTTAAACTTATGGGGCAGTTCCCGTCCAAAATAACGGTCATTTAATTTCTGGGCGATATCTGTCGTATCTATATTGCCGCTTGGACAGATTTGACTGCCCTGACAGGCCGTGACCGTCCGAACGCGCGGGCCGCAGACGCCCGGCTTACAGCCGCCCTCTGCCAGAGAATCCTTTACCTCCTCAATATCCTTTAACTTGATAAAAGGTATCTCCACGCCCTGTCTGGAGGTGAGGTGGACATATCCGTCTCCATACCGCTCCGCCACCTCCGCAATCTTTTTCAAATTTTCGGCAGTCAGAGTGCCGCCCACAACCGCTAACCGCAGGGAAAAATTATCCTTCTGCTTCTGCCGCATAAAACCGCCTTTTTTCAGGGTTCCATAATCTACCTCAGCCATACTTACTTCTCTCCTTCTATTGCATTTTTAAAATCCTGTTTCAAATCCTCTATATCCTCAATCCCCACACTGATACGGATTAAATCCTCATACACTCCGGACTGTATCTGATCCTCTGTGGATAAATGTACCGCAATGGTTGACGCCGGATGAATCACCAGTGTTTTCGTGTCGCCAATGTTTGACAAAATATAAGGCAGTTTCAAGGCATTGATAATCCGGAAGGCCCTTTCCTTACTGCCGGTCCGGAGCGTTACAATCGCCCCGTATTTCCCGTGAAGCTGCCGCTTGGCAAGCTCATGGTACGGACTTTTTTCAAGTCCCGGATAATTGACAGTCACTCCTGCGTCCAGGCTGTCGAGAAAAACAGCCAGTTCCAAAGCATTGGCGCATTGCCGTTCCATCCTGAGTCCCAGCGTCTCCAACCCTAAATTATTTAAAAACGCATTCTGGGGGGAGAGGCAGGCTCCGGTATTGCGGAACAGGCCGTTGCGCAGCTTCGCAATGTATGCCATAGGTCCGAATTTCTTATAAGGCTTCAAACCGGGATACCGTTCAGCATCCCATTTGAACTTCCCACCGTCGGTTAAAATGCCGCTAATGGCGTCACTGTTGCCATTTATGTATTTGGAAGAAGAATTTACCACGATATCCGCTCCCAAAAGCAACGGTTTTACCAAATAAGGGGTAGCCACCGTATTATCCACTATAAAGGGCAAGCCATGTCGGTGTGCCACCCGGGCAACCTCTTCTATATCCGTCACATCCAGCTTGGGATTCCCTATGGTTTCTGCGAATATCAGGCGCGTCTTATCGGTAATCAGCGCCTCATAGCTTTCCGGTACATTCTCCTTCACATATTTAGTCTGAATGCCAAAGGCCTCTAAATCCTCAAACAGCTCCACGGTTCCGCCATAAAGTCCCGCTGCCGCCACCACTTCATCCCCGGACTGCAAAATGTTCATCAAAGCATTAAAAAGCGCCGCCATACCGGAGGCACATGCCACGCTTCCAAGCCCGCCCTCTAATACCGTAATCCTTTTTTCAAAGGCTTCTACCGTGGGATTGTTAATCCTGGTATAAGAAAATCCCATGGCCTTGTTGGTAAATATATTCTCCAAATCCTCTGCACATTTATGACGAAATGCGCTGCTCTGGTAGATAGGCACCTGGGTAGCTCCAAATGGATTCTTGTCGTCCACTCCGTGAAGCAGAGCTGTGTTAAAGCCACAATCAGTCATTTTCTTTGCTCCAATTCTTTTCCTCTAAATTTTTCTATAATAATAAACCTATTAACATACTTTGTCAATAGGTTTATAGTGAAATTATCTTTATTATGGAAATCTGCCGGTATTTCCCTATTTCAGTAAATCAGCAAGGGTAATACTTTCAAAATATTCGTCTGTCAGCTTATAAAGCCCCTCCCACATACGGAGCGTTTTGCACTCTGCCGCCCTCTCGCATCGGTTTGGCGTATTGTCCAGACAGGCCACCGGCGCTAAAGAGCCTTCAATTAGCTTTAAAATGCTGCCAATCGTATACTCCTCCGGGGACTTTGACAGCTTATATCCGCCGCCCTTCCCTCTAAGTGCCCGCAAAAAATCATTTTTGCTCAGCACCACAACGATAGACTCCAGATACTTTTCTGAAATATTCTGCCGCTTTGCAATGTCCATCAATGGTATATATTCCTGACTGTCCTGCTCCGCCAGATCCAGCATTACCCGGATCGCATACCTCCCTCTGGTCGAAATTTTCATAGAAATACACCTCCGTATTCCTACTTTACCATATGAATAGTATGTTTTTCAAGCGGAATTAGCGTTTCCTTAAATAGAATAATCACTCCAAACGCTTTGTTCCACCTCAGAACAGCTGTCCCGAATCATCAGCTTACCTTCCAGTTCCGTCCGTACTACTCCCTTATGACCGCCCTTAATGCGGTCCACTAAAATCTGAATGGCAAATTTCCCCATCTCCTCCTTTGGAAGTCTTACGGTGGTCAGCATAGGTTTTGTATACTGCGCCTCCTCAATATCATCACTGGCAATAATAGAGGGGGAATAAAACCTGTTCTTATATCTGCCCAGACATTTTAACATGCCCACTGCCATGATGTCATTGGCGCAATAGATACCCGTAGGGCATTTACCGGACTCCAAAAAATGCTGCATAATCTCAAAGCCCCTTGCCTCTGTCTGTTTCGCCTCTACCACATAAGCAGGATTCGGCTCAATTCCATGCTTCTCCATGGTTTCCAGATAACCGGCATAGCGTGTCTCGTTCCCGCATTTGCCCACATAACCAATATCCCGATGACCTAACCGAATCAGATAATCCACAGCCATTGCGGCAATCTTCTTTCCATCACAAAGCACCTCATCCACCGCATAATTTGTGGAATTGCGGTTTACGGAGACAATGCTTTTATAACGGCTGCTCAGCTTTTTCAATGCTTCCTCATTACATTTTCCAATGATTACAAGTCCGTCATGCTTTTCTTCCGTCTCCGCGTACATATCTTCAATGATCTTTTCCAAATTCACCCCGCGGCATTTGCTGTCGTCAGAAAAGAGCGACATATACCACACCTTTGACAAAATGCATACATGCTTATGAATCTCGCTCTCAATCACATGCAACAGCTCCGCAAAAAAGGGGTCCGACTGTTCTGCATCCATACGAGTCATAAGTACATTAATATAATATACCCGGTTCTCCTCCGATGTAATCCCTCTCTTCAGATTCCGGGCTGCCTCATTGGGCGTGTAATTCATCTCTATGGCAGCCTCCCAGATCTTATCCCTAAGTCCCGGAACTGCACATTTATAATTGGGGTTATTCAATACCCGGGAAACGGTGGCAGGGCTTACTCCCACCGTTTCCGCAATTTTTTTAATCGACATGATTAATATTAATTGTTGAACAATGCCGTAGACAGATATCTGTCACCGGAATCAGGCAGCAATGCCACAATGGTCTTTCCTTTATTCTCCGGTCTTGCTGCCAGGATTGCCGCCGCCTTCAACGCTGCGCCGGAAGATATTCCAACCAAAATACCCTCGCTGACTGCAAAAGCCCTGCCCTCTGCAAAGGCGTCGTCATTATCTATGGCAATTACTTCATCATAAATCTTGGTATTCAAAACCTCCGGCACGAAACCTGCGCCAATTCCCTGAATCTTATGCGGTCCCGGCGTTCCCTTGGATAATACGGGACTGCTGGCCGGTTCTACTGCCACAACCTTTACATCCGGATTCTTAGACTTCAAATATTCTCCCACACCGGTTACGGTTCCGCCGGTCCCTACACCGGCAACAAAGATATCCACCTTGCCGTCTGTCTGTTCCCAGATTTCCGGTCCTGTGGTATTTTTGTGAACCTCCGGATTAGCCGGATTCACAAACTGTCCTAATATAATGGAACCCGGTATGCTCTCTTTCAGTTCATCTGCTTTGGCAATGGCTCCCTTCATACCCTTTGCTCCTTCTGTCAAAACCAGCTCTGCGCCATAAGCCTTTAACAGATTTCTCCGCTCAACGCTCATGGTATCCGGCAGGGTAAGAATTGCATGATACCCCTTTGTTGCTGCAATGGCGGCAAGACCGATTCCGGTATTCCCTGATGTCGGCTCAATAATCGTTGCGCCCGGTTTTAAGAGGCCTTTCTTCTCTGCGTCCTCAATCATAGCCAGAGCAATACGGTCCTTAACGGAACCCGCCGGATTCAGATATTCCAGCTTTGCCAGAATTGTAACATCTGAAATCCCTGCCTTCTCCACATAACGGTTTAACTTAAGTATAGGAGTTCCTCCTACCAATTCCAATGCGCTTTCCTTAATTTCACTCATGTTGCTACCTCCTTAAAAATATATTTCCTATATGTTTACTATGAATTGTATGAATTAATTATAGACTTTATGTCTGATACTGTCAAGTACTTTTATCATTTTTCAAAATATTTTATGCCAGTATAGCAAAGGAAAATTCATTTCTGCATTTTTGTGAAATCGTTTACAGCCGCTTTATCTATGCTTTCATACAGGCTCCCGCTGGATTTGAACGAAAAATTATGAATTTTACAGGCCCAAACTCTACAATCAGACGGCATTATACGGGTAATAACAGGTGACTTTCTGATAACGTTTTCAGTAAAACCTGTTGAGCCGATAGGAAAAGTAGAATATTATGTAGCAAAGCAAAAAGGAGGCGATGGGAAAAGCAGCATATTATTTACAAAAACAAAAAACACAACAAGTATTTAGGAGAATTAGGAGAAAAAGGAGGAAAAATCATGAAACATAACTTATTTAAAAGGAAAGCAATCGTCTTTACGGCAGCCGCCATTTTAGGAATTGGCGCATTAACCGGCTGCGGAAACCAGGCGGGAGGGGAGGAAACATCTGATTCTATCGAAGCTACTAAAGAATCATCAGATGCCGTTGAAATTACAAATGTATCCTATGACCCCACAAGAGAGCTATATGAAGCATATAATGAAATATTTACAAAATATTGGAAAGAAAAAACCGGTCAGGATGTTACAGTAACACAGTCCCATGGGGGCTCCGGCAAACAGGCATTAGAGGTTGCCAACGGTCTGGAGGCAGATGTAGTTACCTTAGCATTGGAAGGTGACGTGGGCGTTGTGGCAGATGCAGGTTTGATTGAACCGGGATTTACAAGCGAGTTTGACTTAGACAGTTCACCATATACTTCCACCATTGTATTCCTTGTAAGAAAAGGAAATCCAAAGAACCTGCAGGATTGGGACGATCTGATTCAAGACGGCGTAGGCGTTATCACGCCGAATCCAAAGACTTCCGGTGGCGCCTGCTGGAATTACCTTGCTGCATGGTACTATTTTGAGCAGCAGGGACAGAGTGAAGATGAAGTTCTTGAAAGCATGAAGAAACTATATTCCAATGTGTTAGTGTTAGATTCCGGCGCTCGTGGAGCAACCACAACCTTTACCGAGAACGGACAGGGTGATGTGCTTCTTGCCTGGGAAAATGAAGCCTTCCTCTCTTTAAAAGAGCATCCGGGAGAATATGAAATTGTCATTCCATCCGTATCTATCCTTTGCCAGCCGACTGTCGCTGTAGTGGATGAAGTAGTAGATAACAGAGGAACCAGAGATGTAGCGGAGGCTTATCTGGAATATCTGTATTCCGATGATGCACAAAAAGTAGAAGCAGAGAACTTCTACCGTCCGTCCAACGAAACCATTTTGGCAGAATATGAAACTACCAGCGACAGTAATGTGATTACGGAGATTCCTTCCGATGGGAAATGGATTGTCAGCAATATCAACCTGACCGATATTAATTATTTCGGCGGTTGGGAAGAGACAAAAGCAAAACATTTTGCAGACGGCGGATTATTCGACAGCATCTATGAAGAAAAATAAACAACATAATATATGTTTTGAGGGTTTCACAAACGTCAAAATAATAAGAAAGTGAGGAAAAGGATTGTGAGCGAGAAAAAAAGAAAGAAAAGGAGAGTTATTCCCGGATTTGGGTTATCATTGGGCGTCACCATAACTTTGCTTGGGTTTATTGTGGTGATTCCATTATGTTCCCTTGTTGTCTTTTCCGCCCAGCTGTCCTTTTCCGATTTTATAGAAACCGTGACAAGGCCCAGGGTATTGTCCAGCTATGCAGTAAGCTTCCAGACAGCATTTATTGCGGCAATTATTGATGCGGTAATGGGGATCATTATCGCCTGGGTGCTGGTGCGCTATGATTTTCCGGGAAAGAAAATCATGAATGGTATTATTGAATTACCTTTTGCCCTGCCGACAGCAGTTGCGGGCATATCTTTGACGCATCTTACCACCACCAACGGATGGGTGGGCAGCTTTTTTGACCAATTCGGCATCAAAATTGCCTATACAAAAATAGGAATTACCGTAGCCCTTGTGTTTATCGGTATCCCATTTGTAGTAAGATCGGTTCAGCCGGTATTAGAGCGAATCGATCTTCAATATGAAGAGGCAGCCAATATATTAGGCGCCAACAGCCGCCAGACATTGTTCCAAGTTATTCTTCCGGAGATTTTGCCGGCATTAATCGGAGGCTTTACCATGTCCTTTGCAAGAGGACTTGGAGAATATGGAAGCGTTGTTTTCATCGCAGGTAACACACCATACGAGACAGAGATTGCACCACTTATGATTATGGCTGAATTACAGGAGTATGACTATGCCAGCGCCACATCCATTGCTCTGGTTATGCTGCTCGCCGCATTTATCATTCTGTTTGTAAATGCAGTAATTCAGAGCCGGACATCAAAAATTGTAAGCGGTATTGCCTGATAACAGAAAGGATTGGTGATTGAATATGAGTATAAGAAAAAATTCCGGACTGGTTAAGTGGATTTTAATCGGAATCAGTACCATATTTCTGGTGCTTATGCTGATCCTGCCGTTAATATATGTAATGGCTACCGCTTTCGGAGACAGCATACAGGTATTTATTAAAGCCGTAACGGATGAATACGCATTAAAGGCAATCCTTCTTACCATTGAGGTAACGATAATTGCCGTACTGATCAATACAATATTCGGTATCTTTGCCGCCTGGTGTATTACGCGTTTCCAGTTTAAGGGCAAGAAGGTCATTTCTACATTAATTGATCTGCCACTGACGGTTTCGCCTATTATTGCGGGGCTTATTTATGTACTGACCTTCGGACGGCAGAGTGCAATCTATCCATATCTTCAGCAGTCAGGCATTAAGATCATATTTGCGGTTCCGGGGGTTGTGCTCGCAACAATATTTGTAACATTTCCTTTTATTTCAAGAGAAATTATTCCGTTGCTGACTGCACAGGGAACAGACGAGGAAGAAGCCGCTGCGTTGATGGGCGCCGGCGGATTTCAAATCTTTTGCGAGATTACTTTCCCCCATATTAAATGGGCCCTGCTCTATGGCATTGTACTGTGTACTGCAAGAGCCATGGGGGAATTTGGTGCGGTGTCTGTACTTTCAGGGCATCTGAGAGGAAAGACCAACACAATGCCGTTATATATCGAATTGTTATATCAGGGCTATGATTTTACCGGAGCTTTTGCTGTATCCGCTATTCTTGTAGCAATGGCTGTGGTGATTCTGATTCTTCGGAGTATATTAGAGGACAAAGGGAAAACGGAAGGGGAATAAATTATGTCGGAAGAGATTACAAATTATGTGGAATTAAAGGGAATCAATAAGACATTTGATGATTATAAAGCGTCTGATGATGTGAATTTCAACATTGAAAAGGGCAAATTGATTGCATTGCTAGGTCCAAGCGGAAGTGGAAAAACTACCATTCTCCGTATGATTGCCGGATTGGAAACAGCCGATTCCGGCGACATCATCATTAACGGCAAAGTAGTAAACGACGTGCCGGCCAGCAAGCGCGGAATCGGATTTGTATTTCAGAACTATGCACTGTTCCGCTATAAGACCGTCTACGATAACATTGCCTTTGGGTTAAAAGTAAGTAAATGGGATAAGGCAGACATCAGGCAGCGGGTAGATGAACTGATTGAGTTAGTGGGACTAAAAGGATTGGAAAAACGATACCCGAATCAGCTTTCCGGAGGACAGCGGCAAAGGGTTGCCTTTGCAAGAGCTCTGGCTCCGAATCCGGAGCTGCT
Organism: uncultured Lachnospiraceae bacterium; assembly: GCA_947629565.1. Taxonomy (GTDB): domain Bacteria; phylum Bacillota; class Clostridia; order Lachnospirales; family Lachnospiraceae; genus CAG-590. Next base: position 22,822 of record CANREG010000023.1, read on the forward strand.
GCTTTTAGACGAGCCTTTTGCCGCCATCGACGCCAAGGTAAGGCAGGAGCTTCGCAGCTGGCTTCGTGAAATGATTGACAAAGTCGGAATCACCAGTATCTTTGTTACCCATGATCAGGATGAAGCCGTAGAGGTAGCTGACGAAATTATTATCACAAACAAAGGAAGAATTGAGCAGATTGGAACGCCTCAGGAAATTTACAGAGAGCCTAAGACATCATTTGTAGCGGAATTTATGGGGCAGCCCGTCAGGATTGAAAGCATTAATCAATTCAAGGGATTTACACATTTAGAAGCTTCCCGGCATGCCGTAATTCGTCCGGAAAATGTCAGCATTACCAAATTAAACGAGCAATTCAAATATCCTTCTTCCGTTGAGGAAGGCACTGTGGAACGCCTGCTGTTCCGGGGAAAAGAAGTGGAACTGCTCGTTCGAATACATGATGTTCTCATAAAGGGAATCCGCCGGGTTGAAGATGAACCGGTTAAGAAACGCGAAAAGGTCAACGTATGTATCTACCGGGCTTATACCTTCAAAGAGGAAGGCGAGATTATACCGGTAGGCAATCCGAACATTGAAACAGAAGAGTCTGTTGTTATATAACAGCAGACTCCTGTTTAATCCTAAATCATCCAGAAATTATCGGTACATACGATCCGCCGATAGGTCTCAAAATGGGACCATTTATTATGGAACTCCAGACGTTTTTCCTTATCCAGATTCCGGTATTCAAAGAGGAAGTTATCCAAATCCGCCGTCCCTTTAATCCGCAGGGCAAATCCTCTTTCGTCCAGTACCGGAAGCCCCATATACTGATATGTGGAAAGTGGTATGATATCCTGCACCTTCCGGTCACGGATTAAAATTACCACATTATCGTCAATAGCAATAATGTCAAAACAATCCGGATACTTAAAGCTGTCGCCCTCCACGGGAACGCTGTCGCCGACATGATAGGTCTTTCCCTCCGTATTCACCTTGGACAAAAACGCATTTTGAAGATTGAAATAAAATTCCTCAAAAATGTAACCGCCGGTATGAAGTTCATCCTTTTCAAAATAAGGTTTTTCCTCATCTGTATCCACACGCTCCACCACGCCGCAGGCAGAGGTCATATGCGTCACCCGGTCAATCAAAATCAATTCCCCTAAGGTCTTATTTTTCTTAAAGGCATCCACCACCAGCTTCTCGGAAAATTCCAGCCGGCATACAGCCAGCTCATTTTTCACAATATACTCCGCCTTCAAATGCTCCGCGGTATTGACATCAATCTTATAGTCAATGCTCTTTATGATACCCGGAAGCTTCTTCGTTCCCAGTTTTACCAGATATTCCTTTCCCACAGTAAGTCTGTCGTCGTCCATCCACAACAGCGTCGTGGTAATATTCCGGGAGATTGCCAGCTGCCCCTCGTCCGTTAAGACACAGCCGCGGCTGACGTCTACCTCCCTGTCTAACTGAAGCGTAACCGCCTGCCCTGCAAAAGCCGAAGCGGCCTCCTTATCTCCAACCAAAATTGCTTTTACCGTAGCCGTTTCATTGCTGGGCAGCGTTGTTATGGTCTGCCCAGTATGTATCTGCCCCGCTTCAATCTGTCCCTGAAATCCCCTAAACTCATGATTTGGGCGGCACACTCGCTGTACCGGCATATAAAATATGGAATCATTCTCATTCTCGGCAACATCTACAGTTTCCAAATGACTAAGCAGCACAGGACCATGATACCATGGCATATTAGGAGATTTCCGGGTAACATTATCGCCCTCTGTCGCGCTGACCGGAATAACCACCACATCATACAGGCCCAGTTGTTCAGAAAGCTCATGAATATCTTTCTCTATGTCCCGGAAGCGCTGCTCGCTGTAATCCACCAAATCCATCTTATTGACTGCAAAGACAAAATGCCGGATACCCATCAGATTACAGATTCTGGAATGGCGTCTGGTCTGCACTAACACTCCCTGCTTTGCATCTACCATAACCACTGCCAGTTGTGCGAAGGAAGCACCAACTGCCATATTACGGGTATATTCCTCATGCCCCGGCGTATCCGCCACAATAAAGCTTCTATTATCTGTGGTAAAATAACGGTACGCCACATCGATGGTAATTCCCTGCTCCCGTTCCGCCATCAATCCGTCAAGCAGTAAAGAATAATCGATCTCTCCGCCCCGGGAACCCACCTTACTGTCCAGAAGAAGCGCCTCTTTCTGGTCCGCATACAATAATTTGGAATCATACAGAATATGTCCAATCAGAGTAGACTTTCCGTCATCCACGCTTCCGCAAGTTATAAATTTTAATAATCCACTCATCTTAGAAATACCCCTCTCTCTTTCTTTTTTCCATGCTGGCCGCTCCGCCGTCCTGGTCAATCACGCGGCTGGTTCTCTCCGATTCCACGGAACTTAGGGTTTCTTCTATAATCTCATCTAAGGTTGTCGCCGAAGACTCCACGCCGCCGGAAAGAGGATAACAGCCAAGCGTCCGGAACCGCACCATTTTCATTTCCGGCTTCTCGCCCGGCTCTAAACGCATACGGTCATCATCTACCATGATAATATTCCCATCCCGGTAAACCACTGGTCTTTCCGCCGCAAAATATAACGGCACAATCGGAATATTCTCTCTTTTTATGTACTGCCAGATGTCCTTTTCCGTCCAGTTGGAAATGGGAAATACGCGTATGCTTTCGCCCTTGTTGATTTCCGTATTATAGAGTTTCCACATCTCCGGTCTCTGGTTCTTTGGGTCCCATGCATGGGATTCGTTGCGGAAGGAAAAAATACGCTCCTTCGCCCGGCTTTTCTCCTCGTCTCTGCGTCCTCCGCCAAAGGCGGCAGTAAATCCATATTTGTTCAACGCCTGTTTCAATGCCTGAGTCTTCATAATATCGGTATAGGAGGCTCCATGGTCAAAGGGGTTGATTCCCTGCTTTACTCCCTCCTCATTAATATACTCTAACATTTCAATTCCTAATTCCTTTGCCCTTCTATCCCGAAATTCAATCATTTCCCGGAACTTCCATGTGGTATTCACATGCAGAAACGGGAAAGGCGGTTTTTCCGGATAAAATGCCTTCATCGCCAAATGCAGCATAACCGAACTGTCTTTTCCAATGGAATACAGCATAACCGGTTTTTCGCACTCTGCTGCAACTTCCCTGATGATGTAGATTGCTTCCGCTTCCAGTTCATCTAAATGTGTTAACCTGCCCATGTCAATCCTCCTGCTTTCCTATATCTTTTCAATGGCACATTATATCACCTATTTTCCTACTTGTAAAGTATGTTTATAGAATTGTAATGTCCACAGCACCTATCTGCACATACCTGATTAAGAAAATGCCATTTCCCCTGCAATCCGCTTTACTGCCCCACAGGTTCTTTCCAAATCTTCTTCCGTATGGGCGGCAGACACGAACATAGCCTCAAACTGGGAGGGCGCCAGATAGATTCCCTCCTCTAACATGGCGTTAAAATACCGGGCGTATTTTTCTGTGTCAGAGGACACCGCCGACTGGTAATCCCTTACCGGTTCACCGGTAAAAAATACGCTCATCAGGGAGCCAATCTGATTTACCCGGACACTGCTGCCAAAGGACCGGCGGACTGTCTCAGCCAGCCTCTGGGTATAAGCCGCTAACCTGTCGTAAAGACCGTTCTCCTTTTCCTCCTGTAATATTTTGAGGGTTTCCAAACCTGCCGCTGTGGCAGCCGGATTACCGGAAAGGGTGCCCGCCTGATACACGCTGCCTAAAGGTGCGACTAACTCCATAATCTCTTTTCTGCCGCCGTAAGCCGCCATAGGCATACCGCCGCCGATAATCTTTCCAAGGGTGGTCAGGTCCGGCGTCACGCCGTAATATTCCTGGGCGCCGCCCGTTCCTAACCGAAATCCGGTAATCACCTCGTCAAAAATCAAAAGGGCGTGATACTGATCGGTTATCCGCCTAAGTCCCGGCAAAAAATCCGTTTCCGGCAGCACCACTCCCATGTTGGCCGCCACCGGCTCCACAATCACCGCTGCAATCTCCTGTCCCTGGCTCTCAAAAAGCGCCTCCACAGACGACAAATCATTGTACTCCGCCACCAGCGTATTTTTTGCATAATCCACCGGAACGCCCAGACTGTCCGGCGTCGACTGGGTTAAGGCGCCGGAGCCCGCCTTTACCAGCAGCCCGTCGGCGTGTCCATGATAGCAGCCCCGAAATTTTATAATTTTATCCCGGCCTGTAAAGCCTCTGGCTATGCGAATGGCACTCATCACCGCCTCAGTGCCGGAGTTTACCAGACGCAGCATTTCCATAGACGGCATCAGCTTTTGCACCAGCTCCGCCAAAAGATACTCCCGCTCTGTGGGCGCGCCGAAGGTAAGACCTGCTTCGCACGCCTTCTGCACTGCGGCGACCACCCTTTCTTTTGCATGTCCCAAAATCGCCGGTCCCCAGGAGCAGACATAATCAATGTATTCCCTACCATCCACATCCGTTATCTTTGAACCCTTTGCCCGCTTAATGAACAGCGGATTTCTGCCTACCGCCTGAAAGGCCCTGACGGGACTGTTGACTCCGCCGGGCATATATTTTTTAGACTGTTCAAATAAGTAATCTGACTGTTTTCCCATTCCGTTCTCCTTATGCGTTCCTTTTTATATCACACATTTTCGCACACATTCCTCTCTATTCCTGCATATCTCTCTCTTTGCAAATCCCTTCACACATTCTCCCTGTGCGCGTTCCCTGTACATTCTTTCATTACTCTTCCTGAGAGAGCCAGCCTGCCACATCGAGGGCATGATAGGTAATAATTATCTTCGCCCCGGCCCGCTTCATGGCGGTTAAGTTTTCCAGCACAATCCGCCTTTCGTCAATCCAGCCGTTTTGCGCAGCCGCCTTAACCATGGAATATTCCCCGCTGACATTATATACGGCAATGGGATAGTTGGTCGCCAGCGACGCCGCCTTGACCACATCCAGGTAAGCTAACGCCGGTTTTATCATAATGATATCCGCCCCTTCTGCAATATCATTTTCACACTCCCTTATGGCTTCCCTGCCGTTGGCCGGGTCCATCTGATAGGTGCGCCGGTCACCAAAGGCCGGAGTGGAATGGGCCGCATCCCGGAACGGCGAGTAGTAACCGGAGGCAAACTTGGCGCTGTAAGCCATAATCAGGGTATTGATAAACCCTGCCTCATCCAAGGCTTTCCGGATATATTCCACCCTGCCGTCCATCATGTCGGAGGGGGCAATGACATCCGCCCCTGCCTTCGCCAGACTGACAGACGCCTTTGCCAGCAGCTCCAGCGTCTCGTCATTTAAAATTTCTCCCTCATGCACCAGACCGCAGTGTCCATGGGAGGTGTATTCGCAAAGGCACACATCCGCAATTACCAAAAGTTCCGGAAAGGTTTTTTTGATATGCCGGATTGCCTGCTGGGTAACGCCTTCATCCCGGTAAGCCTCGCTGCCCACTTCATCTTTATGCTTTGGAATCCCAAAGAGCAGGACCGCCGGAACGCCCGCCGCTCTTACCCGTTCTAATTCCTCGTCAATCCGGTCAATGGACCACTGAAAAATTCCCGGCATGGAGTCCACAGGATTTTTTATCTGCTCCCCCTCCGCCACAAAAATCGGATATACCAGCTCCTCTTTCCTCAGTGTGGTTTCCCGAACCATATTCCTTACTGTCTCCTTCATCCGCAGCCGACGCATACGAACCATACAATCATCCCTCTTTCTCTATATTTCTTATCCCAAACCGGCAATCAATCGGCAGCAGATCGCTCTAAGTCCTCCCTGACTGCCTGAATCAGTCCTGCACTGTCGCTGACTGCCGCCACAAGCTGGGCTTCCCCATATTCCGCCTTAAGCTGTTTTCTTGTGGCATTGCCGATGCAGACTAACTTCGTCCTGTCCGGAACCGAAAGCCTTTTTTTCCTTAATTCTGCAAAAAACGCAGTTACCCCTGACGCGCTGGCAAAGACCAGATAATCCATCTCTCCTAAATGGTCCGCCTGCTCCCTCAGGGCTCCCGCCACATCATAAACCGGAATATCACAACAGTCAATCCCTTTTTCCCTAAACGTTTCGTTAAGCTCCGCACTGCCCTTGAGGGCTCTCGGCAAAAGCACCCGTTCTCCCGGCTGGGCTTTTTTTGCAAACTCCCTTGCAAATACCGGCACCTGATACCGGGAAGGCATGAAATCCGCCTTTATGCCATACTCACGCAGCCTGGCAGCCGTACCGCTTCCAAGGACGGCAAACCGGATCCCGCCAAGACGGCGGATATCCATATCCTGCCGCTCCATTTCCTGAAAAAACAGCTCCACCCCGTTGGGGCTGGTAAAGGCTATCCAATGATAATCGTCAAGCCGCCGCAGCTCCTCGCAAAGCCGGGTTATCTGCTCCGTTTTTTGTATCTGCATCTCACAGAGAAGAACCGGACTTACGGATAACTCCTCAAAACCGGACTTCAGTTTATGCCATAACTGCCTTGTGGCGATGATACCGACCTTTGGCGGCGGCACGGCAAAGCAGCGAAGGTCGTATGCCGCCGTCTCTCCGATGACAATAATGGCAGGACTAATTAAACCCTCCCGCCTCACCTTCTCTGCAATTTCATAAAGCCTTCCCCGCGCCGAGCGCTGAAAAGGCGTTGTGCCTTCACAAATCACTGCCGCCGGGGTATCCGGCGACTTGCCTGCCGCCATTAGGCTTTCCGCAATTTGTTCAAGATTGGATAAGCCCATTAAAAACACAAGGGTTCCCTCTAGCGCAGCTAATACCCGGTAATCATATGCCGGCGGTAAGCCCTCCGCCCCATGTCCGGTAAACACATGAAAACTCTGGCTGCCGCCCCGGTGCGTCACCGGGATTCCCGCCCACTCCGGCACCGCCACGCCGGAGGTAACACCGGGAATGACTGCATAGGGGATATGGTTCTCCCGCAAGGCCGCAATCTCCTCTCCTCCTCTGCCAAATACAAAAGGGTCACCACCCTTTAACCGGACAACCATATCTTTTTCCTTTGCGCAGCAAACCAGCAGTTCATTGATTTCCTCCTGCTTCTTGGCGTGCTTTCCTGCGCGCTTCCCCACATAGATTTTCTCACAGTCCGGCTTTACATAGGATAACAGCTCCTCCCCTGCCAGCCGGTCATAAATTACGGCGTCGCACTGTTTCAATTTTTCCAGTCCGTCCACCGTAATCAGGCCCGCCGCTCCCGGTCCTGCCCCTACCAGATATACCATACCCATAGCATTTCCTCTTTCCTGTCCATCGTAATGTATTTCCCAACGCTAAAGCAGGTCTTTTATCTGCTGCGCCAGCTCCAGCCGCTTTTCCACAGGAATTGTCCCCTGCCTTCTGACAAGCCGCCCCTCCTGCTCCCGCATCGCATAATATGTCATCTGCTCTTTTTTAACCACAGTTAATATTCCCACAGCCTCATGACAGCCTGCATCGAAAGCCCTTAACACACTGCGTTCCGCCTCTAACTCCATATACGCCTTTGGGTCACTGATTGTCCGCACCATATCCGATACCGGATCCCCGGCTCTCCCCTCTATGGCTATAATCCCCTGGCCGCCGGAGGGGACCATTTCCTCAAAGGAAAAATACCGGTAAGACAAGTCCGGTTCGGACAAAAGACCTAACCGCTGTAATCCTGCCGCCGCCAAAACCACGCCGTCACATTCCCCTTTTCTCACCTTGTCAAGCCGGGTGGGCACATTGCCCCGGATAGACTTACACTCCACCTCCGGATATATCCGGTTAAGCTGCATCTGCCGCCTTAAGCTGCCTGTGCCGACCACCATGCCTTTTCCCGGCGGCGTGCCGTCCCGCCTTGTCACTAACACATCTCTGGCGTCCGCCCGGCCCGTCACTCCGGCGATAACCATTCCCGGCGCAAGCTCCGTGGGCATATCCTTGGCGCTGTGTACCGCCAGGTCAATGCTTCCCTGCTGCAACGCCTCCTCAAGGGCTGTGACAAACACGCCCTTTCCCCCGAAATCCGCTAACGGCTTATTGAGCTGCTCATCTCCCCGGGTGCGCAGTATCACCTTTTCCCATATCACATCCGGAAACCTTTTCTGCATTGCGGCAATGACCTGCTCTGTCTGAGCCACCGCCAGCAAGCTTCCCCTTGTTCCGATTCTGACAACTTTTTTCTCCATTATCTTATCCACCCGCAAATCTCTGCTATCTTCCTATACCGGCCATCTTCCATACTCCCCGGCGTTATCCAGCCGCAGCCCTTACTATCTTCCTATACCGGCCGTCTTCCATACCTCACCGGCATTGTCCACCGCAGTCCCTACTATCTTCCTACACCGGCCGTCTTCCATACTTCCCTCAGCATTATCCAGCCGCAGCCGTCTACTCCAAATAAGTCTCAAGATATGCGCGCACCATATCCTCCGGCAGTTCCCCGTCATGGCTGTCCGCATAGCGCAGCAGCGTTTCAAAAAGCGCCTTCCTGTTCTTTGCTGACGGGACCCGTTCAAGAATCTCCTCCCGGTACCGGGACAGACCGGCAACCATCTTACCATAATATTCCGGTATGTACTCCTTAAGCCTCTTTTTCACATACGCTGCCGCTGCCGGACTGCTGCCGCCTGTGGAGACGGCAACCAGTAAATCCTCATTCTGAATCAGGGCGGGAAAAATGAAAGAGCACGCCTCCTTATCATCTACCGCGTTTACCGGAATGTTTTCTTCATGGCAGAGTCTTGCAATGCGCCGGTTTAATTCCGGATTATCCGTAGCTGCCACCACAAAATCCATTCCTTCGATATCCGTATCCACGAACTGCCGCCGACAGCAGGTTACGCCTGCAAACTCCTGCAATTCCGGACAGATTGTCTCTGCAATAATTAAAATGTCTACGCCGAACCCCGCCAGAACAGACACCTTTTGAAAAGCAATCCGGCCTCCTCCGGCCACAAGGCATTTCTTATCTTCAATGTCAACCATAAATGGAAAATACGCCATCTCTTTCTCCTATATCCCCTGCAAATCCTTCCTGCTCGCAAATCCGCTCAAAAACCTTGATAAGCTGTTCACTGTCCAGCACTTCCCGCAGATAATAAATCATTTTCTGAAACCAGGGTTCTTCAAAGCGGTCCGCCATTTTCTGCTGGAAATCCCGCAGGTAAAGTTTTTTCATTATCTCCTCTAAACATTCATTCAAAATCCCTTCTACCTTTTCCATCTCTCCTAACTTAACCGCATTATTCTCCACGGACAGCGTCTTAAAATGGTCGATATCTAGGAGGGTGACGCCCTCGGCATATTTCAGGTTCCTGTCAATATCCCTGGGTACGCCCAAATCCACTAAAAGACAGGGCTCTCCCTTCGCCGCCTCCACAAACGCCTCTCTGGTCAGCGTATAATGGGGACTGGCTGTTACGCTCACTACTGCCTTTACCATTGGCACCGCCTCATAGCGATTTTCAAAGTCCACCCATTCCGGGCCTCCCTCCTTGACAAAAAACAGTCCTTCCTCCTTATGCCGCCTGCGGCTGGTTCCCACAACCGCTATCCCCTTTGCCAGCAAATCCTTGACGACAATGGAGCCCATTTTTCCGGTGGCGCCGATTACCAGTACTTTTCCGGGCGTATCCGCCTGCCCGTCTCCGGCGGCCTGCTCCCTTAAATATTCCTCCACCGCATTCGCCGTCAGGGTGCCAATGGAAACCGGCGTATTAGACAGCTTAGTCTCAGACTTAGACAGCTTCGCGCAATTAAAGGCCCCCTGAAAAATGATATTCATCTCTCCATTGGTAAACCCGGTTCTGTCCGCATTTAAATACGCCTCTTTTACCTGATGTAAAATCTCATCCTCTCCTAACACCATGGAATCCAATCCACATACCACCCGGAACAGATGCCGGACCGCCTGCTTTCCCTGATAATGCAGGCAGTAATTCTTAATCTCCTCCCCGGAAATCCCCTTCCAGTCCGACAGAGCCTCCTCCATTTCCTCTATGATACAGGAAATCCCGGTAAAATAAAACTCGCTCCGGTTGCAGGTAGATACAATCACGCCTCCGGTAATTTTCCCCTTCTTGACAAGTCCTGCCAGAAATGCAGTCTGCTCCTCCGGTGTAAATGCAAAACGCTGCCGTATCTCCAATGGTGTTTTCTTATAGCTTACACTGATGCAAAACATATTTTCTCCCCTACTCTAATCTAAAGCTTTATCCTTGTATTTTGCAATCTCCTCCAAATATTTTTTCCCCAAAGGGCTGATTGCCACGCCCTTTCTGACCACATAGCCAATCGTCATGATCTCGTCCGAATCCAGCCTTACCGCGCAGTAGTCCTCGCCGTTTAATTCCTCACAGATAATGCCGGAGCATAAAGTATACCCGTTCATGCCCACCATGAGATTCAGCAAAGTGGCCCGGTCGTTGCCTTTGATAATCCGTTTGTAATTGTAAGTGCTCAACACCTCCTCCGCAAAATAAAAGGAATTGTTGCCGCCCTGGTCAAAGGACAGGCAGGGATATTCCTCCAATTCCTGCATAGTAATGATTTTATGGGAAGCCAGCGGGTGGCTTTTGCTTAAGTACACATAGATATGACAGTTCAACAGCTCGTGGAATTCCAGATTGCTTTCATGGAACATTTTCTCTAGCACCTTGCGGTTAAAATCATTGATGTATAAAATCCCTATCTCGCTTTTGAAATTCTTCACATCTTCAATCACATCACAGGTCTTTGTCTCCCGGACTGCGAACTCATACTCATCCATGCCAAACTGCTTTACCATTTCCATAAATGCATTGACTGCAAATGTATAATGCTGCATAGACACGCTGAATTTCTTCTTCACCGTCTCTTTCTTCAGGTATTTTGCCTCCATCAGCCCGTACTGCTCCACCACCTGTCTCGCATAGCCGATAAATTCCTCTCCTTCCGGGGTGAGAAAAATTCCCCGGTTGGTCCGGCGAAAGACTTCCATGCCAATCTCATCCTCTAATTCCCGGATAGAAGCGGACAGGCTGGGCTGGGAAATAAACAGCGTTCTTGCCGCCTCGCTCATGGAGGCTGCCTGGGCTACAGTAATCGCATATCTAAGCTGTGACAGTGTCATTATACTCTCTCCTTGTTTCGCTAAATTCGTGCTTCGCACTCATTAAGTGCCACATATTATATCTGTCAACTAAGTTCGCTTTGCTCACTAAGGTGACTGATATTACTCGCACTAAATTCGTGCTTCGCACTCATTAAGTGCTCATATTATTATATCATCTGCAAATGGAGCATGTCCAGTTATACATGAAAGTCGCTGTATTGCAATATTTTTCCAATAACAAAAGCAGGCATCATAAAATACCTGCTCCCTCTATAGCTCTGCAATTTTCTCCCGGCACTCCTTCACAATCTTCTGTGTGGCTGCTTCAATCTCTTCCCGCGTGTGTTCACGGCAGTAAGACGGCGGAAAGAAGCCCGGCTGCCCCATAGACCACCACCAGTCATCTTCATATTGTAGTCTTTTCATCATTCTCCGCTCAGCTTTCTGCACCTGCAGGCTGGCAATCCAATCCCGCAGCCGGATATATGCATATTTGACATTTTTAATTACTGTTATTATTTTCATTCAATTTCCTTTACATTCAAAATTCTAAATACCGACGATTCATTACATCTGTACAGTTGCGTTGCAAAAGCAATGTTCATGGTGCGTATACGCACTATATTATTATAGAGCATTCCATTTTACAATACAAGCAGAAAACAAAGGAAGGCTTAGATTATGATTACTTATGATAAATTATGGCAAACACTGCGCGACAAAGGAATCAGCCAATATAAACTCATCTACACCTATGGCATTGATAAAGCCCAATTACATCGTCTGCGCAAAAATATGGTAGTAAAAACAATTATCCTTAATCGTCTATGCAACATACTACAGTGTGAAATCTCTGATATTATGGAATTCATCCCTGATGATGCAAATTCCTCCACTGACTATTAATTATATCCCCGCCTCCTCTCGATTATTGTCAAATTTTGATATATATATTCAGACGTCATTGAATGAAATTCTAAAATCCAACCGGTTCTTTCACATAAAAAAATCCTCTTAATTACAGCCTGTTTCCAAGCTATAATAAGAGGATAATTCATTTTCTTCGTTTTGTCATTGGACAAATAGTCCAATGAAGTTATTCTGCTTCTGTCTTCTTTGCTTCCTGTTTCTCGCTGCTCAATACCTTATACACTACTGCCGCTATTGCTGCGCCTACAAGAGGGCCCACAATAAATACCCACAGGTAGGCAATGGGTTCTGTATTGCCGTTAATTGCAGCTACAACGGCAGGGCCAAGGCTTCTGGCAGGATTCACACTGGTTCCGGTCAGACCAATACCTAAAATATGTACCAGCGTCAGAGTAAGGCCGATGACAAGACCGGCAAAAGAGCCGTGGTTCGCTTTTGGATCCGTCACGCCCAGAACGGTGATTACAAAAATAAAGGTCAGGATAATCTCAACGATAAGTCCGGAAGCTATACTTCCGTTTACACCGGCCAGACCATTTGAACCAAATCCTCCGGTCATATCCAACACATTTCCTGAGGCAAAAGCTGCCGCCAACACGCCTGCGCCTGCCAAAGCGCCCAGACATTGGGCTACCACATATCCCACAAAATCTTTTACCGTCATTCCGCCATTCATCAGAACTCCGAGAGAAACCGCCGGATTAATATGACAACCGGAAATATTGCCAATGCTGTAAGCCATTCCTACAATTACCAGGCCAAAAGCCAGGGCTGTCAGAATATATCCTCCACCCATGGCGGCGTCACAGCCTACCAGCATAGCAGTACCGCAGCCCATAATCACCAGAACTGCAGTGCCAATTAATTCTGCAACATACTTTTTCATAAAATAATACCTCCGTAAATAATAGTTATTTCACCGACACATTTTATCTGTGTCGAACTTTTTACTATTATAGTGGAAAAGGTCAAAATAGGCAAGGACTACATCCGATTATAGCAAGTCAGCATTATAACAATGTTTTGCATATGGCAAAAATCGTTGTATTCTCGGGCTGCCCCATAGCTTCATTATGCTGAAAATGACAAATTCTCCCTGCAGCACCAGCAAATCTTCCATATGCGCGCCTAACAATTGACTCAACGCAAATAAGTTGTCCACAGAGGGAAGCGCCTTGCCCTTAAACCATCTGTATATTGATTGGGGGCAGGAAAAATGAAGATATTCCTGTATATATCTTACATCATATCCTGCCGCCTTAAGCATCATTTTTAGTTTGGCGCCTGTCTTGACCTGATTAATAGACTGATACATAAAAACACCCCTTATTTTTTTGATTTAGTATAGCATTTTATACTAACAATTTCAAGGAACTTATTTATGTGATTTTACAATTATTCGGAACGCGATTTTATGTTTTAAAGCAAAAGCTCCGCAAGCTGCACGAAAAACGCCAAAAGGCAGGCTCCCGCTGCTACGGTCAAAAGACCTTTTTCAAAGAAGGCGAGACACAGCGCGGCAAATACTCCCGCCAACGCTGATTCTAAACTGTCCGTAGAATAAAATACGGCGGGAAACGTCATAGCGCCTAACACCGTATACGGAATATAAGTTAAGAAGGAGCGGAGAAACACATTCTCTATCTGCTTTTGGCAGAGCACGAAGGGCAGGGCGCGCAGCAGATATGTCACCCCCGCCATCACTGCAAGATATGTAAAAAATATTCCTGTATTCACAGCTCACCCTCCTTTACCGCCGATAACCGACCCGCCTCCGGCTGTATCGGGAAGAAATATGCTCCCGCCCCGGCAGCTAAAACGGCGCAGATAATCACAACAAATCCGGAGGACACCGCCTTTAAAAATGGAATCCACGCAAAGCAGCAGCTTAAAAATACCGCAATCAGAATTACTTTCAGATATTGGGCCTCTTTCTTCACCTTTGGCACAATAATGGCGATAAACATTCCGTAAATTGCAATTCCCAAAGAATTGCGGACAAATTCCGGCAATATATTGCCAAGAACCGCCCCTAACGCCGTTCCCGACGTCCAGCCGAGGAACGGGCAAAGCATAAGCCCGTACATATAAAAGCGCGAGATCTTTTTATCCCTGCTCATGGCCACGGCAAATATCTCATCCGTCACCGCAAAACCGATGATGAAACGGTGCCGCATACGGACGGAGCTGTCAACCTTCTGGGATAACGAAAGAGACATCAGCGCATAGCGCATGTTGATTACCAGCTGCGTCAACGCCATCTCAAACATTGCGCCGCCGGCAGCCATAATGTCCAGCCCGGCAAACTGTCCGGCTGACGTTAGATTTGCCGCGGAAATTAAAACCGCCTGCCACCATGTAAGCCCCGCTTCTACCGCCATCAGCCCGAAGGTAAAGCTGACTGACAAATATCCTAAGGCAATGGGAATACCGTCCCGAATGCCCTGCGTGATTTCTTTCATATATGGCCTCCTGTTGTCAAATAGTAACTTCACTTATTGAATCAGGAAATAAATGAAACCTGATAACATATTATAACATTTTATGAACAGAAACCATAGGAAAGATTTGCTCAAATATATCAGTTTGGAGGTTTTATACAAACTTTTATTCACACACTCCACACTGGCAGTATGTGGAAGCATTTGAAAAACATATTTCTTATAGCTCTATGCTTTTTATTCTCTTTCTACAGAAAATACATATTCAGCGCTAATTATTGCCTCTGTTTTATCCTTTATCACAGTCCCACGATATGTACCGACCTCCTGTGCTGCATTTACAATCGCTCCCGATATCTTCTGAAATGGCAGTGCGGTAATTGGTCTGATTTCTCCATCCTGCTCTATTCCCATGGATGCATCATAAATTTGAGCAGGTATGTATTTCCCCTGTTCCACTCTGCCTTCAACCTCCACCGCCACATGATAATAAAACTGTTTCTCTTCTGGTGACTCCTCCAAGTGCCCTGCCGGATATATTTTATTTGTATGTAGCTCTTCATCTCTCTGTGGATTTATTATAAATACAAGCCTGAAATCAATTTTCAGTATATCTAAATAGTAACCCAGAACAGCGGCATATACCTCACATTCTATATCCAGAGGTTCACGACGCTCCCCCTTTACATAGGCCGTCACATCCTGAAAAAATTTACCTTCTTTAAATTTAAGTATAGGTACACCGGCCTCCATCCGTCTTTCGACATATTCCGGAGTAGGAGCCCCCCAATACCTGAAACACGGAGCGAAAAAGATCATCTGTGTAAGTTGCCGAAGCTGCTCCTGTGTGTATTCTACATTATTTCTAACCACCCTTTCATCCTTAATTCCCTGTGTCTTTAACAGTTTCGCATAAATTTCCAGATATTCTACCGCCGGGAATCTTCCATCACAGCCTTTTTCCAATAAAATGGACGAAGCCGGTACTCCAGGAAGAATGTACACATCTGATATCGTATTTGGCATAGAAATAAACTTCCCATTTACCCTGCAGCTCCACCATAATTTTATCTGTGTAAATTGTATCCTTTGATCCACATCTGCCTTTACAGACGACTCCATTTCCACCTCATAATCCACCTCAGCCTTTCTCCCCTGAGCCTTATATGTAAACTGGTCAAAAAGTTTGTTCTCCCCCTGCATAACTGTCGCCGAAAAATCTACTGAATAGATTCCCGCCTTTACCTTTGAATTGTCCGTAATCCTGTATTTGATTTTAATTTTCACCTTGTCCAAATGATCCGCAATGTATACAGCAGGAGCCACACAGTGGTTTTCAGCGGTCCATTCTGGTCCGGTTATGGTTCCTTTCTGATTCCGGCACCTCACTGCGCTGACACCATACTGATCCGGGGAATGTTGAAAGGTAATAGAAAGAAGTTTTACAGAAATATCTTCCTCCTTCGGTTCATAGGGGTTATCCGGTTTATCCTTATGTAATTTATTAATATGTAAAACAATGCTGCCAGCACTGATCACAGCAATTGCGGCACCGACCAGAAAAAGAACTTCATATTTTTCAAAGGTTGCTACAACAGCAGCCTCTCCAACTGCTACTGTTGTCTTCGACAAAAACTGAAGTGCCTTTGTCAATGTCTTTGCATATGCCTTCTTAAGAGAACTTACTGCCTGAACAACTTCTTTCGTCTCTATTTGGGCTTTCGCATACAGTTTCCATGCACTTTGCAGCATCTTTTCATGGTTTGATACATAATTTATCAGTGTTGCGATAACGCTACTGGATGCACAGCATGCACAGCCTGTCATGGCAGCAGCGAAATCAGTATAAGCGGTAACAAGCTGCTCCGCCTGCCAATATTTCATGTCAGAAGTTGCCTTCTTTGTATAATTCATCCGGAACTGATATAGCTCTGAGGGAATCTTCTCCACTGTTCGCTGCGCCGGAAATATACCATCTTTCCCTGCAATAATTTCGATTCCATCTGTCAGTTCGCACGCCATTCCTCCTTCAAAGGAAACAAGAGCAAGCAAATCATCCTCAAAAATAAAAGGATGGTTTTCCATAAAATCTGCCGCATCCTTTTCTGTCAGCACTTTTTCAAAAACGGCAACCGTATGAATATAGTTTTCACACAGCATCCCTGTATTTTTATCATATCCGCCTATCCTGAAATCGCCCGCTTTCTTCCGTACCAAAGCTGCCACGGCTGTCTTTTGACAAGCAGTCTGGTTGATATACGCCGAAACAGATTTTCCATCTACGCAGAGAATCACATCTACCCAACTATAGTCCGGTGCCTTGGCATCCAGACAGATTTCTTCCTCTCCATACTGAAAAATAAAAGCTGTCTCGTTCCCTGTTTTGTCACAATATACTGTTATACTGTCATCACACCCAGGGACTCCATTGGTAAAGAGAATCTGCCTTCCGGCTTCTCCCGGTCTTATGTACAACTTTATATAAATAGAAAATTTTCCAGAGGCAAATCCTCCCGGATTAATCGCCTCCGGTTCTGAAAAGGTGACAACTCCACCGTCTTTGGGGCAGTAAACATCCACCAGATCCATACATGTACATCCTGCACGGCTATACGCCGAAACACCTTTTCCACTCAGATCCGGCATCCGTTCCTGTGTCATATCGATAAAACCGACCAGTTCCGGCATACTATCCGCCTTATACTCTGTCTGCATAAAATATTTGCGAAATGCCTGCTCATCCAATACCTCATTATACAGACGAAAACTTCGTACATACCCGGTAAATTCCTTTCCCAGCAGAAAATCATTATCATTTCGGATATTTCCCGAATAGGAGGTATTTCCAAAAATATTTCCATTTATCAATATGCTTATCTGTTTACTGTCGAAACCCATGCAAAGATTTACCCACTCATATTCCGGTATCTGCAAAAACTCGCTTGAAATGACAAGAGTCTCCCCTGCTATTTTTAAAATAACCTTATTCTTCGCAATCCCCAAACTAAATCCATCTTCCTGAGAAACCAAAACGTTGCAGTCCCCATCCGCATAAAACCAGAGATCAAATCCGAAACATTCTCCAGAAAATTTTGCACCACTTATGGATATATCATGACCATATTCAATGGTAT
This sequence comes from uncultured Lachnospiraceae bacterium, assembly GCA_947629565.1. Taxonomy (GTDB): domain Bacteria; phylum Bacillota; class Clostridia; order Lachnospirales; family Lachnospiraceae; genus CAG-590. The sequence goes on from CANREG010000023.1 coordinate 40,415, forward strand.
TGTCAATCCTATATGCGGTATAGACATTTTTTACTTTATTTTCCATATTCATTCTCTCCCCTCATGTTTCATCTCTCGATTCAGTTCTGCTACCAATGCTTCAAATTCCTGCTGATATCCTTCTTTCTTCTGCAATGGTCGTTCCTCTTTCTTTCCTATCCGGTTCTGGCATCCAAAATCTCCTGTATAAAATCCTTCTGCCACCAACGCCTCGTCTGAATCAATCCGAACGCTAAAAACTTCATCATTATATTCTAACAAATGCAATTCGTTGATCGAATCCTTTCCACCGTACATTTCCAGAATATCAGCCGCCGAAAGCTCATCTGCCCTCTTCCATCCATCCTGTGTCAGCATGGGATGATCCCGTGTCACGCAAATGCATTTCCCACTGCTCGTACCTATCATAGCCAGGGTTTCTTCCCTTCCCCGGATTACTTCTGTCACTATGGCAGAGCCTCCTCGTGTCATTATCTGATCCCCCTGACGGATTTCCTCTATGAATTTTTCCGAGTGGTTCGCCATTAAAATGCGGGTTCCTTTTGCGAAACATCCCCATTCAATCGTAATGGGCTTGATTGCACAATAGGAGGGATCCTCATGCCCAATATCCATGCTGGATATAACAATGGGAATAGCAATTCCCATTTCTGTCTCAACATACATCTTACAGTAAAACTGTGCATCATTCGTCAAATAAAACTGGGATGAATCCAGCCAGTTATGCCAGTTTGACGGGAATTTCCATGACAATGTTCTGTCGGACACTGTCCATTCAATTTCATTCCAGAAACTCATATTAAAATTGGCTGCCCCTTTATCAATCAACTGCAGTACAAAGTCTTTATTTTTGTCTACATAAATCGGGGAAAATTCCTTCATAAATGTTACAGAACCTGAGAAATCAATATTTACTTCCACCTTATTATCTTTTGTATTTACATTATTATAGTAATAATCACAACCCGGTCCTGTACGGTTATTATAGTAGAGAACCGTGCTGTTGGCCTTTGGATGATACTTTGGCATGGGATCCTCCACCACCATTTTTTCAACAATGCTACTTTTCCCTAATACCTTCAGCGCATCCGTTTGATGTGTTTCACTAACAATCCGTTCACACCCATCTTTGTCCTTTACAATCTTGTAAAATGTAGAAATTGCCTGAAATTCATAATCATCGCTTTTCATCAGGGAAACAGATTTACAACGCGACTCACCTTTGAGATTATGCGCATTGCTCGCTGCCACGGCAAAGCCATCTAGAGACTGATTGTTTGTCTTATCATACAATTCTCCTACAATGGCCAGACTCTTATTTTCCTCCACCATAGACATTCCGGAGGAAGTATACGCATCAGTCTTGATGTCATAATTCAGCGTACGTATCCCTACGGAATCTGTCAATCCATAAGTATCCCCTTGGGGCAGTGAAGATTTCATAAGAGGAGCCGTCGTCAATCCGTTTGCTGCACGCCTCTCCTGTTTACTGCTGTAATGCAGAATCTTATACAATTCGGGACAGTTTTTTCTTAACCTGTCCTCTCCTCCCAGCTGTCTCATTACAAATTCAAATTCCTTTTCATCAGCCAGATTGTGATGTGTTTTTACTGTTTGTTGATTTAATAATGTTCTCATTCTGTTTCCTCCTTCTGTGTTTATATATAATAATTTTCTGTTGCCATTGATTTCTATAATAATCAGGAATTATATTGATCCAATCAAAAATTGATAATTGCTGACTTTTCTGGCTTTCAATGTCGGCAATGTTCTCTTTTTAAATTAAAATTTTCATATTTAGTTTTAATAAAATATATTTACTCCCCCTCCCCATTTTTGTTAGGGTTCGCATTCATTTTTACTACTTTTATAGTTTATCATGTTTCTATTATATAGTCAAATCAAAGAAAACCTGTCGTTTCCAGCATTTTTCTAAACGAAAATTCGGAACAAACTCATAATCTTTTGGTTCTGCCCCGAACGTAACCTTACACACAGATAGCTCCCAATCTGACACATGTCCAAACACTCCCACCCAAAACGGTTCTTCAAAAAATACCGTCAACTTTCCCGTTTCAAGAATCATTCTTTTATATCCTCTTGCGTCTGAATTGTGTTATCTTGCATAATATGTTCAATTGAATATCCTGCTTTATAAAATGCATTCGTGACAAGAATTGCCCTATGACATTCGATTGGATCTTTTTCTGTACACATAAAAGCAATTCTATATCCTTGTTTAACACCTTTTTCAACATTATCAAATCCTTTTTTAAATTTGGGACTATTTGCAACTTTTTCAAAATCCAAATATCCATTTGGCGAATACAAAGAAGAATCTGTAGGTCTTGCTCCAAAATAATTTCCCATAAACGCATATTCTATACCATTACCTTGCAAAACAAGTCTTATGCTTTCTCTATTGTAGTCGGCTGCAAATTGCAAGTATGGCGTACTTCGAACATCTAATATATAATTTACACCGTGACTTTTCAACAAATCGATAAAAATATCAACCGGGTGTTGAGAATGCCCTATTGATAATAATGTGTTCGCCATATAATCCTCCTCAATATGCTAGTACAATATCTGTGCTACAACTTTATAATATTTCCCATCATTGTAAATATATTATCCATAATAGGATAGCGTAAATTTACTGTAGGAAAATAACAGACAGACTGCACCAAAGATGTGCCCAAGATTAGTTTGCTGTCTT
>CANREG010000024.1 GCA_947629565.1 uncultured Lachnospiraceae bacterium
TAATGTCATCTTCTGTGGTGATTCCTGTGTCATTTACAATCAGGAGATCATGGAGTATGGATGGTGAAGAAATGGAGTCGGTATCATATTCCAGATTCATATATTCCCGATAGGACAAATCGACATTTTTCAGGAGGGTAAACGGCGTGTCCGGATAAAGCTCGTTAAAATAATTTTCCATAAGAATATGCCAGGAGGAGGAAAGGCCGGTTATGGTATCCTGCGACTGGTTATTTTTAATGGCTAAAAGCGTTCCATTTTCTGTAAGTAATATTTCGTGGATTTCATCGGTATCATAACGATAGAAGGTAATTTTCCAACAATATGCGGAATAGGTGTTAAAAGAGGTTTCTGTAAACTGATAGCAATGCGCTTCCCAGGAATACCAGTTGTCATAGGAGGAATCAAACCGGTAAGGGTAGGCGCCTAAGTCGTTAAGCTTTCCGACGGCAGCTCTTGCCAAATCTACCGCTTCTACCTCGCTGATGTTGAGCTGGGCCGGTTCTGCTTCCGTCATTGTGCTCTCCCAGACATTGGATATCATTTTAATGCGGTCATATTCAGAAAGTTTTTGAGATGCATTTCTGGAAATGGCAGAGTTGGAGGTAGTATATAAATCGGGGGATACTGTGTTTACAGAATCAAGCTTAGCTGAAAATGTGGTATGCAGTAAAATCCCCGGAAGGAAAATTCCAAGAAAAGTGATGATTACAAATCCTGCAATAAGTAATTTTTTATAGCGTACAAACTTCATACCCATACTCCTTTATAACCTTTTGACTCATTAAGTGCTCATATTATATCGTGTCAACTAAGCTCACATAGCTCGCTAAGGTGCCAGATATTACTCGCACTAAATTTGCGTTTCACGCTCATTAAGTGCTCATATTATATCGTGTCAACTAAGCTCACATAGCTCGCTAAGGTGCCAGATATTACTCGCACTAAATTTGCGTTTCACGCTCATTAAGTGCTCATATTATATCGTGTCAACTAAGCTCGCATAGCTCGCTAAGGTGCCAGATATTACTCGCACTAAATTCGTGCTTCGCACTCATTAAGTGCTCATATTATATCACATAATTGGGGGTTTGATAACTTTTTGATGCAAGAGCATTATATGATTGCAGTATAGCAGGTATATGCAAAATGACATTATGTTGTGAAACGGCTGAGTAAAAGGAGGAGTTTGTATGAAGAAAAGTATATTATGCATGGTGACTTTCCTGATGATAACTGCCCTGTGGGGCTGTGGAAAAAAAGATGTTGTCTATGATGAGGGAAAGAATACGCAGACGCAGGAAAAGGCAAACGGCGGTTCCCTTTTGGATACCCTTGGCGTAGGCGAGGAGAAAATGTGGAAGGAGGACGTTCAGGGAGTGGAAGTAAGCGCCACCTATCACATTCCGGACACAACGAATCTTTATACCATGGAGGCAGAAAAATATTATGTGACCAAAGAGGATAAAAAGAGGATTGCCGAATATTTTATGGATCCGGATACCATTAAGGTGGATAAGGATTTGCTGCCTACCAGGGAAATTATTCAGCAAAAGATTGACAACATTAAGGAATATATAAAAGAATCCCCTGATTTAGATGAAGATACCCTTGCCCTGTATGACAGTGAGGAAGCGCTTTTAACACAACAGCTCGAAACGGTGAAGGCCCCGGAGGAAATCAGTGAAGATGCAGGAGATTACAGTGAGGACTTCTATATTGGCAGCAAGGACGGAACGGAATATTCCCTGATATTTTTTGCAGATAAAGACCGGAACCGTTCCCGCTGGCAGATCTATGCTGATACACAGGATATGGATTATGGAGCAGATGGCTCTCCGGTGGAGACAGAAAATAAATGTTCCATGTCCAGAGAGGAAGCGGAACAAAGAGCAGTAAAGATTTGTCAGGAGTTAGGAATGCCGGAAATGACGCCATTTTGTGTGTATCCGCTGCTTTGGACAACCTATGATGAGGAGGCGGAGAACGGCATTGGAACAGAGGAAAGAAACGGATATGTGATAGAACTTTCCAGATCCATAGAGGGAGTTCCGGCGGATATTATGAGATATTTCGAGTGGAATGCTACCACATCCGTGCTTCATTACAGCATTGAGCAGGTGGAGGTTGCCCTGACGGACGATAGGGTGATTGATGTATTTTACGATGGCATGATGACGGAGGGAACGGCGGAGGGGCCGGTAAAAATCCTCAATATGGAACAGATAAAAGATGTGTTCCGTCAGGAGATTGCTAAAAATCCGGAGAATGAGGACATTCAATGGAGGGATTTATCCCTGAAGTATGTCCGTATGAACAACCCGGACAATCCGGACGGATTCCGGTATATACCTGTGTGGTGCTTAAGCCAGGAATATCAGGAAGATACAATAAAAAGTACGATTTGGACGAGTACCAGTCCTTATATTATGATTAATGCCATGGACGGCAGCCGGATTGATCTTGAGAAAGAGGGGACAGTTCTTTATGAAAATTCGCAGGGTTTGCAGTGGTAACGTCATGGCAGCGGATAACGTAAGTGGCGGCGCTTGATGAAAAATGTGCAGGGTTTACAAGGAGGGAGCAGATGAAAAATCTTTTGTTGGCAGGTATCATACTTGGCGTTATGCTGACCGGCTGCGGAAAGCGCAATGTCGCTTATAATCAGGACGATAACGGCGCGGCTGTGGAAGAGGGCGCCGGCGGGGAAAGCTTATCAGAAGCTTTGGGCGCAGGAAATACCTGGCAGGAGCAGATAGGCTCCGGGACGGATACGATATTTGTGAATGCGAAGGTACAGATTCCCGGGGGAAAGAGTATGTATACCCAAGAGGTTTCCGAGCATTATTATACGCCGGAGGAACAGAAACAGATTGCCGGGTATTTTATGGATGCGGATACCTTAAAGGTAAATAAGGAAAAAGTGGTGACAAAGGAATGGCTGCAAAAGAGGATAAATTATTGTGAGCAGCGGTTGGAGGCTGAGGAGGAAAGCGACAGCGCCTATAAATCCCCTAAGGAATATCTTACCATGATATCCAATGAGAAAAAGAGGTTAGAAGGGCTTATGGACAGCGCGCCTTCTATCAATGATGTATCGGAAACCATAAAAGACTTCAGCGAGAATGATTATGTGGGAAAGAAAGGGGAAATCGAGTATACGCTTTCCTTTGATATGGACGAGGCGACCAATACTTCTTATTGGAAATTAGAGGCGGCGGACGGAAATGATTTTACGGACGGGGAAATTTCCACAGAGTATTATTTCGACTGGCGGGTGGCAGCGCCGCTTTATGAGGGGGACAATCTTTGCCAAATGACGAAGGAGGAGGCAGGGAAAAAGGCGGAGCAAATCTGTCAGGAGCTTGGACTGACCGGATTAAAAGCAGTAGAGGTCAGCAATCTGGAAATTTTCCTGAAGGGGGAACGGCCTGAAATGATGAATATTCCCTCGGATACATGGGATGGACAAAGCGCCGGGTTTGAAATGAATGGATATTATGTCATGCTGACCCGCGAGATTAACGGCGTACCGGTAGCCAATAGCTTGTACCATGGGGACAGCATGTATTTAAACACGGAAGAGACCGAAAAGCCATATGACAGGGAAATGGTAATTTTAGAGTTCAACGACAAGGGAATTATTTCTATGACCTGTGAAGGAGCAATGCAGGAGAAAGCGACGGGCAAACCGGTCAAGCTGTTAAGCTATGAGCAGGTGACAAAGCTGTTTCGCCAGGAGCTTATGAAGCTTGAGGAAAAGACGGATACATGGAGATACCTGTCCCTTGTGTATATCCGGACAAAAAGTGAAGAAGATCCCAATTCGCACTGTTATATTCCGGCCTGGTGCTTAAGTTTGGATAAGATATACGGCGGAACCGTATATGGTGATGACGGTGAGGGCACCCTCGACTCGACTTTGGTCTCGCATACGATATGGATTAACGCCATAGACGGAAGCCGGATGGACCCGGACAAGGCGGGCTTTGTACATTATATTACGGCCCAGGAGGAACTGCGTGAGATGGAACTTTATTTTGATGAGGAGTAGGTAAGACGGTATATATGTGTGATTGCTGAGAGGAAAAAGCCAATGAGAAAATATTTATGCATGATTTTAACGGTGTGCGCCTTGTGCCTGACCGGCTGCGGTAAGGAAGAGGTTGCTTACGATACAAAAGAGATAACAGATGCAGAGAGGAATGAAGGGCAAGAGATTCAGGAAAAGGACAATGAAACGGATTTAAAACAGGTTCTGGGGATTGAGGAGACACAGTGGAAAGAAGATGTCGCTTCCGATACAGGTACGGTATATATATCAGCTGATATTGAAGTTCCGGAAACGACAGTTATGTATACCCAGGAGGTATCAGAGCATTATCTCACACAGGCTGAACAGGAGGAAATTGCCAGGTATTTTATGGATACCTATGATGTGGATAACGAAGCGGAATCAAAGGAACCCGGAAGAACGAATTATACTGGCAGTAAGGGAGAGATACAATATACTCTTTGCTTTGATATGGATGAGGAAAGCAACACATCAGCCTGGGAGTTAGAAGCCGTAGACGGGAATGATTTTTCAACGGCTAAGATTTCAGAAACCGAAAAAGTTTGGAAAGAGGCCGGAGGTTATCCAAATGAAAACAGTGATAATCTTTGTGGAATGACAAAGGAACAGGCGGGCCGGAAGGCGCAGGAAATATGTGAGCAGTTGGGGATTTTAAATATGAAACCGGTGGCGGTGATGGATTTAGTAATCTGGCTGAATGAGTTTCAGGACAGCGCCGCAAAGGAGGCGGCAAAGTCAGAATATGGAATACCTCACGAAAAGAATGGTTATTCTGTTGTAATGTTGAGAGATGTAAATGGCGTGGCAGTAGACGGCGGGAATTATTCCCTTGGCCGTTATGACAATGGGACAGCCGAATCTCCCTATCGTACCAGGGAAGGAAAGCTTTTTGATAAGGAAAAAATAAGGATTGAATTTAATGATAAGGGGCTCATTTCTATGACCTGCACAGGAATTATGACTGCGAAGGAGATTGGCAATGAAGTTAAGTTGTTAAGCTATGACCAGATTAAAGAAATGTTTCGCAAGGAATTAAAAGATCTACCGTTGCAGGAAAAATATTTTAAATATCTTTACCTTATGTATGAAAGGGTTGTAAATGAGGAAAATCCAGACGAGTATTGCTATATTCCGGTGTGGTTCTTGTGTTCAAAGGATCTTCATAAATACGGGGATACCAACGGAATCAATTCGGGCGCATATGCAGATGAAATGGTCTGGATAAATGCCATAGACGGAACAAGGATTGACCCGGAGGAGTCCGGCATTATTGAACAGTGACTGCGGCTGATTAAGGAATGAAGGTCAGTTTCATGACTGTCAAAGCGGAAAATGAGGCGGAATGGATTAAATTTTCTGCCAAACTGAGGATTAAAATATTGCTAAACTGCGGATTAAATTCGTGCCAAACTGCGGATTAAATTCGTGCCAAACTGCGGATTAAATTTGCGCCAAACTGCGGATTTATATTGCGGACAATAAAAGCATATGCTATACTAAATCTGTAAAGGAGGTGTTTTTATGTCAGTATATAAAAAGCGGGTAGTGGACGGTATTTTGGAGCGTCGCCTGCAAAACAAAGGCGCAATCCTGATTGAAGGGGCTAAGTGGTGTGGGAAAACGACAACGGCGGAGCAGCATGCCAACAGCATTCTTTATATGTCAGATCCGGATTACAGGGAACAAAATTTGCAGATGGCTGAAATTACTCCTAAAATGCTTTTAAAAGGTGAAACGCCTCGTTTGATTGATGAATGGCAGCTTGCGCCTAAACTGTGGGACGCAGTACGCTTTGAAGTGGATCATAGAGAAGGGTTTGGTCATTTTTTACTGACGGGTTCCGCCGTTCCGGCCAATACGGAAGATGTTTTCCATACCGGTACAGGGCGATTTACCTGGCTGAAAATGCGCCCTATGAGTCTGTGGGAATCGGGGGAGTCGAATGGTGAAATCAGTTTAAAAAAGCTGTTTGATTCTCAAGGTGAGGATATTTTTGCTCAAAATGAATTGGATCTTTCGTCCATTGCATATTTAATCTGTCGAGGCGGATGGCCGTTGGCAACTCAACTCGAAGGAGAAGATGCCTTGGAGCAGGCATTTGATTATTATGATGCGGTTGTTAAATTTGATATTTCTCGCGTAGATGGCGTTAAAAGGAATGAAGAACGGGTAAAGAGACTGATGCGTTCTTATGCGAGATTTCAGGGGGCACAGGCAAATAATTCTGCTATCTGCGCAGATATCAGGGTAAATGATGACGAGGAATTGAGCCGGGATACGATTCTGACTTATACCAATGCGCTCCGTAAAATATTTGTTATTGAAGATATGGCTGCGTGGAATCCCAATCTCCGTTCTAAAACCGCCATCAGGACTTCAGATACCAGATATTTTGTTGATCCTTCCATCGCTGCCGCCGCTCTCGGCGCAGGCCCCAATGATTTGATGAATGATTTAAAAACATGCGGGCTTCTATTTGAAACTATGTGTATCCGCGATCTCCGCATTTTTGCAGATGCGTTGAATGGGAATGTTTTTCACTACAGGGATAAATCTGATCTGGAATGTGATGCAGTAATACATCTCCGAAATGGTTCCTATGGTCTGGTTGAGATTAAATTAGGGGGAGATAAATGGATTGAGGAAGGAGCTTCCACATTAAAAAAACTCGCCAGCCTGATTGACACAACCAAAATGAAAACCCCTTCTTTTCTTATGGTTTTAACAGGGGCGGTTCCCTATGCCTACCGCCGGAAGGACGGGGTGTATGTAGTTCCGATTGGCTGTTTGCGGGATTGAGATATCCTTACGAAAGCGGCGCCGCCTTTAATGGAATTACCACCGTAAATATGGAACCCTTTCCCGGTTCGCTTTTAATTTCTAAGGAAAAGCCATGCTTTTGGATAATAACTGAGGATAGGGACATGCCAAGTCCCGCGCCGCCCTCTGCCCGGGAGCGGGATTTGTCCGCCATATAAAATTCGTCGCAGATATGTCTTGTGGTTTCCGCATCCATGCCGCACCCATGATCTTCCACCTCGAACAGATAAAAGTCCTCTTTCCGGTACCCCCGGAAGTAGATCTTCGATTTTGGCTCTGAGGCTTTTTTGGCATTGTCAATCAGGTTGATAAAGACGGTTTTTAACAGTTCCAAGTCGCCATAGATGACAGCGGGAGCAACATTTGTGATAAGCTGGATTTCTTTCCGGTCTAAGATTGGCTGCATGCTGCCGGTGATTTCCTTTGCCATATCCGCAGTCTGGATTTCCGATTTCACCAATTCATTGTCCCTCAAATAAATCAGGTCAAACAATTTCATAGACATAGTTTCCAGCCGTTTTCCCTCGCTGTAAATATAATCGTAGGCGAGCTTCTGGCGGTCGGCGGACAGGGGTTTGGAACGGAGGGTATCCGCATAGCCGATGATAGTAGTCATAGGCGTTTTAATTTCATGGGTAAAATCGGCGACAAACTGTTCCCGTTGTTTCACCATTAAGTTCAGTTCTTCAATGTGCCGGGAAATCGCCAAAGTCATGGCATTGAATTTTTCCGCCAGCATACCGATTTCATCATCAGAGGCAATCTCTGCCTGGATATGATAGTCCCCCTGGGCGATGTTATCCGTTACCGCATTTAACTGCTCCAAGGGCTGCGTCAGTCTTGTGCTGATAAAATGCAGAAAGACCGAGCAGACCACCAGAACAATAATCATAAGCAGAAGGAAGGAGCGTATCTGGCTGTCGAGCAGGGCATAGGTATCGCTTACATTCCGCTTTGTGATGATGTAAAGATCATTTTCTTCCAAAATGCTTCTGGCTGCAATATACAGATAATAGGAATTATTTTCCTGCATAGTGATGTAATCCTTGTTCCCAAGCTCTAAGGAGGAAAGCAGGGATTTTGGGATAAAGGTCTGTTCGGACAGTTCCACTTCGGCGGCTGTCGCCTGGCTGTTTTCGGATATACCCTGGGGCTGTATGGCAGAATCATTGGTGCAGCATAATGCGTCTTTGTAAAAAATGTACAGATAAGAGCCGCCTGTAAGAAGCTGGGAAGCCGTATCCTTTCCGGCCTCCGCAAGCTGCTTTGATAAATTGATATTGTTCTGGTTTAATGAGTCTAATAGCTGATATTCTATCGAGGACTGGATTAGGTTGTTTTCTGCAATGGCGTAATCCATCTGTATGCGAAGGGCCTGATTGAAATTTTTATATATCATGATAAAGCCCAGAATCCCCAGGGCAAAGGACAGAAAGGCAATATTAATCATGATTACTTTGTATCGAAAACGCATAATGCTGCTCCTTTGCTATGCTTTACTGTCTAAGCGGTAGCCGGATTTGTAAAGCGTCTTTAAGTGCTTTTCCAGACCAGCCTTTTTTCTGAGACGCTGGATGTGAAGCTCTAAAGTTCTGGTGTTGCCGTCGTATTCCGTCTCCCAGACATTTTCATAAATGGTATCTCTGGTAAGCACCATGTCCTTGTTGCGGACAAGGAAAACCAAAAGGTCAAATTCTTTGGGTGTCAAATCGACCAGCCTGTCGTTTTGTGTTACGGTCTGCCTGTCAAGGTCAATTACCAGATCATGGAAGGCAAGAATCTGTTCATTTTTGTGGAACCGGCGCAAAACCACATTCACCCTCGCTAACAGCTCGGAAATCTCGAAGGGCTTTACAATATAATCCTCAGCGCCCAGATTTAATCCTTTCACCCTGTCGTTTAACGCCGCCTTGGCCGTAAGAAAGATAACCGGAATATGGAGGGGCTTGATATAGTCAAGCAGCTCGTAGCCGTCAATAAAGGGAAGCATAATATCTAACAGAACCAGATCGTAAGTATGCTCCTCTAGTAAATCTGCGGCTGCCGCTCCGTCGTACACGCAGGTACACCGGTATCCTTCGTCTTCTAAATTCATTTTAATCAGGTCTGAAATTGGACGCTCGTCCTCTACAACTAAAATATTTGCCTGTCCTGTCATAACGGATTCTCCCTGGTATATATTTTCTGATGAAGTATAATCAGACTGACATATATTGTACATAATTATTTTATCAGAAATGCATCATTTTACAATAGGTTCTGCTTTGCGTTAAACGGTTGCAATTTTTATCCGGCGGGCATATCACTTCCGGATAACTTTTAGATGCAATGTGCATTTAGAATGAAGATAGTAAAACAAGAGGTGGTAGTATGGGAAAAACAGCAGGATATAATTGGAAAAGCATTTTATATGGCAGCGGCTTAGTTTTGGCGGCCTGCATTATGTGGGGCTGCAATGGGGAAAGCGGGAATGAGGCTGCGCCTGTCGTTACCATTGAGGAATACCGGAAAAATGTATATCAGACCACTGCCGTCAAAAAAGGAACGATTGAACCTGCGCTCACCCTTACCCTGACTCCGGACCAGTTTGAAATCAAGCAGTATTCGATGGATACGGAGGAAATGCTGAAAGTGGCAGAGCTTCATGTAGAGGAGGGAAGCCATGTGACGGAAGGTCAGGTGATGGCGGTCTTTGAAAATGACGGATTACAGGAAAAGATTGATGAGTATGAGCAGCGGAAGGAAGAAGACAGGCTGTTGGCGGAGCATTACCAAAAGCTGGCTAAGATTGATTCGGCACAGGACTATGCCAAAGATATCAAGAAGCTTAAGGAGGATATATCCTTAATGGATATCTATATCGAGGAGACAAAGGCGGAGCTTAAGGATTTTCAGTTGATTGCCTCCAAGGCAGGGACGGTGACAAAGATTGAGGAGGATTTAAAGAAGGGATTTGTTACAGGAAATTACAGTCTGATTAGCGTGGTCTCCGGTTCCTCTGATTATATCGCAGAGACCTCTGATGATTATGTGTTTCAAATTGGAGATACCTATGAAGCAGCCTTTCAGCTTGCAGTCTATGAAATGAAGGTAATTGCAGTGGAGGAGACGGAGGGGAGACAGAGGATTACCTTTGAGCCGGTTTCCGATATGACGGGAGTTGCCGAACAGGATAAGCTATCCATGACGATTAAAAAAACGCCAATCAGAAATGCAGTTTATGTGGAACAGACAGCCATTCATACGATTGACGATAAGGATTATGCATTTACTGTAGATGAAAACGGCTACCGCCATGCGGTTTTGGTGACAGTGAAAGAGGTTGTTGACGAGTATGCCATTATCGCCGACGGATTGAAAGAGGGAGAGCAGGTGACGCTGAATTGATTGACAGAAAAAGGAAATTGGCTTTTATTATGGCTTGGTTCCTGCTGTTAGCCGGCTGCGCAAAGGAGCAGGATGTACCGGAGCTCATAGAGCCTGTAGTAAATAATGAATCTTACCGACCGGTAGAATACGGCGGAGTTGCAAAAACGGAAACCGCAATGGCGGATGTGGTGCCGGAGGAATACTGCCATTTTATGAAAGAGGCGGCAAAGGTATCGGAAATTACTGTGGATTTAGGCCAGCATGTAGAAGCAGGGGAATTATTGGCTGTGATGGATGTGACCGGGCTTAAGGCGGAGCTTTCGGCAAAGGAAAAGGAACTGGAATTAGAGCAGACCTTGTATTCCTACCAGAAAAAAATCTGCGACGAACAGGTGAAGGAGCAGAAATTAAAGAAGCAGGATTGTAAAAAAAGCGGAGCAAAAGAGGAGGCCGCTGCCTGTGACACGCAGATTGCCCTGTTGGAAGAAAACAGGCGGTATGACGCCCTGCTTGAAAAGCATAAGGAGACCATGCTACGGGAGGAGATTGCCGGCTTGCAGGAGCGGGTAGAGGAGGGGAGCGTTAAGGCGTCCCATGCCGGATATGTAACCTATGTCAAGAATTTAGAGATATCCGATCAGGCGGCAGCCTATGAAAATGTCGTTATTGTTTCCGATTATGATGCGCTGCACTTAGAATTACAGGAGGATATATCAAATGATTTATATACGGAGGGCAGGGACGGTACCTATGATGAGATATATACGCTTTTAAATGGCAGGCAGTGTAACGCAGAGATTTATACCTACTCCAACCAGGAGCTGATTGCCATTCAGAGCGCAGGATTGTATCCGAAAATCCGGCTGGAAACCGATGATCTGGAAAAGAGCGTCTCACCGGGAGACAAAATTCCGGTTTATTTCAAAAGCTCCAGTGCAGAGCACATTTTAAGGATTGGCATGGATTCTCTGTACAATACAGGCAATCACAACTTTGTATATGTAAAAAATGGAGATGGCAGGGAAAAACGGGAAGTTCAGATTGGATATCACAATGACATTTATGCCGAGGTGACGGAGGGGCTGAAGGAAGGGGAATGGGTATATTATTCCTCCAATGCGATTATGCCGGAGCAGTACGAAGAGTTGACGGTGGAAAAACAGGATTACGCCCCTTCAGGCAGCGGCCTTGGCGTCAGGGGAGAACCGGCGTATACCCAAATTTATTCCTATACCCAGCAGGAGGATGCTGTGGTAGAGTCCGTATATTTTGCCAAGGGGGACAAGGTCAACAAGGGAGATGTAATCTGTACCCTGAAGACCAAACCGGGTAAGGCGAAGTTAAAGGAGATGGAACAAGGTCTGTCTGCGCTGCGGGAGGAACACAAGGAAGCGCTTAAGGAATACGACAGACAGCTTAAGGAGTTAGACGGGCAGATTGCCAAAGCAAAAAAAGATTATGCAAGACAAAAGAAGCAGGAGAAAGAGGAAACACAGACAGAGCAGACAACGGAAGAGACTGTGGAGGAAATAATGGAACAGGCGGCAGAAGAGGTGCAGGCAGAAGGGACAGAAGACGGACAGGCAGAAGACGAAAAAGAGTCTGCAAACGGACAAACCGTTTCTGAGACGTTTGCCCGGCAGTTGGAATGTCAGAAAAATGTAGTGTTATACGAGAAAAAAAGCGCCCAGGCCCAGTACGATTATTCCTATTCTGATATGCAGCGGGAATATGACAATGCGGTAAAGGTAAACGACGGTTCCGGAAAGCAGGATATATGTGCAAAGCAGAGCGGTATCCTTGGCAATCTGAACATATATGAGAATAAGAAGATAAAGGCGGAAAAGGACCCCAATCTGTTTCAAATCTATGCGGAGGACAGCAAAAAGTATTCGGTAAATACAAAGAGCGACTATGTGGGCGCGGGCAGTAAGGTGACAATTCGGATAAAGGACAGCGGAAAGGAATATGAGAGCAAAGTAATCGGCAATTCCGCTGCGCGGGGCAAAGTGTATGTTACCACAAGGGAGCAGAAGGTATATGTTACCAGCAGCGATTCTCTTGCGGAGGGTAGCTATGCCTATATCACAATACCGGAGGATATTCCGGAGGAGACGGAAGGGGCAGAGATTTCTTATGCCAGCGTAAGTTTGCGCGATGTAGTGGTGCTTCCGGCGGGTGTAGTCAATGAGGAGGTAAACGCCTTAAATCCGGATATTACCCGGTATTATGTATGGAAAATTGTGGAGGGCAGTTTTGTAAAACAGTATGTGCAGCTTGCGGAGACGGTGAATACAGAGGAGCAGGTCTGTGTGTTAGAGGGGTTAGAAAACGGAGATGTTTTAGCAAATCCCGTTGTAAATCAGGAATAGGGGATGGATATGAGATTATTGGTAATAAGGAAATTACAGAATAAAAAAATATTGAACGGATGCCTGCTTTTAGGAATTACGCTGTTTATCGCCATTGCCGCCTGCACGCCTATGTTTAAGCAGGGTTCTTTGAATATGCTCATACGAAGCAAATTTGAAAAGAAGATAGAGACGCAGAATGTCTATCCTGCCGTATTATCCCGGAGCGCCGCCGTAGAAGGGGAAGGGCTTTCTTATCCGGCTGTGGCGGAGAAAATGGAAGGCTATTTGAAGACATGGAAAAGCTATATAGAGATTCCCCAAAAAGATGTCCAAAAGCATATCTGGTTAAAAGGCTCGAATATCAAGCGGCAGTATGGCACAAATGACGACTGGACAGCCATTGGCTGCATACCGGATATGGAGGAACATATAAAGATTTTGTCGGGGGAATCCTTTGACGGCAAAACGGAGGACAACAGGGTATATCCCTGTGTGATGACGGAAAAGACCATGGACAGCATCGGTCTGGTAGTGGACGAGGAGATAGAATTTACCGGAATCGCAGACGAACAGGGAAACGCCCTTAAGCTGCGGGTAGTAGGGATTTTTGACGAAAAGGACAATGTGGATGCTTTCTGGCATGTGAATGCAGATGAGTATGACCGGCAGCTTTTTGTCAGTGAAGACGCCTTACGGGAAATGATAGAATACTATTCCGTGGAGGAAGTGGATTATGAGGAATATCTGCTTCTTGATTACAAAAAAATATACGGCAAAAATGTATCAGATCTTGCTTATTATCTTCAGCAGTTTCATGAAAAGGACGACAAATTTGCAGATAATTTCAGCGACCTCCTTGCAGATTACAGCAGGGACAAGAAATTTGTGGATACCATTTTCTGGGTGTTGGAGCTGCCGGTTTTTGTGCTGCTTTTGGCATTTATCTATATGGTTTCAAGCCAGATTTTAGATATGGAGACCGGAGAAATCGCAATGTTTGGCAGCCGGGGATTTTCCAAAAACCAAATTATGGCAGTGTATCTCTGGCAGTCCGGTGTTCTGGCAGGAATTGGCGTTGCGCTCGGCCTGCCGCTTGGGTATGTGCTCTGTAAGACTGCCGCCTCGGCCGATGGTTTCTTAAAATTTGCCATGAAATCTACCGCAGTTTACCGGCCTGTGGCCGGAATGGTTTTGTATGCGTTAGGGGCGGCGGCTTTGGTGGTTGCGTTCCTGACTATTCCGGCAGCCCGTTACGCAAAGGCTTCCATCGTGGAGCAGAAGCGGAAAACAGACCAAAATGACAAGGATTCGCCTTTTGGAAAATATTTTATCGATGTGGTTATGCTGTTGCTCTCCCTCTATCTGTTATACAATTACAGCAGGCAAAAGCCCCTTTTGACTGCGCAGGTAATGACCGGGGAGAAACTGGATCCCATGGTATTTTTAAATGTCAGTCTCTTTCTCTTTGCCTGCGGGCAGTTGGGGCACCGGCTTTTAAAGTATCTGGTGCATTGTATCTATTCTCTGGGAAAGAAAAAATGGAAACCGCATATTTATGCCGCTTTTTTGCAGATAATTCGCTCCGGGGCAAGGCAGAGGTTTCTCTCCGTATTTTTAATCTTTACGATTGCCATGGGTATTTTTAATGCCAATGCAGCGGGAACCATTAATGAGAATAACGAGCAGAGAATCCGTTACCGGGTGGGGGCGGATGTGGTGCTGTCCGAACACTGGGCGCCCCAGTCGTATATGCGTGATTTTCAGGTGATACATTATTACGAGGAACCGGATTATCAGCGGTATGCCGGGCTTCAAAAAGCTTCGGTTTCCCGGATGACCAGAGTGGTAAGGGATGATGAAGTGCGGCTCTCGGCAGGGGGAAATTCCCTGTCAGACTGTAGTATGCTGGCAGTACAAACGAAGGAGTTCGGAGAGACGGCGCGGCTTAAGGAGGACTTAAATGAAACGCACTGGTATCATTTCTTAAATGCCCTGGCAAAGAATGGCTCCGGCATACTCATATCCAGAAACACAGCGGAAAAGTTCGGGCTAAAGGAGGGCGACCAGATGCGCTACACCCGCTTAAATAAGCTGGCTTCGGGGGAGGAAAAGCAGGAGATTACCTGTACGGGAACGGTGTGCGGTATTTTTGACGCCTGGCCGGGATACGAACAGTACGCCTATGGCTACAACGAAGACGGGGAATGGGAGGAAAGGCAGCAGTATATGATTGTTGTAAATTATGCCTATGCTTTAAATGTCTTTGGTCCCACGCCCTATCAGATTTGGATGGATTTAAAGCCGGAGGGAACAGTTTCAGAGATAGAGGATTTTTTATCTGCAGAGGAGATTACAGCAGATTCGCTGGTAAGCACCCAAAAGGAGCTTGAGGAAACCAGAAACTCCGCAATCGTGCAGATTACCAATGGATTGTTCTCGCTAAGTTTTCTGGTGAGTATTCTGCTATGCATGGTGGGCTTTTTGATTTATTGGATTACCTCTATGAAGCAGAGGGAATTGTTGTTTGGCATTTACCGCGCCATGGGAATGAGCATGGGGGAGGTAAACCGGATGCTGTTTGCCGAGCAGATCTTATCTTCCCTGCCAGCGGGAATATTTGGCGGCGCCGCAGGCATTTTGGCTTCCCTGCTCCATACCCGGCTGCTGGCCCTTGTGTATCTGCCGGGAAATCACAATATTCCGCTTAACATCTATATGGACGGCGCAGATATGGGGAGATTGATGCTGTTAGTGCTTGGCATGATTGGAATTTGTCTGGCAATTTTGCGGAGGCAGATGAAAGGTTCTGATATGTTACAGGCAATTAAGTTAGGGGAGGATTCGTAAGATGAGAAAAGAGATATCCCGGGCAGAGGGCGTTATACAGAAGGACAATCTGATGCGGACGGTAGGCGTAATACAGGAAGATAATCTGATACAGACGGTGGGCATTATACAGGAGGAGAATCTAATACAGGCGGAAGGCGTCGTGCGTAGCTTTCCTGTGCCGGGAGCGGAGGATTTCTGGGCGTTAAAGGGAATGGATATCACAATTCCAAGAGGAAGACTTACCATGTTAAAGGGACGCTCCGGCTCCGGAAAAACCACCCTGTTGAATATATTGAGCGCATTGGATTTACCAAACGAAGGCCGGGTTTCCTTTGAGGGACGCATTATAAATGAGATGAGCGAGGGGGAACGGGAGGAGCTTCGCAGGTATCAGATGGGCTTTGTGTTTCAGTCGGTGGCTTTGATTCCCATAATGAGCGCATATGAAAATGTGGATTTTGGCCTTCGGCTTTCCGGTTATCCAGAAAATCATGGGGAGCGGATAAGGGAGGTGCTGAGTCTGGTGGGGTTAGAGGAGCGGATGGCTCATTTGCCCCGGCAGATGTCCGGCGGAGAACAGCAGAGAGTGGCGATTGCAAGGGCGATTGCCCATAAGCCCCGGATTATTTTCGCCGACGAGCCGACAGGGGCGCTTGATACGGCAACCGGGCTGGCGGTAGTGAAACTGTTTCGGACTTTATTGGAAAAACAGGAGCTTACCATTGTAATGTCTACCCACGATCCTAATCTGATGGAGCTTGGGGATTTGGTATATGAGATAGAGGACGGTGAGATTGTTGGACGAGAAGAACATTTTAATCCGCTGTGACGGACTGGTAAAAATCTATCAATCAGAGGACATAGAGGTTATGGCGCTACAGGGGCTTGATTTGCAGGTCGAGCGGGGCGAGATGTTGGCCATTATCGGAAAAAGCGGAAGCGGAAAAAGCACGCTGATGAATATGCTCGGCGGCTTAGAGCAGCCCACAGCCGGTAAGCTGTTTGTAAATGGGGAAGATTTGTTTCTTAAAAATGAACAGGAGATGACTAGATACCGGAAAGAGCAGGTGGGTTTTGTGCGGCAGATGAGTACCAGGAACCTGCTGCCGTATTTGACGGCGGCAGAAAATATTGAAGTGCTGCTTGACGGAAAGGGAAAGGGCCGGAAGCAGGTGAGGGAACAGGCGTTAGACCTGTTGGCGCAGGTCGGCATTTTGCATAAGAAGGACGCTTATCCGGGCCAGATGTCCGGCGGGGAACAGCAACGGGCGGCGATAGCCGCAGCTTTGGCGAACGGGCCGGAAATCCTGCTGGCGGATGAGCCTACCGGCGCAGTGGACACCAAAACCTCTGGCGAGATTTTTGATCTGTTCCGCCGTTTGAACGAGGAGCTTGGCCTTACCATTCTGATTGTGACACACGATATGAAGCTGGCCGGGCGGGTAAACAGGGTGCTGATGATTTCTGATGGGAAAATCAGTACGGAAAAGATTATGCGAGAGGATTACCGCAGGGCATTAGAGGCGTTGGAGACAGAATCTTCATTAGGGCAGCGCACCCATGAGGAATATTCCGTATTGGATCAGGCAGGACGGTTACAGTTGAATGAGGAGATTCTGTCCCAGGCAGGAATTGACAGCAGGCGGGTAAAAGTGGAGGTCGTAGACGGAAAAGTGGTTATCACAAAGGAATAAAAGGAAAAGGAGATGCTTGATAATGAAATCAGTAAACAGGATATGCGCGGCAGGAATGTTGTTATTGGCGCTGGGACTGACCGGCTGCGGGAGACAGGAAGTAGAGTATGAGGAGGAAAATATTAAAACGGAGGCGGATACCGGGGGAAAGGCGGAGTTTGCGGATACGGTAGAGAATTTGCAGATACAGGATACCAATAACAGGTGGAAAGAAACCATTGAGACGGAGGGAGAGCCGGTAGATGTGAGCGCAGAGCTTGAAATTGACCTTCAGGGAGAGTTGTCTACGCTGGAGGTAACAGAACATTATTTTTCTGCCGACGAGAAACAACAACTGCTGGAATATTTTTTTGAGCCGGAGAGCATACGCATTGACCGGGATACTTATCCCACAAAGGAGTTATTGCAGGAAAAGCTGGAGTTATACGAAAATACGTTCAAGGAGGCGCAGGACAATCAGCTTGTCTCCACAGGGGAAGAAGAAACAAAAATGATTTCCAATGAAGAAAAAAGACTGACCAATCTGATTTCCGGGGCGCCGGCCTATGAGGAGGTGCCGGAGCAGGCTGCCGGCTATGACGAAAATTATTATAAGGGAACCAGAGATGGCGCGGAGTATAGTCTTTCTTTTGATATCAACCAGGACGAAAACCGTTCCGGGTGGACTTTACAGGCGAAGGACTACAGCAGCTTTCTTGTCAGCGGGGAAGCGGTGACGGGCTGCCGGAAGGAGTATGTTACGGAATACGAAAACCTGTGTAAGATGACAAAAGAGGAGGCGGTCAATTACGCAGAAAAGATTTTAAATGAACTGGGGCTGCCGAATCTGAAACAAAATTCAGATCCTAAGTATCTGATCTGGAATCTGGAAAATGGGGAAAAGGAATGTAACGGATATTATCTGCAATATGGCCTTGATATAAATGGGAATGTTATGCCGGATTCCTTTTTTGCAGAAGGAGTTAAGCGGGGAGGCTGTTTTGATGCGGACAGGGATATAAGAAGCTATGATGAGACCTGTGTAACCTTTATGATTAACGACAAGGGGCTGATTCATATGGAATATAATGGAAGCATAAGCGCAGGAGAATGTTCTTCCATTAAACTTTTGAGTTATGAAAGGATTAAAGATTGTTTCCGGGAAATCCTGAAAAAAGAAAACAGCGGGGATAAGGATTGGGAGCAGTTAACCCTGACTTATGCCAGGCTGTCCTATCCGGATAAAACGGATACTTATGTGTATGTCCCTGTCTGGATACTGAACAATGGCACAAGTGAGATTACCAATAATATTATGATTAATGCGATTGACGGAACCCGCATCGATATGGATACCCAGGTGTATGTGGTTTATGAGACGCCGGAATCATGGCTGGAAACCTATCAGACTGCGGCGCTTGAACAGGAGGACATATCAACGCAGTAAGCCGCTAGGAAAACCACCCATTGTCTAAAGCCGGCAAGAAATGAATGACTTGCTGCCAAAATTGTGATACACTACAATAAAATTGAAGCAGGAGTGATAGACAATGAAGTGGAAGAAGCTGACAATTGAGACAACCACCCAGGCTACAGATATGTTAAGCTATGCGCTGGGAGAATACGGAGTGCAGGGAATTGAGGTGCAGGATAAGATTCCTCTTTCTGAGGCAGACAAGAAAGCCATGTTTATTGACATATTGCCGGAACTGCCGCCGGACGACGGCGTGGCTTATGTGTCCTGCTATCTGGACGAGGGTATGGATGTAGCGGCTTTATCGGAATATATCAGGGAACAGCTTGAGGAAATGTCCGCCTATATGGATACCGGCGCCGGACGGATTACCCTTGGGGAGACCGAGGATAAAGACTGGATTAACAACTGGAAGGAATTTTTTCACCCTTTCCGTTTGGAGGACAACATTGTGATTCAGCCGACATGGACGGAAAATGCGGATATTAAGAAGGAGGATATTGTGGTCTATATTGATCCGGGAACGGCTTTTGGCACCGGTTCCCATGAGACCACCAGATTGTGCATATCCGGCCTTAAGCGGTATGTTCGCGCCGGGGCCGGGGTAAGCGTGTTAGACCTTGGCTGCGGGAGCGGCATTTTATCCATTATTGCGGCAAAGCTTGGAGCCGGTAAGATTTACGGCGTGGATATAGATGAATTGGCCGTAGCCGCAAGCCGGGAAAATATGGAGCGCAACGGCGTCAAACCCGACCAGTATGAGATAAGCCGGGGAGATGTGATTGGGGATAAGGATTTTGCAGATAACATTGCAAAGACAGGCTCCTTTGATATTGTGATTGCCAATATCCTGGCAGATGTGATTATTCCGTTGTCGTCTGTGGTGAAATCATTTTTAAAGAAAGACGGGGTATTTATTTCCTCCGGAATCATTCAGGAAAAGGAGGAGGCGGTACGGGCGGCGCTGCTTGCCAATGGATTTGAGATTCTTTTTACGGACCGCCTTGGAGAATGGGTTTCCTTTACCGCCCGGTAAAAGCATTTGTGCAGATGAATGGAAACCTGGAAGGCGTTGATTAAGCTAGGCGTCATATCAAAGCCGGAAGTATTTTCAGATAGAAAAGGAGAGAGACATGCATCGTTTTTTTGTGTCCCCAGAGCAGTTAAAGGAAAGCCCGGTATTAATCGGGGGAGAGGATTACAACCATATCCGGAATGTGCTGCGGATGAAGGCGGGGGAGGAAATATTGTTAAGCGACGAGAGTGATAAGGAATATCTGTGCCGGATTGCCGGGTATACCGGGGAGGCGGCAGAGGTGGAGATTATCGATATTTTTGGAAACGCCAGAGAGCTGCCCGCTAAGATTACGCTGTTTCAGGGTTATCCGAAGGGAGATAAAATGGAGCAGATTATACAAAAAAGCGTGGAGCTTGGCGTAGCGGAGATTGTGCCGGTAATGATGAAGCGGTGCGTGGTAAAGCTAGATGAGAAGAAGGCGGCAAAAAAGACAGAGCGGTTTAATGCAGTCGCCTTAAGCGCCGCCAAGCAGTCAAAGCGGGGCAGGATTCCGGAGGTAAGACCGGTTATGACTATGGAGGAGGCGGCGGTCTATGCCAAAGAGATGGACTATCTCCTTCTGCCCTATGAGCAGGCGGAAGGCATGGCGTATTCTAAGAAAATATTAGAAAAGGCAAAGGGAAAATCTTCCATTGGGGTATTTATCGGACCGGAAGGAGGCTTTTCCGAGGACGAGGTGGCTTTGATTGAAAAGGCCGACGGAAAGACAATCAGTCTTGGACATAGAATACTAAGGACCGAGACGGCGGCGGTTACCATGCTGTCGCTATTGATGTATCTTCTTGAAGAATAACCGTAACAATAATGTAAAGAGCAACAACCGCCACTTGGCCGAGTGACGGTTGTGTTGTAAGTAATTATTAACACTACCAATACAAAAGCCAACCGCCTGTCGCAGTGCTTTTATATTTTCATTATAAGCAGACAATAACTAAAAGTCAAACAAAAGTTTTGCGGTTTATAATCGCAAAACAAATTAACTTTTATAGATTTTGCGGTATAATATTTTGCAGGCGGGAATTATGAGGGCATTAAGACAATGCACATAGCAGATTTTCTGCTCAGCTCTGAATATTGAAACCGAATAACGCAAAGACGCTCGCAATAAAAACATTAAAATTTACGCAATTAAAACTTTTTTGACCATGAATTGATAAGACCGGATTTTTGTGGTAAAATAACGAAGTGTTTAGGGATATATGAGATATTTACAGGATAAAATGAGGAGGATTATACACAATGGAGCAGTATAAGAAAGAGTTTATCGAATTTATGATTGACTGTAATGTACTGAAGTTTGGCGACTTCGTGACAAAGAGCGGGCGAAAGACGCCGTTTTTTGTAAACACAGGATTTTACCGCACAGGTTCCCAGTTAAAGCGTTTGGGAGAGTATTATGCGGAGGCGATTAACAGTGAATTTGGCATGGACTTTGATGTGCTGTTCGGACCGGCTTATAAGGGAATCCCCCTGACGGTGGCAACCACCATGGCGATTGCTGAGATGTATGATGAAGATATCCGGTACTGCTCAAACCGGAAAGAGGTAAAGGACCATGGAGATAAAGGAATTCTGCTTGGAAGTCCCATTGAGGACGGAGACCGGGTGGTGATTATCGAGGATGTGACCACTGCCGGAACCTCCATTGAGGAAACCCTGCCGATTATCAAGGCGCAGGGCAATGTGGAGATGGTGGGAATGGTGGTTTCTGTTGACCGCATGGAGCGGGGGCAGGGAAAGAAATCCGCCCTGTTGGAGATTCAAGAAAAATACGGTTTCCAGACGACTTCCATTGTGACCATGGAAGAGGTGGTGGAGCATTTATACAATAAGCCCTATAAGGGAAAGATTATAATTGACGACCAGTTAAAATCTGCGATTGATGCATACTATGAGCAGTATGGCGCACAATAGCAGATAATCTATGGAATAACGGAGGTATTGTTATGAGCGAGAAAGTATATAACACAATGAAGCAGGCGGGCGCATGGAGCATTGTCTTTGGCGTGATTCTCATTACCCTTGGCGTGGCAATGGGCGTTATGCAGATTGTACAGGGCGGGAAACTGCTCCACGATAAAAAGGAAATCACATTTTAAAGGATAACAGGAAAGGCGGAATCTGTATGGTTAAGCATATCATTTTATGGAAGTTAAAAGAAAGTCTGTCAGAGCAGGAGAAAGCGCAGGTTATGGCGGCAATGAAGGAGAATCTGGAAAGCCTTGTGGGTAAGGTGCCGGGGCTGTTGCGCTTACATGTGGTAACGGAGAAACTTCCGTCCTCTAATGCAGATGTGATGTTAGACAGTGACTTAGAAAGCGATGAGGCGCTGAAAGGGTATCAGACGCATCCGGAGCATGTAAAGGTGGCCGACACCTATGTGCGGCCTTATGCGGAAATCCGCCTTTGCATCGACTACGAGGTGTAAGCGATGAAGGTTACCTATATATACCATAGCGGCTTTTTTGTAGAAATGGAAAATGTCTGTTTTCTGTTTGATTATTACAAGGGGACGATTCCGGACCATGTGCCGGAAAAGCCCCTTGTTGTCTTTGTGAGCCACCGCCATGGAGACCATTACAATCCGAAGATTTTTGAACTGGCGCAGGAAGGAAAAGGCGTGCATTATGTCATACCGAAGGATGTACCCTATAAGCGGGAACTGGACATGTATGAGAAAAAAGGCGTTCCTCTGGCGGAATATATCACTGTGGTAAGAAGAAATGAAACACAGAGCCTTGCCCTTCCAAACGGGGTAACGGTGGATATGGAAATGTTAGCGTCTACGGACGAGGGCGTGGCATATCTGTTAAAATGCGAAGGAAAGACCGTATACCATGCCGGGGATTTGAATCTATGGGTATGGCGGGAGGAGAGCAAACAATATAACCACAATATGCAGGCCAATTATTTTCGGGAACTTAATAAGTTGAAGGATATGAAAATAGACGCCGCCTTTGTTCCTTTAGATCCGCGACAAGGGGAAGATGCATTCGGGGGACTGGAAGCCTTTATGGAATATGCCAGACCGGAGAAGGTCTACCCTATGCATTGCTGGAAAAAATACAGTATTATCCGGCAGTTTTTGGATAAGCACCCGGAATATGCGGGGCAGATTGTGAAGATTGAAAGAGAAGGACAGGAATTTTTGCAGTAATTTGTGCAGTAATTCCTGTCCTTCAATTTATAAAATATATTTTATAGTCTTGAAATTTTATTCGTGAAAAAGACAGTTTTTTGCATTTTATTTCTTATAGTAATTCGATAACAGTTCTGCATAATTCAGTATTTCCCATTCCATACTAATCTATATAAGAATAAGGTAATTGCGAAATGCCCAATCACTTATATTATGTTATGCAAATAGAACAAATACCATAAGCAGGGTTTTTTACGCACGCCGGTACTTAATGAGTGCAAAGCACGAATTTAGTACCGCTGCGTGTGTAAATAAGTGAAAACGCCCCTGCGTTGGTATTGTTCTATTCATATAATTAAAGCATTTCGCACACAAGGAAGGTTGATTGTATGGAATATCAGGTAACTCTGCCGGTTAAAAATGAAAACGGTTATTATGAAATCCGCTTGGAAAGCATTGGCGGATTAGGCGCTAACCTCTGCGGAAAAATGTTAGGGGAGTTAGGGGCATTGTACATGGGGCTCAATGCGGCCAGCTTTTCCAGTTACGGTTCGGAAAAGAGAGGTTCGCCGGTAAAGGCATTTATCCGCTATAGCGGGCGGGAGCAGGAAATCGGAATCAATTCTCCTGTGGAAAAACCACATATTTTAGGCTTGTTCCACGAGGCTATGATTGGAAAAAGCGCTGTGACTGCGGGCGTGACAGGGGACACAAGGATTGTCATTAACACAGACGCGTCACCGGAAAATATCAGGAAGCGGCTTAAGCTGAAGGAGGGGACAATCTGTTGCATTGACGCCCTTAGCATTGCCATGGAATCCAAAACAAGGATTAATATGGTCATGTTGGGTGCGATTGCAAAGGCTTCTGAATTTATACCCTTAGATGCTGTGTCAGAGCTTGCAAAGAAAACTATCGGAAAAAAATATCCGGCAATGTGGGAGGCCAATTTAGAAGGCATAAGGCGGGGCTATGAGGAGTTAAAATCACAGTATTTTGCAAAAGACGAAAGCGGTGAGGAGGAATATCAGGAAATCAAAAATGAATGGGGCTATGCAAATTCTCCTATTGGCGGCGTAAATCCCTGTATCGGCTCTACGGTCTCCAATGATTTGTCAGCTTCAAGGGAAGGCTATATTCCGCTGTTTATAAAGGAAAGGTGCATTAACTGCGGCCTCTGTGATAGCACCTGTCCCGACATGGTATTTCAGTTTGCAAAGGGGGAGTATCAGGGACGGGAAGCCATGGTGAATATGGGATTAGATTATCATCACTGCAAGGGCTGTCTGCGGTGCGTGGACGTGTGTCCGGTAAATGCGTTAGTAGCCGGGGTGGAGCGGGAGCATCCTAACCCGGAATATGCCATGAGAAATCAGGATTTGCTGCCGGAGCAGCTTGACTATGAGGCGTTAGGCCCCAATTCCTATGTAACCAGCGAAGCCTATCTGACGGAGAACCGGGTTGACGGCGGTCTGGTGTGAGCCCGCCGGTATTTAGGTGGTGCGTAGCAGCACCTTATGTACCGTTGCGAGGCGAGGGTGCGCAAGCGTTCCTGCGTTGGTATTGTTCAGTTTGTACAACAGTTACGGTATAAAAAGCGTTTCGGATCACCTTGTTAATGCAAACATAGAAGGGAGTGCAGAAAATGGAAGAACAACAGATTTTATTTGAAAGCGGAAACGAACTGGCCGCCCATGCGGCAAAGCAGATTAATTATCATGTGATGGGGTATTATCCGATTACGCCCTCTACCCAGATTGCGGAGCTGTTAGACCAGATGAAAGCGGAGGGGGAGCATGATATTTCTTTGATTGCGGCGGAGGGAGAACACAGCGCGGCGGGAATCTGTTATGGCGCTGCTGCCGGCGGGGGCAGGGTATTTAATGCCACCAGCGCCAATGGTCTGTTATATGCGTTAGAGCAGCTTCCGGTCCAGTCCGGCACCAGACTGCCTATGGTCTTGAATGTGGCCTGCCGTACAGTGTCGGGACCGCTCTGTATCAAGGGAGACCACAGCGACATCATGTATACCTTAAACACAGGATGGCTGATTTTCTTTGCCAATACGCCCCAGGAGGTGTACGACATGAATCTGTTTGCCTTAAAGCTGGCGGAGCGGGTGAAACTTCCGGCTATCGTGGCCTTCGACGGATTTTTCACCAGTCATCAGAAGCGGAACAGCCAGGTGTTTAAGGAGGATGCGGTCATAAGAAAATTTATTGGGGAATATCATGCCGATTATTCCGCATTGGATTTAGAGCATCCGGTTTCTATCGGTTCCTATATGAACGAACCGGACATTTTGAACAATAAATATCAGCTTCATCTGGCAATGGAGCAGGCGTTAAAGGAACTGCCGGATATCCTGGAGGAATTTCATCATTTATCCAGCAGACGCTATGAGCTGGTCCAGGGGTATTGCACTGAGGACGCGGAGGTGCTTTTGTTTATACTCGGCTCCGCTTACCATACGGCGAAAGTCGCTGTGGACAAGCTGAGAAAGGAGGGAAAAAAGGTGGGGGTGTTCACCACAAAACTGCTGCGCCCTTATCCGGCGGACGACCTCTACAAAATGTGTAAAAATGCAGGCACCATTGTGGTGGCGGACCGTCAGGACAGCTATGGAGCCGGAGGCGGCAATCTTTCCCTTGAACTGAAAGCCATGATACAGGGGAGATTCCCGGATCATCAAAATGAGGACTACGGGCAGCCGGAGGCAGGCTCTTTGTTAAACAGCCAGACGCATATCCGGGTGTTAAGCCGGATTTACGGTTTAGGCGGGAAGGATTTCTATGAGGAGGACGCCAGAAATCTTCTGCTCTTGGGCTTTGAGGACCGGGCAAAGGCGTTTGATTATACCGGAATCTATCCCGGCAGCGAGGATTACCGTCCGCCGGAATATTTTGCGCCGATAACGAGGGAGCAGTCAGCGCCGGGCTGTACCCGGACCCAGTGGAAAAATGAGAAAGGCGTCAGCCGGGTAGTGGTTCAGGGAGGAATGATCAACGAGGTAACGGCCATGCCGAAAAGGCTGGCGCCGGGCCATGGCGCTTGCCCCGGCTGCGGCATACCGGTCAATGTGAACCTTTTGTTAAAGGGCATAGAGGGAAACGTGGTATTGCTGTTCCATACCGGCTGCGGCATGGTCGTGACCACCGCTTACCCTAAGACGGCCTTTAAGGTGCCGTATGTTCACAACCTGTTCCAAAACGGGGCGGCCACATTATCCGGTCTGGTGGAGATGTTTCATCAAAAGCAGAAGCGGGGGGAATATCCGGAGGGCGAGATTACCTTCATCATGGTAAGCGGCGACGGCGGCATGGATATCGGCATGGGTTCCGCCCTTGGAACCGCAATCCGCAATGAGCGGCTTATCATTTTTGAATATGACAACGGCGGTTATATGAATACAGGCTATCAGCTTTCCTATTCTACGCCTAAGGGCGCCAAAAGCGCCACCTCCCATGTGGGAGCCTTACAGTACGGAAAGAGATTTTTTCATAAGGATTCTCCCATGCTGATGGCGGCGACCAACCTGCCCTATGTGGCGACGGTGGCGGAATCCAATCCGGCGGATTTTGTGAAAAAAGCGGCTAAGGCGAAGCTGTATGCCAATGAATTTGGAACGGCATATTTAAAGGCTCTTTCCGCCTGTCCTTTAAACTGGAACGACCAGCCGAATACGGAGCGGAAAGTGATTGCGGCGGCAGTGGATAGCTGCTATTTTCCTCTCTTTGAAATTGAAAACGGTATCACCACCCTGTCCTATAATCCGGAGGGCGCCCACAAGAAAATCCCTGTGTTGGATTGGCTTTCCATGATGGGGCGGACGAAGCATTTAAAGAAGGAGGAATATAAGAGCGTGGTGGCGGAAATCCAGCAGGAGGTGGACAGAAGATGGGAACGGTTAAAGGCGAGGGCAGAGCACCCGCTTTTGTAATCCGGCGTAAAAATGTGCGTTTTCAAATCGAAACATTTGCTTTTATAAAAAATATTGACATCGCCCGTATCGTGAATTATTCTTAAAACAGAATGTTAAATTCAGGGGGAAATACAAATGAAGATTTTATCACGCATATGGGATATCATTCTTATTTTTTATCTGGCAAATGCGCCTACTTTAGTGGCTATGTGGGGACATGGGATTTTTGTTGCCGTGGCAGTTTTGCTGTTCCTTGTTATCAATGTGGCGCCCTGCCCTGCCAACCGAAAACTGTTGAGCAGGCGGCTTAAGATTTGTGGAAACGGATGCGAGCTTTTAATCGTATTTATCATTTCTGCGGTGATAATTACCGTCTATTCCATTGCAGGATTTTTCGGTGCCTTTCCGGTAGGCTCCATAACAGAAAATTTAAAATTATGGCTTATCAACACACTGGTTGCCATACTTGTGGAGGCGATTGTATTCTGGAACGGAATTATACGGGTGTACATGACTTCCCAGCAGTTAGGATTAAGATGGCGTGTGGTGGGTATTATCTGCGGAATGATTCCCATTGCCCATTTAGTAGCGCTGGGAATTATTATCAGGACCGTATCCTTTGAGGTTTCCTTTGAAAATGAAAAGCTTGAGTTAAACCGCCGACGGGAGGCAGAGCGCATCTGCGCCACCAAATATCCGATTTTGATGGTGCATGGCGTGTTTTTCCGGGATTATCGTTTCCTCAATTATTGGGGGCGGATTCCCAAGGAGTTGGAAAAAAACGGAGCAGTGGTGTATTATGGCAACCACCAGTCTGCCGAATCGGTGGAGGAATGTGCGAAGGAGATTGCCGCCCGGATTGAGGAAATTGTCCGTACAACCGGCTGCGAAAAAGTCAATATCATCGCCCACTCCAAGGGAGGTTTGGATAGCAGATATGCGATTTCCCTTTTGGGGGCCAGCCGGTATGTGGCGTCCTTAACCACCATTAACACGCCTCACCGGGGCTGTGAGTTTGCGGATTATCTGCTGTCCAAAATGGCGGAGTCACAGAAAAATATGCTGGCAAAGACTTATAATGCCGCCCTGAAAAAGTTAGGGGATACCAGCCCGGATTTCTTAGCGGCGGTAAGCGACCTGACTGCCTCTGCCTGTAAAGACCGCAACGAACTTGTAAAAGATGTGCCGGAGGTGTATTACCAGAGTGTGGGTTCTACCCTGAACCATGCCTCAAGCGGCAGGTTTCCGCTTAATTTTTCCTATGAACTGGTTAATTACTTCGACGGTTCGAATGACGGCTTAGTGGGTGAAAAATCATTTCCATGGGGGGAGAAATTCCAGATGATT
The DNA here is from genome assembly GCA_947629565.1 of uncultured Lachnospiraceae bacterium. Lineage (GTDB taxonomy): Bacteria > Bacillota > Clostridia > Lachnospirales > Lachnospiraceae > CAG-590. Next base: position 28,081 of record CANREG010000024.1, read on the forward strand.
CAGGTGACGGGAAAACGGGGCGTTTCCCATGGTGATATGATTGACTTAAACCGGGAAAATATCAGGGACTTTGATGTGAGGGAATTTTTTGTCCAGCTAGTCAGCAATCTGCGGGAAATGGGATTTTAGGCTGTCTGGCAATTGTTTGAAAAAAAATCCAAATTTTACCTGAATTTTGTTAAAAATTCCTTGTGAAATCTTAAAAAAATTATATAATAGAAATAAGGGATTTATCAGTCCGACAATAAAGGATAAGCAGAGAATGGAGGAGAGAGTAATGTTTGGTTTTGGGCAGTTGATTGACATTTTGAAACATAATCCGAAGAAAATTGTATTTACAGAGGGCAACGACCCCCGTATTCTGGAAGCGTCCTCAAGACTTTTGGCAAGCAATTTCCTGCATCCGATTTTAATCGGCGAACCGGATGAGATTTATCAGGTGGCCGGGGACAGCGGATTTAATATCCGGGGCTCCGAGATTATCAACCCTAAGGATTTTCCGGATATGGAAAAGATGGTGGAGGAGTTTTGTGAGATTAGAAAGAGTAAAGGGGTAACGCCGGAACAGGCGAGGGAATATCTTTTACAGAATAATTATTTCGGAACGATGCTGGTAAAGATGGGATATGCAGATTCCCTGTTAGGCGGGGCAACCTATTCCACAGCCGACACAGTCAGGCCGGCCTTGCAGTTGATTAAGACAAAGCCGGGGAATACTCTGGTATCCTCCTGTTTTATTCTGGTGCGCCCTTCTGCTACCGGTGACAACGAGGTGTTAGCCATGGGAGACTGCGGTATCAATATCCGCCCTTCAGAGGATGAATTAGTGGAGATTGCCGAGGAGACCATACGATGCGCCAAGGTGTTCGGCGTAGATCCGAAGGTCGCGTTTTTAAGCTATTCTACCGACGGCTCCGGCCATGGCGAGGATGTGGATAAGATGCGGAATGCGGCAAGAAAGACCAAGGAGCGTAACCCGGATGTGCCGATTGACGGCGAGATGCAGTTTGATGCGGCGGTTTCCCCGAAGGTTTCCCAGAAGAAATGTCCGGATTCCGAGGTGGGCGGCCATGCCAATACCTTTATTTTCCCGGATATCAATGCGGGTAATATCGGATATAAAATTGCGCAGAGAATGGGTAATTTCGAGGCTTATGGTCCCATTTTATTAGGACTGAATTCGCCGATTAATGATTTGTCAAGAGGCTGTACAGCCACAGAAGTCTACTCTATGGCAATTATTACAGCGGCGTTGGCGTAATATAAGAAGTGTCTGCTTCAATGAATATCAGGTATGTAACATTTAGCCGGATGCACGCCCTGAAGGCGCGTCCGGCCAAATATCTCAGGGATTAGATGCCCCGCTGTAGATAGCGGGGTTTTTTGATTGGGAAAGAAATCCCTCCTAACTGACGGTAGGTGCGGCAGATAAGAACGCCTGCAATGACAAAGGTAAAGATGTCTGAAACCGGCATAGAGTATAAAACGCCGTCTAAGCCGAAAAATACGGGCAGCAGCAAGGCAAAACCTACGCCGAATACAATTTCCCGCACCATGGAAAGCAAAGTGGATTCTAAGGCTTTTCCCATAGCCTGTAAGAAAATGAAGCAGGCCTTATTCACGCAGGCAAAGACAAGCATGCAAAGGTAGATGCGGAAGGCTTTGACAGCAAAGTCGGTATAGTAGCTGCTCTCATTGGCTGCGCCGAAAATCTGAATAAGCTGGCGGGGGAAGAGCTCCACAATGCATAATGCAGTCAGACCGACGGCTGCTTCAGCGGCTAACAGTTTGGTAAACAGGCTTTTTACCCTTTTCGTGAGTTTGGCGCCCATATTATAGCCGACAATGGGGATGCAGCCTGCGGCCATGCCGACAACAATGGAGATGACAATCTGGAAGAATTTCATTACAATGCCGACTACAGCCATGGGAATCTGGGCAAACTGCTCCTTTCCAAATACCGGATGCAGGGCGCCGTATTTTCTAATCATGTTGTTGATGGCGGCCATGGCGGCAACAAGGGAAATCTGGGAAAGAAAGCTGCATATTCCCAGTATCAGAGTTTTCCTTGCAATGCTTAAATCAATGCGGTAATCTGCCTTTTGCGGCTTTACCGTCTTCATATGAAACAGATACCATACGGCCAAAAGAGCAGTGACAATCTGGCCGATTACGGTAGCAACCGCCGCTCCCATCATTCCCCATTTGAACAGGAAAATAAAAATGGGATCAAGAATGATATTCAGCGCGGCTCCGGCCAGCGTAGACACCATGGCAAATCTGGGATTTCCATCGGCGCGGATGATGGGGTTCATCGCCTGCCCGAACATATAGAAGGGAATACCCAGGGAAATGTAAAAGAAGTACTCTTTGGAGTATCGGAAGGTTTCCTCATTGACAGTGCCGCCGAACATGGCAATAATCCGGTTGCTTAAAAGCAGGTAAACGGCGCATAATATGATACTGCATGCAATGCTTAAGACAACGGAATTGCCTACGCTTTTCCTTGCCCGGTCAGATTCCTTTTTTCCGAGGCTTAAGCTGACAAAGGCGCAGCAGCCGTCCCCAATCATAACCGCTATGGCAAGGGCGATTACCGTCAGGGGAAATACCACTGTGTTTGCAGCATTGCCATAAGAGCCAAGATAGGCGGCGTTTGCAATAAAGATTTGGTCCACAATATTATACAGCGCGCCAACTAAAAGAGAGATAATACAGGGAACAGCATATTTTTGCATCAGTTTTCCGATTCGTTCTGTTCCTAAAAATTGATTTGTTTCCATTTTATTTCGTCCTTTCTTACAAAAAAATAAACGAGCGGCAGATAACTGGATTTACGCAGTATCTGCCACTCGTTTAAGATTATTTTATGAATTTGCACCTTGAAAGTCAAAGGTATTTTTCAACAAAAAACAGGGAAAAAAACGAGGTGTCCATGTCAAAAATGTGCAGGGTTTGTAAAATGATTATTGATTCTCCAGGTGGATTAGAAATTGTTAGCAGATAAAATAGAAATAGGTTGAATTTATCCTAGAATTGACATATACTATAATCATCAAAACAATGCGGAGGTATATATAATGACAATAGATACAAATACAATGGTTTCCATTACAGAAGCAAATCAAAATTTTTCAAAAGTGGCCAGACTTGTGGATGAACATGGAACAGCGGTAATCCTGAAAAACAATGTTCCCCGATACCTTGTGATTGATTTTAGTAAAGCAGAGTCAGAGTGTGAAGCAGCGGATGAGGATGTATTAAACATATCAAAAAGGTTATTGGCGAAGAATAAGGAAGCCTACGAGGTATTAGCTCAATGATTAGACTGACTAAGAAACAGATTCTGATGCTTCATTCCCAGATGATTAGGGTTTACGGCGGCAGTGACGGGATCAGAGATGAAAAATTGCGCATTTTACAGGCACTCAACCTACGGTAGAGTACGCAGAAATCAACTGCCGGTTCGTGTTAATTCGCATCAATTTCAGATATATTTTAGCTATGAAAGGAGGTGCCCGATATGGATCAAATCAAAATAGGAAAATTCATAGCGTCATGCAGAAAAGAACAGGGAATGACCCAGGCAGCCCTTGCCGAGAAGCTCGACATAAGTGACCGGGCGGTATCAAAATGGGAAACGGGAAAATCCATGCCGGATTCCGGAATTATGCTGGAATTGTGTGATTTTCTGAAAATCAATGTCAATGAACTCCTGTCGGGCGAAAGAATTATGGCAGAATCATATGATAAGTGGGCAGAAGAAAATCTGCTGGCAATGAAAAGGGAAATCGAAGAAAAAAACAGGCAGATGTTAAAGACGGAATACTGGATTGTCCTTCCGGCTGTCCTTGCCGGACTCGTCATGGTATTTGTGGCTTCATTTGTTGTGATGCCTGCATGGCTGCGAGGGACGCTTATTGTATTTGCTGCTGCATTGATAGTTACAGTTGCTTTCGTTGCAGTAGAAATTGAGCAGAAAACCGGATACTATGAGTGCCAAAATTGCGGTCACAGACATGTACCGACTTACTGGCAAACCAATCTTGCGCCGCATGCCGGCAGGACGAGATACATGAAATGCCCGGAGTGCGGAAAACGAAGCTGGCAGAGGAAAGTATTGACAAAGGAAGATTAAATTTCTGTTTCGATTGTATTAAATTTACAAAAAAAATAACCGGAACCCCTTTTACAGGTTATCCCAGAATATGGCGGTCTTCATGGGAAAGATGTAAAGGGGTTCCGGTTATTTTTTCGTAAAATTCGGAATATTTTTCTTAATTGCCTCGAAACTTTTCTTGCTGATTACATGCTCCATCTTACATGCGTCTTCGGCGGCGGTTTTTTCGTCTACCCCAAGGCTGACCAGCCAGGAGGTAAACAGCTCATGTCGCTCGTAAATCATCTCGGCAATCTCCCTTCCGGAGGAGGTCAGCGTGATATAACCGGCGTCCGAGACGGTAATGTGTCCCTTTTCCCGCAGATTCTTCATGGCAATGCTGACGCTGGACTTTTTAAATCCCAGTTCTGTTGCAACATCTACAGAGCGCACTACAGGCAGGGATTTACTAAGGATTAATATGGTCTCTAAATAATTTTCCGCTGATTCGTTAATCTTCATCATATCCTCCCAGGTATTTCCGATAAAATGTAATATTATTGTACCATAAATAATGAAGAGAGGGAAAATTTTTTTATTTTTTAGAAAAAAGTTATTGACAACTAATCAAAGTTAGAATAAACTAACAAAGAAAGCAAATAAAAGCCAGTGGTGTTTTCCGCCATTTATATGTGCGCATATGGGAAGGAGATGGTGATATGCCTCTTACAATGGCAAAGGAAGGAGAGCCGAACATTATAAAGCATATCGGCGGTAAGGAGGAGACCAGACAGTTCTTAGAGAATTTGGGTTTTGTATCGGGCGGTACGGTAACGGTTGTGTCTATGATTAATGGCAGCATGATTGTCAATGTCAAGGATTCCAGAGTTGCCATTGGAAAGGATATGGCCTGTCACATTATGGTTTAGTTTCCCATCGAGAGAACACGAAGTGTTCGCGAGGGGCACGGCTTAACAAAAAAATGATATCGTATTCATTTAGTAAAGGAGTGTTTACATGAAGACATTGAAGGAGGTTCCCTGCGGGGAGACGGTAACAGTGAAAAAACTTACCGGCGACGGTCCGGTAAAGAGAAGAATCATGGACATGGGCATTACAAAGGGCGTTCAGATTTTTGTGCGTAAGGTTGCGCCGTTAGGCGATCCGGTAGAGGTAACGGTAAGAGGCTATGAGCTGTCCCTGCGCAAAGCAGACGCCACTATGATAGAAGTAGAATAACAAATTTTTTTACCACCAAGTTAGTCGCAACTAATAACAAATAGCAATAACTAACAAAAACATAGTCAAAACTAACCCAACACAACAAGTAATAAAAACCTATGGATAAAACATCATCAAACCGTAGATTGCTGTGTAATTTTAACCAATACCATAAGCAGGCGTTTTTTATGCCCGCCGGTACTTAATGAGCGCAAAGCGCGAATTTAGTACCGCTGCGTGGCATAACCAAGCGGGAGCGGCGCCTGCGTTGGTATGGTTAAAATCACACAGCTTAAAAAAGGTAAATCATGTTTCATCCATCCCCAAGAAAGGAGTAGAAAATGTCAGTAAAAATTGCACTCGCAGGAAATCCAAACTGCGGTAAAACAACATTATTTAATGCCCTGACCGGCTCTAACCAGTTTGTAGGAAACTGGCCGGGCGTTACGGTGGAAAAAAAGGAGGGAAAATTAAAGGGCAACAAGGATGTAGTCATCATGGATTTGCCGGGTATTTACTCCCTTTCCCCCTATACATTAGAGGAGGTAGTAGCCAGAAATTATCTGATTGCAGAGCGTCCGGACGCGATTATCAACATTGTTGACGGCACGAATATCGAAAGAAATCTGTATCTGTCCACACAGATTATGGAGCTGGGAATCCCGGTTGTTCTGGCGGTCAACATGGCGGATGTGCTGGAAAAGACAGGGGAGCAGGTATACATAGATAAGTTAAGCCGGCACTTAGGCTGTGAGGTGGTTGAAATTTCCGCCCTTAAGGGAACGGGAATTGAGAAGGCGGCGGCCAAAGCGGTGGAGCTTGCCGGAAAGAAACAGGGAAAGTCCCCGGCTGCCGTTTTTGATGAGAGGGTGGAAAACGTAATACAGAGAGTGGAAGAAAGGCTTAGCGTACCGGAGGAGCAGAAACGGTTCTTCGCCATTAAGCTGTTGGAAAAAGATGACAAGATTGCAGAACAGTTAGACCAGGCGCCGGATGTGTCGGCGGAAATAAAAGAATTAGAGGATATGTTTGATGATGATACGGAAAGCATTATCACCAATGAAAGATATGTCTATATTGCCTCTGTGATTGGCGACTGCGTGAAAAAGAAACAGGGCGCCGGATTATCCATATCGGATAAGATTGACAAGGTGGTTACAAACCGTTTTCTTGCCCTGCCGATTTTTGCTCTGGTTATGTTCATTGTATATTATGTGTCTGTGACTACGGTAGGCGACTGGGTAACCGGCTGGACTAACGACACGCTTTTCGGGGAATGGATTGTTCCGGCAGTGACATCGGCCTTAGAGTCTGTCAACTGCGCAGACTGGTTGACGGGACTGGTCGCAGATGGTATTGTATCAGGTGTGGGCGCTGTGCTTGGATTTGTACCGCAGATGTTGATTTTGTTTCTTTTCCTTGCGTTTTTGGAAAGCTGCGGGTACATGGCGAGGGTTGCCTTTATCATGGACCGTATTTTCAGAAAGTTTGGTCTTTCCGGTAAATCCTTTATTCCCATGCTGATTGGAAGCGGCTGCGGCGTACCGGGAATTATGGCTTCCCGTACCATTGAAAATGACAGGGACCGCAAAATGACCATTATGACCACCACATTTATTCCCTGTGGCGCAAAGCTGCCAATCATTGCCCTGATTGCCGGTGCATTTTTTGACAATGCAGGCTGGGTGTCATGGAGCGCTTACTTTGTGGGAATTGCAGCCATTATCTGTTCCGGAATCATCTTAAAAAAGACAAAGATGTTTGCAGGGGAACCGGCGCCTTTCGTTATGGAGCTGCCTGCCTATCACTGGCCGACAGTTGGCAATGTGCTCAGAAGCATGTGGGAGAGAGGCTGGTCCTTCATCAAAAAGGCCGGTACGATTATTCTTCTTTCCACCATTGTGCTGTGGTTTTTACAGGGCTTTGGCTGGGTGGACGGAAGCTTTGTCATGTTAGAGACAGAGCAGCTTGACAGCAGCATTTTGGCGGGCATCGGCAATGTGATTGCGCCCATATTCACACCTTTGGGATTTGGAAACTGGAAGATGGCGGTTGCCGCAGTATCCGGCCTGATTGCGAAAGAAAATGTGGTGGCAACCTTCGGCATTTTATTTGGTTATGGCGAGGTGGCAGAGGACGGAGCGGAAATCTGGGGCCAGCTTGCAGCGACTATCACCCCGATTGCCGCTTATGCATATATGGTATTTAATCTTCTCTGCGCTCCCTGCTTTGCAGCCATGGGCGCCATTAAGAGAGAGATGAACAATATCAAATGGTTCTGGTTTGCGATTGGTTATCAGTGTATTCTCGCATATATTGTAGGACTTTGTATTTTCCAGATTGGTTCGCTGATAATTACGGGAACCTTTGGCGTGGGAACAGTGATTGCATTTTTATTTGTACTGCTTTTTGTCTATCTGCTGTTCAGGCCGTATAAGGAGAGCAATACCTTAAATGTCAATATGAAAAATGTTGTCAGTGTAAAGTAGCAGATGTTTGTAACCTTAGGAGGGATTTGTATGGGAACAATTCTTATCGGTGCATTGGTCATTTTAATGGTGGCAGCGGCAATCCGTAGCATGGTAAGGGATAAAAAGAACGGGAAATCCCTGCAATGCGGGGGCGACTGCTCAAAATGCAGAGGGTGCCACTAAGGAGGAGTTGTGCGATAACTGCCCTTTTATATAAATGTATGGTCTCAATTTTCCGATATACATAATAAAGCAATCGGGAACGGATTGAGCAGGAGGGCGGATATGAAGATTAATCAGGCGATGGACCAAAAGGGTACACAGACAAATTATATTACCGGACAGGCGGCGGGCGGCGCAGCAGCTTTAGAAGCGGGAAATCCTTTAGCGGAAAAGGAGAAATCAAAGGAACGGGAGCAGGTAACCGTTGAGATTTCCGATGAGATGAAGGATATGTGGCAGCAGGAGATAGAGGCGCAGAAGGAGTCTGCAAAAGCGCAGGGAAAGGCGATGGAGGACTTAGGGAAGATCATGGAGATTGCCAGACGGATTTCCAAGGGGGATCGCGTACCGGCAAAGGACGAGCGGAAGCTGATGGAGTATAGTAATGAGCTATATCAGGCCGCCAAGATGTCCGCAGCCCTTTCCCAGAGCCGGAAGCATAAAAAACACAAATCTTTGTTTGAAGAAGAGGAAGACAAAGAAATGCGGGATAAACTGCGGGCATTGGAGAACGAGTCGGCTTCAGAAGGTGCAGAACCGGCTGCGGAAGCGGCCGGTGAGACGGCAGATACAGCAGAAACCGGAGGCGAGGCAGCACCGGAGGCATAGGCTTATGTCCCTTATAGAATGAAAATGACTGGTAAAAAGTTGTTGAAAAAGCGTATTAAAAGTAATATAATTACGCATATAACATAAAAAGAAAGGGACATGGCTAATGAGAAAGACAATTAAAGGGAAGCTGACCACCAGCGTAATTTTAATCGTGGTGGCAATTATTATTTTGACAACTTTTGGTATCGTTATGATTGCCAGCAATACGCTTACGAAGAAATCGGAAAATGAGTTACAGCTTCAGGCGGATAAATATGCAGAAGCAATCAATACATGGATTGTGGATGAGAAGATGATGGCGGAAGGTACGGCCAACAGCATTGAAGCGGCAGGAGATATGGCAGAGGACTTTTTGCAGAAGGTAGTCAACACCCATGCAGAGGGACGGGACGAACTTTTGAATCTGTACTGTGGAACGGCAGATTCCCGTTTTTATCAGTCAAACCCGGAAGCAGAGATTCCGGAGGGCTATGACCCGGTAGAACGTGGCTGGTATCAGCAGGCGGCAGATGCGGGGATTACAGTGGTGACAGATCCCTACTGGGACGTGCTGACGAACCAGATGTGCGCCACCATTGCGTCACCGGTGTATGTAGATGGAGAACTGGCAGCAGTAATCGGTGCTGATGTAACGCTGACTACGGTTACAGATTTAACTGCCAGCATTAACTATGAACAGGGTGCGTACGGATTTTTGGTAGACAGCAGCAATAATTATATTGCGCATAAGAATGATACATATGAACCTACGGAGGAGACGGCAACGGCTGTCAAAGACGTCATGCCGGAATTGGATTCTCTGGTGAGCAGTGCCGGCGGTGAAATTGTAAAGACCAAGGATTATGATGGAACCAAGAGCTATTTTGCGATAGGGGCGGTTGACAGCTGTAACTGGAAGTTAGGAGTTGCCGTGCCGTCTGCGAATGTGAAAAGCGCATTGAATGCCATGGTTTTAGTGGCAGTGATTATTGCGGTTGTGGCGATTGTGCTGGTAATCGTAATTATGGCGGGCGTAATCGGCAAGCTGTTAGAGCCGATACAGACCTTGAAGCAGTTTGCTTCCGGCGATTTTTCTGAGAATGTCGTGACACAGGATACAATACCGGCAGAATTTAAAGATGAGACGGAGCAGATTACCGTTGCAACGGCCAATGTCAAGGAGCAGATCCGGGGGATTATTTTGAATACCAAGGATGAGGCGGACCGGATTGGGCGGATTACAGAGTCCGCATTTGGCGAGATGACAGAACTGCATGCCAGTATAACGGATATTACCGGTGCGGTTTCAGAGGTTTCCGGACAGACCGAGGAGGCAAGCTCTCTGGCAGAGACCATCAATGAGACAGGAAATGAGCTTGGCAATGCGATTGATACGATTGCGGATAAGGCCAGCGAGGCAGCGCAGCAGTCCAGTGATATCATGGCAAGGGCAAGGGAGTTGTATAATAATTCTCTTGAGTCCAGCAACCAGGCGAACCATCTGTATAATGAGACGAAGGGCGAGTTAGAGCGCGCCATTGCCAGCAGCAAGCAGGTAGATCAGATTAACACATTGACAGAGGAGATTTTGTCCATCAGCGCTCAGACCAATATGCTGGCGTTGAATGCATCAATTGAGGCGGCGAGAGCCGGAGAGGCAGGAAAGGGCTTTGCGGTGGTGGCAGAGGAGATTCGTGTTTTGGCGGATAATTCCAGGGAGGCTGTGGATAAGATTCAGCAGGTAACCGGAACCATTGTGAAAAGCGTGTCCAATCTGTCTAACTATTCCCAGAAGCTTTTGCAGTTCATGAATGACAAAGTAGTGGCAGATTATGAGAATATGATTTCCATAGCAAGGCAGTATGAGCAGGACGCTGTATTTTATAATGAGGTATCCGCAGATTTGGGGGCTTCTTCAGAGGAAATGAGCGCAAGCATGACCGGAATCAATGAGTCAATCTCCGCTATTGTGGAATTGACCGGTAACATCGCAGAATATATGTCCACTATCGGCATATCTGCCCAGAAATCAGATACCAGTTCGGATGTTGTTTTGCAGAAGGTGAAAGAGCTTTCTGAGTTAAGCGAGGCGTTGAACGATACGGTAGATGCATTCAGGGTATAAGATTTATACTTTGTTGAAAATTATATTTTTGATGTGCGTCATCCTTGTTTTCTGAAAGAAAAATATTTTCAGTATCAGATGTGCTGGCGTAAAGTTTTTGTAGGAAAATAAAATAGAGAAGAGGATACCAACTTGTGTTAAAATATAAAAAAACCAAA
>CANREG010000025.1 GCA_947629565.1 uncultured Lachnospiraceae bacterium
ATCGGCTCTGCCCTTTAGTAACTATTCACATATCTTATATCAGATTTTTGAGTTTACACAAAACTTGAAACGGTCTCAAAGCAGATTCAACTTACAGGAATTAGTAAGCGCCATGTATCTGGAATTAATCAACGGACTTCAGATCTTTGCTATACAGCAGCAACAGCTTTGTTGGATAAGTTACAGTGGCATAAAAAAGATATTAAGATTCTTATATTTATAACACAAGGTAGTAATTATGTAATCCCATCTACGGCATTTTTTTTGCATAAAAGACTGGAACTATGTAAAGATTGTGTTGCTTTTGATGTTAATCTGGGGTGTTCCAGTTTTAATGTAGGGGTACATATTGTATCAGCTCTTTTGCAAAATTGTCAGCAGTCGGATAAAGCATTATTGCTTATAGGTGATACTGCTGCTCAGGTACTAAGACCAGAAACGAACATAAAGACAGAAGTAATAGCTGATCAGATGATATTTGGTTCTGCCGGAGCAGCAATTGCTATGGAGAAAGTGGAACAGCATAAAATTAGATTTTTTACTAAATCAGACGGAACGGGGTTTGATGCAATTATCAGACATAAAGATCGTCCTACTGCCATGGATGGAGAGAAAGTTTTTGAGTTTGCAATTAACGATGTGTCTGATGATGTAAAATCCTTTAAAAAACATTTTGATTTAAAAGAAGAGGATATTGATTACTATGTATTTCATCAAGCACAAAAATTAATATTGGACAATATAGCAGATAATTGTAAGATTCCTGAAAACAAAGAACTTAGATCTCTTTGTGAGTACGGTAATACATCTGGAACATCTGTGGCGGTCTCAATATGTGCAAATATAGATAAATTTGCTGATAAAGATAATGTAAAATTTTTTTTGTGTGGGTTTGGAGTTGGTCTGTCATGGGGTGGTGTTTACACAGAAATACCAACGAAAAATATTCTTCCCATTATTGAAACAGATGAGCATTATGATGAAGATAAACTTCCTGATTCCGATTTGCAGGATAAGTGCATTCTGGTTATGGATGCCGATCGGGGGCTGGGGGAATTTATGAGTTGCTATGTGAAGGAGCAAACGGCCTCTGTTGTGATGGCGGGGATGGATATACGACGGATGAAAGAGGTTCAAAAGGATTTCATTTTGGAATCTCATGTAGTAGAGATAAATGAAAGAAATACAGCTTTTCGGGATGTGATTTCGTATTGCCAAGAAAAGAAATTGGAGTTCGATGGAATAATATTTCCAGAGCAGACATGTGACATGAAGCAATATGTAGATGATATTCGTCTTCTGCAGTGCGCAGGTTTATTAAAAGAGAAATGTAGTCTTGTTTTCATATCGGATATAGAAGGTTTTAAGGAAATTGACAAGAAACGGTATCTGCAGGCAAAAGCCAGATTGGAAAACGATATTGATTTGCTGTCGGAAGGGCTTACAGAAAAGCAGAGGATCAATGCTGTTATGTATGATAGTTCTAAATTGGAACTGGTGGATATAATCGGCAGTGGCGGAGAATGGATGACAAAGTATTTGCAGTTAGGTTGCCCGGAAAAGATGGCGAGACAAATTTATATTGGACGTGCAGTAAAATACTTGTTGTCGGATGAATCGGCATATTCTACAGGAATGATACTGCCGGTCAATATGTAATGTAGAACAAGTCTAAGTATATTGATTTAGAAGGAAAGATTTAAGATGAAAGAGAAATTAAAAAATATTTTAATTACGGGTGCTTCCTCAGGAATCGGAGAAGCAACTGCAAAATATTTGTCTGGACAGGGATATAATTTAATACTGACTGGCAGAAACGAAGACAAGCTGGGTAAATTACAAAAGGAACTGGAATGTATAGTTTATCCTATGGATTTGGCAGATCTAGAAAAAATTCCGAAAGTATTTGAATTTTGTTATGACAGAGGCATAAAATTAGATGGTTTAGTACATAGTGCGGGTGTTGGAGGTTTCGATACGATAAGAACACTTGAATTAAAAGAAGTAGAGTATATGACAAGGGTTAATTATTTTTCGCTCGTTTCATTAGTAAAATATTTTATAAGAAAAAAATATTCTAATGATGGAGGCAGCATTGTAGCAATATCTTCATTGGCGGCATATACTGCGGATGCCAGCATGGCTGCTTATGCTGGGACTAAAAGCGCCATCAATACATTAATTAGAGTTACAGCTAACGAATGTGCAAAAAGGAAAATTCGTGCAAATGCCGTTCTTCCGGGGATGGTAAAGACAGCGATGGCAGAGGGCGCTGATAATTATGTTGCGGAAAATCAGCCATATGGTTTTATTGAAAAAGAACAAGTAGCATATCTTATAGAATTTTTATTGTCTGATAAGGCGCAATACATAACAGGAAGTGAAATCCCTGTGTCGGGGGGATTAAAATTTTGATTTAAGTAACGTTATAAATATGTAAAGGAGAAATTGCCTAATGACAAGAGATGAAATGTTAGAAATAATTGCGGATATTCTTGAAGTAGAAATAGATGAGGTTCAAGAAGACAAACGCTTAGAGGATTATGATACATGGGATTCAGTTGCTGTGTTGGGAGTTATTTCGGTGATCAACGAAAAATTTAATAGATTTCCGCATGCTTCAGAGATCCAGAAATATGTGACAGTTAAAGATTTAATGGATAATTTTCGTTAATTTTAGCACATGATTCACATGTAAAAATTTGTGTGGAGTCCGGAGTGAAGATGATGCAAGGAGAAATTACAAACATAAGCATAAGAGGGATTGTTTCAGCAGTACCGCAAAACAAGGTTGATAATGATAAATATATAGACCTATTTTCTGAAAGAAGAATCAAAAAGCAAATTGATTTGACTGGGATTGAAAAAAGAAGAGTTACAAAGGAAGGGCAGAAGGCGTCGGATTTAGCGACAATAGCGGCTGATGATTTATTAGATCGACTGGGCTGGGAGAGAAACAGTATTGATGTTTTAGTTTTTGTAACACAATCTGAAGATTTGAGCAGACCAAGTTCGGCTTTTTTGATACAGGATCGCCTCAAGCTAGGTAACGATTGTTTGGTTTATGATATTAATATGGGCTGTTCCGGGTATATAGGAGGTTTAACTACGGTTTGTAGTATTTTGCAGCAGACGAAGGGAAGGGGCTTATTGCTTGTAGGCGAAAGCAATGCTCAAGCGGGCGAAGACATTGATAGAAACCAATTGTTAGAGGGCGATGCAGCTGCAGCAACGGCTTTGGAATATTGCTTGCATGCAGAACCAATGCTTTTTTCGCATTATAGTGATGGATCCCGTGCTCATCTTTTATACAAAAACAATAAAGGTATGAGTTATATGGACGGCAATGGCGTGTTGTTGTTTGGTCTTGATACAGTAGCAGAAGAAATAATGAAATTCATGGCAGAATATAACATAGCTGCAGATGAGGTTGATAATTATGTTTTTCATCAGGCGCAAAAGATGATAGTGGAGGGCATTGTTCAAGAAACACGAATTCCAGCAGATAAAGTGTTGATGTCTTGCAAAGATTTTGGAAATACATCTTCAGCATCTATTCCCTTAACTTTGTGTGTGAATGCAGATCAAAGAGGTAAGAAAAAGGTATTAATGTGTGGATATGGTATAGGATTATCTTGTGGGATTGCTTATGTGAAATTGGATTTTTCATCGGTATTTCCGCTAATAGAGACAGATTATGTATATGATGACAGGACAAAATTTGGATTATAAAAGGAGACGGTATTATGAATACGAAAAAGCAGGCATATCTTATTACCGGAGCTACATCTGGCATTGGGAAAGCTTGTGCATATTTGTTGGCGCATAATGGTTGTGATTTATATATCGTGGGAAGAAATCGAGAAATATTAGATACAATGGCGACAGAATTGCCAGGAAAAACTGTTCCAATATGTTATGATTTAAATGATTTAGAAAATATTAAAGAAATATTTGATGATTATGGGATAAATAAAGAAAAATTGGATGGACTTATATATTGTGCGGGAGTAGATGCTGCTTGGCCAGTAAAAGTAAATTCTATTTCTGCTATGCAAGAAGTGATGAATGTGAACTGCTTTGCTTTTGTCGAGATGTCCAGAATTTTTTATAAAAAACAATATTCAAATCAAAATGCTTCTATTGTAGCAATTTCTTCTATTGCAAGCTTGACAAATGAGCCGGGAATGATTGCATATTCCGTTTCTAAAGCGGCACTAAATTCTGCAGTTAAGACAATGTCGAAGGAATTTATTCGTAGAGGAATACGAGTTAATGCAATCCTGCCGGGAGCAGTAAAAACTCCAATGTCAGAAAAAAAGGAAAAAGTTTTTTCAGAAATAGAAAAAACAGAAGAAAATAAAAGTAACATTCAGCCATTGGGAGTGATTCCAACAGATATAATTGCGAGACAAATAAAATTTCTATTGTCAGATGATTCAGGGTATACAACAGGAGAGTTAATAACTGTTAGTGGAGGAAGAAATTATTGATATGATATTTTTAATAAAATGATAAAAGACTGAAGAAAGGAAGAATGTAAATGTATTTTGAATTTGAGGATAAACAGATTACAGGAGTACTTTCTATTTTGCCTCAATATGAGAGCGTTTTTGAAGATGAGACGGAAAATCCCTTTGATTCAAAAAATCGACGGTTGAGAAAAATTATCGGATTTGGAAATCGCAGGCGCGTAAAGGGAGATACGACACTTTCTGATATGTTGTTATATGGCATGAACCATTTGATTAATACAGGAAAACTAAAAAAGGAAGATATTGGAGCAATTGTGGTTGCAACATTATCTCAGGATTATCTATTGCCACAAGTCAGTATGATACTGCATGGTGAATTAGAATTATCTAAAGATGTGTTTTGCATTGATACGCCTCAAGCCTGTGCAGGATTTACGATGGGATTAATTGAGGCATTTATGCTTTTGGAACATATAAAAGATAAAAAGGTAATTTTGTGTACAGGGGAGATTTTTAATAGAAAATCAGATCCTAATGAGCCTAAATTTGCTCATCCTTCTTTTGGAGGTGATGTGGCTAATATTACTATTATTGAAAACAAAATACAGAAACGTAAAATTTTTGCCAGTGTATATAATAACGGAAAGGATAGGAACGCATTATTTATAAAATATGGGGGCTTTAAATATCCTATGACAGAAGAACAATTAGCGGCTCAGACGAATAACATTCCTACTATGGGTGTAGAGATGGATGGGTCGACAGTGTTTAATTTTGTGCAGAAAGAATTGCCGGATGCAATTAAAGAATTAATGGTTGAGGCTAATGTTCTGGCAGAGAATATAGACTGGTGTTTGTTTCATCAACCTAATAAATTTATGTTGCAAAAGCTGGCAGAACGGATAGGAGTACCATATTCCAAAGTTCCAATGGACATTACAGAAAAATTGGGCAATTCTGATTCCGGAACCATACCGATTGTAATGACAACGGATGTTTCTAAAGATTTGTTAGAAAAAGATAACACTTGCTGTTTGTCCGGATTTGGCGGTGGGCTTACATGGGTGTCTATAATTATGGATATTGGCAATTTAGATTTCTGTGAAAACATTATTTCAAATTTATAGAGAGGTGGATTTTGACTATGGAAGAAATTTATTTGATTTTAGAAGATTTGAGGCCGGAATTTTCTTTTAGAGAAAGTGATAATTTTGTGGAGGATGGCTATTTGGATTCTTTTGATATAGTCTCCCTCGTCTCCATACTAGAAGAAAAATATAATATTATCATTGACGGTTTAGATGTGCTTCCGGAAAATTTTGAAAGTGTAGAAGCAATTATTAAGTTGATTCAAAAAAATGGAGGAAATATCCAAAGTATATAAATATTTAAAGGAGACGTGTGTATGCAGACATCTGTATTATCATATTTGGAAGATATGGTAACCAAATTACCGAATAAGGTGGCTTTTTTTGATTTGGAAAACCAAATTACCTTTTTACAGTTGCGGAACCGTGCAGTTGATTTGGCTTTTGAAATACAAAAAAAAGTAATAGACAGGAGAAATCCGATTTTAATTTATTTGCCCAAAACGGTTGATAGTATTGTGGCGTTTATGGGTGTTTTATATAGTGGTAACTTTTATACGCCGACGGATATAAGGTTTCCTGCAGAAAAGGTAAAAAGCATAATTGAGACATTAAATCCAACAGCGATTATTGTCAACAGCAAAACGAAAGAAAAGCTTCAGCAAATAGAAGAAAAAGAATTAGATAATTTAATCAATATAGATACGGTTGAGATTTCAAACCGTTATGGGGAGTCAAAAGAATTAATTAGCAAGATATTAGATGTTGATCCGGTTTATACATTTTTTACTTCTGGTTCAACAGGCACCCCAAAGGGTGTAATTATTAATAATCATAATATTATAGATTATATAGACTGGGCGGTAGATACATTTCATATTGACGAAAGTACGGTAATGGGAAATCAATCACCTTTTTATTTTGACATTTCAACGCAGGATATTTATGCAACACTAAAAACAGGGGCAACATTGGGAATTATTCCTGTTACATATTTTGCTTTTCCTATTAAGGCGTTGCAATTTATAAAAGAGAGAAATATTAACTTTTTATACTGGGTGCCTTCGGCATTTGTAAGTATTGCTAATTATGATTTGTTAAAGTCTATTGTGCTGGATAAAGTTGAATTGATTATGTTTGGCGGAGAAGTTATGCCGGTAAAACAGTTAAATTACTGGAAGAAATATTTGCCCAATCTAAAGACAATAGCGAATGTATATGGACCAACAGAAGCGACGGTAAATTGTACTTATTATATAGTAGATAGGGAATTTAAGGATTCGGAAATGTTGCCGTTGGGGAAGGCGTGTGAAAATACAGGGTTATTGGTTTTAGATGATAATAATATGCTGATTACGGATGCTCAACCTAACAAATTAGGTGAATTATGTATATATGGAAGTTCGCTTTCAGCGGGATATTGGAATGATGAAGAAAAAACCAATGAAAAATATATTGATAATCCATGTTGCAGGCATTATAAAGAAAAAATATATTTAACGGGAGATTTGGTTTATTACAACGAGAGAAAGGAACTTGTATTTGCAGGACGAAAAGATTTTCAAATTAAGCATTCCGGGTATCGCATTGAATTAGGTGAAATCGAAAATGCAGCCATGGGGAAAGAGGAGATTATTAATGTCTGTGCGGCATACCATCAAAAGCAAAAACAAATAGTATTGTTTTATCAAGGGAATATAGCTGAGGATGAGGTAAGGAATTATTTATTATCTGTAATACCTAAATATATGGTTCCAACGATATACTATAATTTAAAAGCATTTCCATACAATGATAATGGGAAAATTGACAGAAAAAAATTGACTGAAGAATATTTATGATAATATGTTATAAGATATAACTTAGTTGAAGGGGTGAATTTATGCGATTTGATAATATAATTATAATTGGTTCCGGCAAGATTGCCTGTGACTGTTTGGAACACCTTTTAACATTAGTGGATAAAAATAAATTATTAATATTGGAATCTGCTAAAAATAAGATTTCTATGCTTGAGCGAATTTGCAAAAAACAGAATATAGTATATAAAAATATAGCTGGGGGGGTGTTGAAAATCTTGTTTTAGAATGGATACACAATAAATATACATTGATTATAAGTGCAAATAATCGATTTATTTTTACACCAGCTATTATTAATTCAGCAAATACTGAAATTATTAATTTCCACTATGCATTACTTCCGCATTATCGAGGTATGAATATTCCTACATGGGTAATTTATAATGAGGAAACGCAAACAGGAATCACTTGGCATTATGTGACAGAGAAGATTGATTGTGGCAAAATAATTAGCCAAAAGGTAATAAAAATCGGAGAAAATACAACTGCATTTGATATTACCAGAGAAGGTATGCGTTTAGGAATAGAGGCATTTAAAGAGTTTATTGGGAAACTATTAGATACAAAGATAGACGGAAAAGAAGTTCAATACCCAATTGATGAACCAATATATAAAAATGCCATTTTACCCATGGATGGGAATCTGAATATTGATGAGTCAATGGATAAGATAGTCAGACTGCTTCATAGTTTTGATTATAGAGGAGCAGAAATTATTCCCAAGCTTAGAATGCAATACAAGGGAAAGAATTACTGTGTTGAAAGATATAGTGAAAAAGATACTGTATATTTTGACAAAAATATTATATTCAATAATAATGTATTGACCATTCAAGAGGGTGGAAAAGAGATTGTATTAATTTTAAAACAGTTATCATAATGCTACGAACATTGTTCTTGCCTGTCTTTATCATCTTTGTTAAAATATTACCAAACAATATATAATAACTATATATTCGGAGGTGAACGCATTGGCAAGAACGGTTTCCATCGGAACGCAGGATTTTGAACAGCTTATTGTAAATAATTGTTTCTATATAGATAAGACAGACTTTATCAGGGAGTGGTGGGAAAGCCAGGACAGTGTCACCCTGATTACCCGTCCCAGGCGTTTTGGAAAGACGCTTAACATGAGTATGCTGGAACGTTTTTTCAGTATCCGCTATCAGGGACAGGGGGATTTGTTTCGAGAGCTTGCTGTCTGGAAGGATGAGAAATACAGAAAGCTTCAAGGAACCTATCCGGTAATCAGCCTGTCTTTTGCCGCCGTAAAAGAAACCGATTATGCCGGAACGATTTACAGTGTTTGCAGAATCTTAAAAAGGCTGTATGCGCAGCATAATTACCTGATGGAATCAGACAAGTTTTCGGCTGGGGAAAAAATGGAATTTCAAAAAATGGCAGATGAGATGCCGGAGAGGGATGCGCCTGTGGCTTTGAATCTGTTGTCTGAATATCTATGCCGTTATTATGGTAAAAAAGTAATCATTCTGCTGGATGAATATGATACGCCCATGCAGGAGGCGTATGTGAACGGTTACTGGAAAGAACTCATGTCCTTTACCAGAAATCTCTTTAATTCTACCTTTAAGACCAATCTTTATCTGGAACGCGCAATTATGACGGGAATTACCCGGGTTAGCAAGGAATCCATGTTTTCAGATTTGAACAACCTGAATGTAATCACTACCACATCCCAAAAGTATGCGGCTGCCTTTGGTTTTACGGCGGAGGAAGTGTTTGCGGCTATGGACGAGATGGGATTGCAGGATAAAGAAGGAGTAAAGGCATGGTATGACGGGTTTACCTTTGGTAAATACCGGGATATCTATAACCCATGGTCCGTCATCAATTATTTGGACAAGGGTGTGCTCAAACCCTACTGGGCCAATACCAGTTCCAATTCTTTAGTAGGGAGCCTGCTGCGGAAGAGTGATCAGGATATCAAGATGCAGTTTGAGCAGCTGTTATCCGGAAAGACGATACAGAGCCGGATTGATGAGGAGATTGTATATGATCAGTTGGATGCAGACCCGAACGCCATCTGGAGTCTGCTGCTTGCCAGCGGATATCTGAAGGTAAGGGCTGTCCATGGGGACGAATATGAATTGGAATTGACAAATTATGAAGTGAAGCAGATGTTTGAGAAAATGGTGCGGGACTGGTTCGCAGAAGACGGCGCAAATTATAACCGGTTTCTCAAGGCTTTGCTGGCCGGAGATAAAAAGGCAATGAATGTGTACCTGAACCAATTTGCACTGTCGATGTTTAGTTCCTTTGACGGCGGAACAAAAGTCTTTCCGGTCAATAATCCGGAACGGTTCTACCACGGGTTTGTGTTGGGCCTGCTGGTAGATTTGGAAGGGCGCTATGTGGTAACTTCCAACCGGGAAAGCGGGTTTGGACGATATGATGTGCTGTTAGAGCCGTTGGATAAGGAAAAGGATGGGATTATTCTGGAGTTTAAGGTACATGACCCGGAGGATGAAGCGGATTTAAAAGCAACCGTGCAGGCTGCCCTTGACCAGATAGAGGAGAAGCAATATGCGCAGGCGTTGCTTGACCATGGGATAAGACCGGAGAAAATCCGCAAATATGGTTTTGCTTTTGAGGGAAAGACGGTACTGATTGGATAAAAAGAGAGAAGGTGAAAGATCATGTATATACCTTATGGAAGGCAGTCTATCAGAGAAGAGGATATAGAAGAAGTAGTCAGGGTCCTGCGTTCGGATTATTTGACGACAGGCCCCAAGGTTACGGAATTTGAAAAGGTCGTTGCCGATTATGTGGGGGCGAAGTATGCAGTGGCGGTATCGAACGGAACGGCGGCTTTGCACATTGCCTGTCTGGCAGCGGGAATCGGCGCCGGGGACGAGGTGATTACTTCCCCCATTACCTTTGCCGCATCTGCCAACTGCGTGTTATACTGCGGCGGTACGCCGGTCTTTGCAGATATTAAAAAAGATACCTATAATATTGATCCGGAGGATATTGAGCGGAAGATAACCCCTAAGACAAAGGCCATTATTCCCGTACACTATACGGGGCAGCCCTGTGAGATGGACGCCATTACGGAGATTGCGAAAAAGCATAACCTGATTGTGATTGAGGATGGAGCCCAGGTAATCAGCGGGGAATATAAGGGGAAGAAGATTGGTTCCATCTCGGATATGACCACCTTCAGCTTTCATCCGGTGAAGCCGGTTACCACAGGGGAAGGCGGCATGGTGACGACCAACAATAAGAAGTTATATGAACGGCTGAAACTGTTCCATACCCATGGCATTACCAGGGAACCGGAGCTTATGGATAAGCAGGACGGCCCATGGTACTATGAGCAGTTAGAGCTTGGCTTCAATTACCGGATTACCGATATCCAATGCGCCTTGGGGATTTCCCAGATGAGACGGCTGGACGCCTTTGCAAAACACAGAAGGGCGCTGGCGGCAAGATACAATCAAGGCTTTGCCGATTGTAAGAATGTTATCACGCCCTATCAGCATCCGGACTGTTTAAGCAGCTGGCATTTATATATGATTCAGGTACCTGCGGATATGCGAAAGGCTGTATTTGAAAAACTTCGGCAGGCAGGTATCGGCGTAAATGTACATTATATACCGGTTTACAAGCACCCGTATTATCAGGCGCATGGTTATCAGGATATATGCTGTCCCAACGCAGAAACATTCTATGCGGGGGCAATTACCCTGCCTTTGTATGCAGATATGACAGAGGAGCAGGTGGATTATGTGGTGGAGAAGGTTGTAGATGCTGTGGGAAGTTGTTAATGTGATAAACATAAAAATATGAGTGGTGTATGCAGTAATGAAAAAGATATATATTCGGGTAGACGGCAACGAAATAATTGCAACCGGTCATGTCATGCGGTGCCTGTCCATTGCGGAACAGGTAAAAAAACTGGGCGCAGAGGTAGTTTTCCTGACCGCAGACGAAAGACCCCGTTCCCTGATTGAAAGCAGGGGATTTTCTGTGGAAGTACTAGATACCATATGGGACGATTTGGACGCAGAGACAGATATGCTCATCCGGTATATTCAAGAGCATAATGTGGAACAGTTGTTGATTGACAGTTATTATGTGACGAAAGAATATTTGCAAAAATTAGCAGAGTGTACTAAAATAGTTTATATTGATGATTTATGCAGTTTTTTATATCCGGTTCATGCCTTAATACATTATTGGGTTTTTGCTGATGAGGATGCCTATCGGAAACCTTATCATAACAGAGAATGCGATATGGATTTTCTTGTGGGAGGAAGGTATATTCCTTTGCGTGAGGAATTTACATATCAGCCTTATCAGGTGCGTGACAGCGTGAAGAAGGTGTTGGTTACTACCGGAGGAACAGATCGGCTGAATGTGGCCGGTAATCTGTTGAATCGGGTTATGCAAAACCCTGAATTACGGAAATTGGAATATCATGTAATTGTGGGCTGCTTTAACCTGAATAAAGAGAAACTCTACAGAGCGGCAGAACAGTATTCCAATATTTGTATCCATGAGAATGTAACAAATATGTCGAAATGGATGCGGGAATGTGATATCGCTGTTTCGGCCTCCGGCACAACGATATATGAGTTGTGCGCCTGTGGCATTCCCACTGTGTGTCTGGAAATTGCGGATAATCAGAAGGGAGCAGGGATTTGGGAGCAGTCCGGCTATATGCTGTATGCCGGTAATGCCGATATGGATATGGAAGATTGTATGAAAAGGTGTGAGAAAGCGCTTTTACAATATAACAATAGTTATGACCTGCGGAGCGAGAAATCTGTCCGGGTTCAATCCCTGGTGGATGGATGTGGTGCAAGGCGGATTGCACAGTATTTGGCAGATGGAGGGTTGGATAATGCTGAACGATAAAGTGATTTTGATTACCGGGGGAACAGGCTCCTTTGGTAAGAAATTTCTGGAGATGATTTTTGCAAAGTATACGCCGAAGAAGGTAATCATTTATTCCAGAGATGAGTATAAGCAGAGTGTTATGCAAACAGAATACAGGAATAAGCTGGATATGAGCCGGGTGCGGTTTTTTATTGGTGACGTCCGGGATAAGGACAGGTTGTACAGGGCTTTGGGTGGCGTCGATTATGTGATTCATGCAGCGGCGATGAAGCAGGTTCCCACCTGTGAATATAATCCTATGGAGGCAATTAAGACCAATATTCATGGAGCGCAGAATGTGATTGAAGCGGCGTTAGACCGGGGAGTTAAGAAGGTGGTTGCCCTTTCCACGGATAAGGCGGTGAATCCCATTAACTTATACGGCGGAACGAAGCTGGTGTCAGATAAATTATTCATTGCGGCCAATGCCTACAGCGGAGAGAACGGCACGGTGTTCTCTGTGGTGCGTTATGGCAATGTGGCAGGCAGCCGCGGTTCCGTAATCCCTATCTGGAAACGGATTATTGAAGAGGGCGGGACAACCTTGGGCGTGACAGATCTGCGTATGACCCGGTTCTGGATTACTTTGGAACAGGGGGTAGAATTAGTATTCAAGGCGTTGGAGGAATCAAGAGGCGGAGAGACCTATATTTCCAAGATTCCCTCCTTCCACATTGGGGATCTGGCAAAGGCTATGCTGCCGGGCTGCACCATTGATGAGTTTGGCATCAGAGAAGGGGAGAAGCTTCATGAGGTTATGGTGACCAAAGACGATTCCCGCACTACATACGAATATGACAAACACTACATTATATATCCCAATTATTCTTGGGCAAAGGATAAGGATATTCTGCCCGGCGGCAAGCTGGTAGCGGACGGGTTTGAATATAATTCCGGGAACAATGTGGAGTGGCTGAGTGTGGAAGAATTGAAAGAAGCATTAAAACATATATAAGGTATGTTAGCCGTTTTATCTGATAGAACGGCTAATACTGCTTTAAAGGAGATATGGGATGAAAAATTTGATTGTGTTGATTGCCGAGAACTTAACGCAGGCGGAAACCTGTGTGTATAACTTAAGAAGGCAGAATTTTCATGCAGGTCTAAGGGGAATTAACGTATTAAGCGGACAGTTAATGCAGATTGTCAGCCGGATGATGGAGCAGGCGGAATCGCTACAGGAATGGGGCTATGATGCGGATATGGGATATGTCGCCTCGGTGATTTCCGGCATAACGGACGCCCAGGAAAAGCAGGACTATGTTCTGATTGCAGATTTATTGGAATTACAGCTTCGTCCTATGCTGTTGCAGCTTCAGGAGACATTGATTGCCAATACGGCTGATTTGTTGCAGGAAAACAGATTGGAAGATAATATAAAAGGGCTTTCAGCAGCAGATAAAAGGCTGGCAGAAGAGATTATGACGTATAAGGGAAATGGTACCTGCGTGGTAGAGCCCACCTCCTCAGGATTTCTTACCCTGGCGGTAACGGATGACACCGGAACCTATTATTTTCATTCTAATGTGAATCCGGTAACGGAGGGAAGGATTTTTGCAGA
This sequence comes from uncultured Lachnospiraceae bacterium, assembly GCA_947629565.1. Classification (GTDB taxonomy): domain Bacteria; phylum Bacillota; class Clostridia; order Lachnospirales; family Lachnospiraceae; genus CAG-590. Next base: position 13,889 of record CANREG010000025.1, read on the forward strand.
GCAGTATTATTCTCTGGAGCATAGCCACTATGTTGTCTTTGGCTTAGGGCTTGGGTATCACATTAAAGCGTTGCTTGATTTGGATGATGGTCTGTACATAGATATTATTGAGCCGGATATGGAGATTATTCGCACGGCGTTTACGGTAATGGATATGGAATGGCTTTATGGAAATTCCAGAATCCGGCTGATATGGGATAAGGATTATAAAAATTGGCATAAGATTTTGGGGGAGGGGAAGTGTCAGGTAATACACTACCCGTCGCTCCGCCATATTCAAAACGCTGAAACGAGGCTCTCTGTGGAGAAATTCTTCATCCATGACAGCGGCGTCCGTAATATGCAGATTCAGTTTGAAAATAATTTCCGGGACAATATTGTTAATTGTACCCGCTATGTTGATGAATTGAATACTGCGTTTCAGGATAAAAAAGCGGTAATTGTGGCGGCAGGGCCATCACTGGATAAAAATGTACAGCTGTTAAAAGACAGGTCAGAGGATACGATTATAGTCGCTGCGGGAACCGTATTCCGTAAGCTGATAAACCTGGGGATTCGTCCGGACTATGTTATATTTCTCGACGCCCAGCCCCACCTGTATCAGTTGCAGCTCAAAGGTTTGGAGCATATGGATATTCCGATTATATGTGCTTCTACTGCCTGCAAGAAAATTGCCGCAGCATATCAGGGGGAGAAATATCTGATTTGCCAGCGGGGATATAACCGGGCGGAGGATTATGCGCAAGAGAGAGGATATCAATTGTATGAAACCGGCGGTTCTGTCAGTACCATCGCATTGGATTTATGCATCAGACTGGGATGCAGGGCAATAGCTTATATAGGATTGGATCTGGCATTTACGGATAATCATTCCCACGCAGTAGGGACATCTGATTATGGGGAAGAATCAGAGGAGAACAAGATTAGGACATCTGCTGTGGACGGTGGGACAGTACCAACCAGCCGGATATTTATGATCTATAATAAGTGGATTGCAGACAGGGTAAAGAAAGAGGATGTGAAAGTACCGGTATATGATGCCACAGAGGGAGGAGCGTTGATACCGGGGTTAAAAGTAATTTACCTGAGTGAATTCTTATAAAATATATAGGAGATATTTGTATGATTGAAACAGTTACAGTGGATCAAGTGGTTTTATGCCTGCAGGAATATTGCAGCGGTTTAAAGGGAGATTTGTTTTCCCTTAGAGATATTTTCGTAAAATATATTAAAAATGATGATAATTATAAGAAAGAGTGGGCGGATTATTTAGGGATTCGAGGTCTGAATATTCTTTGTATGAGTAAAACAGAAGATAATTTTTACTATATAATGACATTTCTTCTTCATGCAACAAAAAAGAAAGAAATTTATAAAGCATTAATACAGTATTGTATGTTAGATGAATCTATATCCAAGGAGACGAAGTATTATCTGTATTACCAACTTGTGGGATATAATTTTTTAAATCCGGAGGTGCCGGATAATGAAATAGGAGATTTAATGGATGACCTGTACAGCCAAATATATCAGGGATATAAAAAAGAATTTTCAGATATGATGTATATTCCAAAAGAGAAGAGAAACAGAAATTTTGTCATCGCATTTATATCACAGGTATTGGAAATAGAACATGGTCCAACAAAGACGCTGCTTGATCGGTGTTATATTCTTGAAAAGTATCTCCGAAAGAAAGTTTTTATTGTAAATACGGCAGAGTATCTTACCTGGTATCGATCCATACCCTGTTTTTCTGCTATGTCGGGAAATTATAAGGAAGAATATAACCAGACGGATAATTTAATCTGGAGAGACAAAAAATTAGCTTTTATGCAGTGCCCTCCGGAAATGCCGGATGTAGCAATTATAAAAGAAATTTTGGATGTGGTTAAAAGTGAAAAACCGTGGTTTGTGTTAAATATAGGGGGAAACAGTATTGTCAGTGATTTGTGCAGCAACACAGTACCGACACTTACAGTTGCTACAGTTTTTTCTGGCAGAACTACTACCAGAGGACAATTTCAGATTATAGGGAGAAAAATAACGGATGCCGACAGAAAATGGTTGTCAAAGCATCATATGAAAGATAGCGCAATGATAGAAAGTCTTTTTACGTTCTCTTTTAAACAACAAACTCATCACTTTACACGAAAGGAATTGGGATTGCCAGAAAACCGATTTATTGCGATTTTAATAGGTGGCAGATTGGATCAGGAGATAGATTCGGAATGTATGGCGTTATTGGAAAAGTTAATCGCGGCAGGAATCTTTATCGCATTTATGGGTAAGTTTGATCAGTATAAAGAATATACGGATAAGAATAGTTTGTTTGGGGAAAATACGGCTTATCTTGGATTTCAGGATGATGCATTGGCTGTAGATGAGGTCTGCGATTTATACATAAACCCTAAAAGGATTGGTGGTGGTGGCTCTGCAGCAGAGGCAATGTACAAGGGACTTCCGGTAGTAACCTTTGATTTTGGAGATGTGGGCCTTGGCGCAGGGGCAGATTTTCATGTGAAGGATTATGATGATATGTATAATCAGGTTTTACGATATGCGACTGATAAGGATTATTATGCTGAGATGAGCCAAAAGGCAAAGCAAAGAGCGGCGCAGTTAACGGACAGTAAGACAGAATTTATGCGGGTGGTTCATGTTATGGAACAGAGTGAAGAGTTTAAATAATTGAAAAAATTAAGGGGAATAAAATGGTTAATGCAGAAGAGGTGTTACAGAAAATTCAAGACTTTTGCGAGGGTACAGTTAGTGATGCACAGACGTTAGTCAACACGTTTAATAAATATATCGGCAATGATGAGGAATATAAAAAGGAACAGGCAGAGTATCTAAGCGTACAAGGTTTAAAAATACTTTCAGAAAACCAGGTAAGCAGCTATTATTATTTAATGACTTTTCTTCTTCACGCTACAAAAAGCAAGGCGATATATAAAGAATTGATAATACATTGTATTGGGGATAATACGATTTCAAAAGAGACCAGATATTATCTGTTCAGCCAATTTTCGGGATATGCGTTTACTAATCCGAAAGTTTCTGATGATGAGACAGGGTATCTGATGAGTAATCTGTATTATAATATATATCTTCAATATAAGGAAGAACTTGAAGGAGAGCTGACTTTTGTTCCGAAAGAAAATAGAAATAAGGATTTTGTAATAGTGACAATTGCCCAAGCATTGGGGAAAAATCATGCGCCAACCAGAATATTGCTTGATACCTGTTATACTCTCGAAAAGTATTTGAATAAAAAGGTATATATTATTAATACGGCGGAAGGTTCGGTACAATATGGCGCTATCTCATGTTTTCATGCATTGAAAGGTAATTACATAGATGCTTATAATCAGATCGGTTATCTTACCTGGAAAGACAGCAGTTTTCCTCTTATGCAATGTCCTAAGAATATGCCGGATGTGTCAATTATAAAAGAAATTTTAGATGTGATAAAGAGTGAAAAACCGTATTTTATGATTAATATAGGCGGGAAAAGCATTGTGGCAGATCTGTGCAGCAATATAGTGCCGCTTTTGTCCCTGGGGACCACTTCCTCTAAGATGATTACAACAATAGGACAATTTCAGGCGATAGCAGGAGAGATACCTGCCGGGGATAAAAAATGGATGGAGCAGCACCACATGCCGGAAGAAACAATTATAAAATGTCCCCATAGCTCAATTCTTTCAGAACAGTCACACCATTATAAAAGGCAGGAATTTAATCTGCCTCAGGAACAGTTTGTTTCTGTTATTGTCAGCAACCGGCTGGATATGGAAATTGATGCGGAATGTCAGACATTTTTAGACCGGTTAGTGGCGGAGGATATTTTTGTAGTGTTTGTTGGAAAGTTTGATGCCTACGAAAAATATATTCACAATAATAAAAATTGGGAGCGTAATACTCGGTGTCTGGGCTATCAGGAAGATATCATGGCGATTTATGAACTGTGTGATTTGTATATTAACCCAAGGCGCACAGGCGGAGGCACTTCCGCAGTGGAGGCGTTATACAAGGGGTTGCCTGTAGTAACCTGCAATTATGGCGACGTGGGACTTGCTGTGGGTAATGATTATCGGGTAGAAGATTATGAAGCGATGTACGAACAGGTCCTGCGGTATGCCAAAGATAAGGTATATTATGAAAATATGAGTAATAAGGCGAAAGAAAAGGCAAAGACTTTAACAGGCGATCATTCTGAGTTTATGCGGATTATTGGTATTATGGAAAAAAGTGAACGGTTTTGAGAGGGTGAAGAATATCATGTCTAATGAAGAACTGTCAGAATTATATTTTGGGAATCTATATGATTTTTCTAATGAAAATGATGTGCATCAATTACAGGATCGCAATAGAGATTTAGTTTTAAACGATAAGCCTGTGTTTTCTTTTATGATGTGCGTTTATAATGATATGAGTCTGTTTAACAGTGCCGTAAATTCTCTTCTTAAGCAGAGCTTTACAGATTGGGAACTGGTTATTTTAGATAATAGTGACAGCAATCCTATGGCCTGGGAAATAATTTGCAATGCAGTTAAAGCAGACCCCAGAATCAGAGCATATAAAAGTGAAAAGAATGTAGGCTGGCCCAAAGGTGCATCCATACTATTGCAATATGTAAAAGGGGAATACACTACCTTTCTGGCAGCGGATGACTGTATTAATCTTGGGGCGTTAGAGTGGATTTATAAAGAAATTGTCAATGAGGAGCCGGATATAATTTGGGTTGGCAACATATATGTCAATCGGATTGCAGATGAAAAAATAGGATATATTAATCAGAATATTCCATTGTATAGAATGATAAAAGGGGAAGGGATAAATCAATCAGAAATTGTTTTTCAGATTATGAGTACGGTTTATTATAATTCTTTTTTTCATTATATGAAGGTGGCCTTTCTCAAAGAGCAGGGGATTGATTTTTTTGAACCGTATTATGCAGATTGTGCAGGGATGACGAGGGCAATGGTTAAAGCGGGCAATATGGTTATATTGGATAAACCTGCATATGCATTAACCTTAAATACATCACAGACGGTTGGGAGATATACCTGGGGAAGCTGGGATTATATTTTTTGCAGTCAATGGCGTAGTGTTTGTGAAGTTTTTCAAAAAGAACAATATAAAAATGTAGAACAGATAAGATATGTTTCCGAAAGGATTTTAAATAATTTGATTGGTAATATGGTTGCATTGTGTCAGGCGCACTGCAGGGATAAATATATGCGTCCTATTGAAAAGAGTACAAATGAAATTATTGCAGAATTGGAAGCTTGTTTGTCCAGTGACGAAGTCGGGCAAATGTTTCAAGTTGCAGGGATTCAATATTTTGAAAAATTGCTTGATGCGCTGGCGCATTTTGTAATTCCCGACATTGAGAAATATAAAAACAGTTGGATTTACTCTTGTTTGGTTCTGGCTTTATATAGAGAACAATTATCAATAGAACAATTGCTTGGCGTGGTTTTTGATTGGCTGCTACAAGAGAATAATGCAAAATGCATAGGTTTTGCTTACTGCATAGAAATTTTAAATGAATCGGATGATTCTGTATTAATACCACATTATGCAGATATTCAAAGATTGATAGAAAAATATGATGAAACCTATGAGAAGTTTTTGCAAATTGATAACGAGAAGAAATAAAATGGAAAGCAGGAAGTAGTCTGAAATATAGAAATCATTAAATAATATGCGCAATAATTTGACTCTCATACACAGGATTATGAATATCTTCCACCATATAACCGTCTTTTGCTTCGTTTACATATTTATTGTGGATAGCAACCTTGTCGCCGGCGCGCATCCATTCGTATTCGATATCAATATGGCCGATATCCAAAGCCTGAAATCCCGCATTAGCCAGATCGTAGGCAAGCACTGTAGCAGCGGCGCCTAAAGCAATCAGAACCAAGCGGTCTTTCTCCTGCTTAAGCGCTTCTGCGAGGATATCGTCGTAGCGGTCAAAAGCGGATTCAGCCGGGCCAAGGATGCGGACAATATCAGCGGCATTATCAAATAAATCGTTGCCAATACCCATTCGGGTTTTTTCTCCCTCAATAATTAACAGTTTTCGGTTGTCCCATATTTTTTTCAGAGCGGCAAAGCGTTCTCTGGGTGCAGAGGTATGATTGTCTGCATACATCGCATATGGGCGGGTAATGTAGCTATTATGATAATGACGGTTCATATCTAACAGGGCGTAATGCTGCTGTCGTACCTCATTGGTTAGATAAAGTCGTATATTATATTTGCCATCCATATTATATTGTGACAAATCGCCATACATATCTGAGATACAGATTAATATATGCGGGTTATTCGAGTGGAGGACTTCCAAAAGCCGTTCTGTAAGCTGGAGGCTTGGCGCATGAAAACGGTGCCGTTGTTTCCCGGCAATCAGAGAAAATTCCCCATCGCCAAAACGGCACATAGACTTTCCTTCATTTATAATTTGGGAAATTGTGTTTTCAATAGGTTCAATAATCGGATAGACCGGTTTGTCAGTATCTAATATTTCATATTGCAGATTATCAATTGTACTATCCAAAGCGGCCTGGTTTCTGGATAGCTGAATGATGGTGTTTTGCAGATAGTCCTGATTATCCTGTATGGTTCCTAAAGTTTTGGTGATGGTTTTTAAGGTATCCAGGTTCAGACTGTTATTTGGCGTCTGCGCTGTGGGTTTACGCACCATATGAGATATGGCAGTCTCATGAAAGACCGGCATATCCACTGAAGAATAGACTGGCAGATGAAACAAATCAGCCATATCCATACAGATTACATTATTAAGGCTGCGGTTGGTGATGTAGGCGTCTGTCTGGCATAGGATTGTCCGCAAATCCTCTATGTTGCCAACATACAGATTGATGTAACAGTTGGCGTCTTCATATTTGGAAAATAGTTCATCTAATAAAGCCAGTTTATGTTGAAGAAAATCGTCTTCCTCAACATATAATAATAATTCATAATTGGTATCAGCATAAGATTGAATATAGGTCTCGATTACCCTTGGCCAGGTCGGATAATCCTGCTCAAAATCCGGAATATAGAAAAGGCGCTTTTCTTCGCCTTGGTTATGTTTTTCAATTGGGGCAATATCAACGGGGCTTATGGCAGAGAGTTCCTGTGTTGCCTCGTCAATATGCTTGCTGATAAAAGCATCAATATCGCCATATAATTCTTCTGCGCAGGAGGTTATTTTTTCCGGAGACCAATTCCACCAGCGGATAAGTTGCAAAGCCTCAATCTGTTGTGGCCCAAAACGATAGCCGATAATTTGTGCCGGATTTCCTTCTACAATAGCATAGGCAGGAACATCTTTGGTAACAACGGAACCGGCAGACACAACGGCACCGTTTCCAATGGTAACGCCGCTCATTATGGTAGTCTTTGCCCCAATCCAGCAATCATTCATAATAATGATTTGCCCTTTTCGTCTGCTTAATTCAGGCCGTCTATAGGGAATGTCGTGGATTCTGCCCTGGCACACTCTTTTATAATCGTGGTTTAAATCTATGATGAATGTAACATCAGAGCCGATAGCCGAGTAACGGCCAATTTGCAGATTATAGATAAGCTGGGAATCCAGTACATTTTCCACCATGGCTTCTTCTATATAGCTGTCTTTTCCGATAGTGAGAATGGGAAATCTTTTCTGCTCATTTAACACGTCATGAGTATAAGCATATTCTGTTTCGATACTGTATTCAGGTATATTTAACTTAAAACGCATAAGCATATCTCCGTATTTTTATTGTATTTCGTAAAAATATCAGTCGCAAATATTTTTAATTATTATATCGTAACCTTAACTAACATTCAATAAAAATTGTCTTGGGTTTTATGTCAACCATTCGTTGCCAACTTTTTCCTTTTTTATATTTTTCCATTTTACCAATCAAACAAATTATATGCTAACCTTGCCTGTTCTTATTATCTTTGTTAAAATGTTACCTAAGGACATATAATAACCCCATACCGGGAGGTGAGGAGCATGGCAAGAGTAGTTTCCATTGGGACGCAGGATTTTGAAAAGATTGTTGCAAACAATTGTTTTTATGTAGATAAGACGGGCTTTATCAAAGACTGGTGGGAAAGCCGGGACGAGGTTACGCTGATTACCCGTCCGAGACGATTTGGAAAGACTTTGAACATGAATATGCTGGAACGGTTCTGGAGCGTACAGTACAAAGATCAAGGGAAGCTCTTTGAGGGGCTTGCTATCTGGCAGGAGGAGAAATACAGAAGCCTGCAGGGAACTTATCCGGTAATTAGCCTGTCCTTTGCCTCTGTGAAGGAAAATACATGTCAGGACGCCATAAGAAGCATTTGTCAGATTTTGTCAGATTTGTATAATAAGAATGCATTTTTGCTGGGAAATGAAATCTTGACAAAAGAGGAGGAAGAATATTTCCGCAGTGTCACGGACCATATGGATAAGGTGACAGCCAGTGTATCGATTCGCAGACTGTCGGATTACCTCAGCCGGTATTACGGCAAAAAGGTGATTATTCTGTTAGACGAATATGATACGCCCATGCAGGAGGCATATGTGGGCGGTTACTGGAAAGAACTGGCGTCTTTTACAAGGAGCCTTTTTAATGCTACCTTTAAGACCAACCCCTATATGGAGCGGGCTGTGATGACAGGAATCACCCGGGTGAGCAGGGAATCCATGTTTTCGGATTTGAATAACCTGAATGTGATTACGACTACTTCCGACCGGTATGCCACAGCGTTTGGATTTACGGAGGAAGAGGTGTTTGCCGCCATGGATGAAATGGGCCTGCCGGACAAAGAAGGAGTAAAAAGCTGGTATGATGGCTTTACCTTTGGCGGGTATCAGGATATCTATAATCCGTGGTCCGTAATCAATTATCTGGATAAAGGGGTTCTGAAACCGTACTGGGCGAATACCAGTTCCAACTCCTTAGCCGGGAGCCTGCTGCGGAAAAGCGACCAGGATATCAAGATGCAGTTTGAACAGCTGCTTTCGGGGCAGTCCATACAAAGTGAGATTGATGAAGAGATTGTATATAACCAGTTAGATGGGAATCCGAATGCCATCTGGAGCCTGCTGCTTGCCAGTGGGTATCTGAAGCTACAAAAGAAAGCAGGAGAGACATATGAACTGGTTCTGACCAACTATGAAGTGAAGAAAATGTTTGAGAAAATGGTGCAGGGCTGGTTTGCAAAGGACAGTGCAGATTACAACCGGTTTATTAAGGCTTTACTGAGAGGGGACTTAGAAGAAATGAACGCCTATATGGAACGGGTCACATTGTCTATGTTCAGTTCTTTTGATGGCGGCACCCACCCGTCGGAAGAGGGGAATCCGGAGCGGTTCTACCATGGTTTTGTATTAGGGCTTTTGGTGGATCTTGCGGGGCGCTATGTGGTGACTTCGAACCGGGAGAGCGGTTTCGGGAGATATGATGTGATGTTGGAGCCGAGAAACCTTGAGGATGATGGAATCATACTGGAATTTAAGGTGTATAACCCGCGAAAGGAAACCGGTCTGGAGGAGACAGTGCAGGCGGCTTTGCGGCAGATTGAGGAAAAGCGGTATGCGCAGACACTGCTAGACCATGGGGTAAAGCCGGAGAATATCCGAAAGTATGGTTTTGCCTTCGAGGGGAAAAAAGTGCTCATCGGATAACAGACCATATTATAACAACAGGGCCTGCGCTTCACCGCGCAAGCCCTATTTTCAACATCTCCGCCAGCTTTATCTTATAGCTGTGTCTCTCCCGCACCTTCTTCTGTCCGTTAGCGGCAATTTCCATTCGCTCATCCTCGTGCTCCAAATAATAGGCAATCTGGGATAAGAGGTCTTCCTGGCTCTCATAGGCCGCAAGGTCCTTTCCAATCTCAAAAATCTCCGGAAGCTCCGCCTGATAATTCGTGAGAAGGAATCCACCAGCCCCCATAATATCAAAGATGCGCAGGGGCAGACCGGTGCGGATTGGCCGGTTGGTCATATTCAGGTTAATCTTGCTGCATTTAAAGATTTGGGGCATCATATTTACAGAATCCGCTCCGCCCCGGTTGTGAATATGAGGCAGCATGGATACATCGCTTAGGGTGTAGATATCCATGTTAAAATGCTCGGATATATTTTTAAGGGTTAAAAGCCGTTCCTGTTCGGTACATTTGTAGCCGATATAGGTGTCTGCAATAATGGCTTTGGTGTCCTCCTCATAGTCCGGCCCTAAAGGATACCAGTCGGCCCATTCCTTAAACTGCCGGCAGAAATCCTCATTTAATGAATCTTCAATAAAGTTATATCCATAGACATTTAACTGGGCCTTAATCAGTCCGTCCACATACCCGGAAATATAATCCGGCACGTTTTCCAGTTGGTTGTAGCGGCATTTTTCCGCATAGGTGGAGCCGATAAAGGAGATATCGCAGTCGTACCGCTTATGGTCTTCTTCGGTCAGGCGGATGGAGTTCCAGGCTTCGTAATCGCAGGCCAACGGCATGTGGAAAATGCAGTCCGGGTTTTTGGGATGAAATTTTTCATACTGGCTTTTGTCAAACATAAAAATCCGGTTCCATGGATTTTTAATGGTCTCGGAATACAGCTGAAAGCAGGGGTTGTCCACAGTCCAGCAGAGATAGGGCACCTTCATGACGTTGCACACTCTGGATACAATCGGAATGAAATTGACGGTAAAGACGCAGTCGTACCGTTTTTTCTTAAGGGTGGCGGCCAGCTCGCTGAGATACCCCTGATCGTAATCCACGCTGTCAAACAGCCGCGTCATATAATCGATTCGGTGTCCTAACTGCTGGAAGCCATGGTCTATTCCGGTCTCGCATATGCTGGTCCATTTGCAGAACAGGATATGCAGGGGCCGGGCTTTGGAAGCCTTGTTCTTTCCTGCGGTTGAGCGCTCCGTTTTGGCGCTTTCGCCGGTTCCCCATTTTTTCAGCATTTGTTCCTTTAAGTCCAACAGGGTAGGTTCATCTAAAAGATGGTCGAGAAGCTTTAACATCAGATTGTCAAAGGCGTTGCTCTCCCATTGCCGGTAGGGATTCGTCCGGTAGTCGGGTACCAGCTCTAAGACCGTTTCCCGCATCTGCAGATAACAGGAATAAGCGCGCTCCGGAAATTCCTGAAACACCTCCCACAGCATATAGATATAGTATTTTTCCAGGAACAGCCATTCTACAGCAGCTTTGTTCTCTTTATCCAGTCCCCGCTCACGGCAGGTCTGAAGGAAGCCTAAGGCAATGTCCATCTTGTCAAACTGATACTCCTGGCTGCGCCGCTGTACCGTACCCTCCGGGTTGACAAAATAGTGATAAAGGGCTTCGTCGATGCGGTAATAGGATTTCGCATATAAGAAAGCCAGATAGCAGAAGAAAATATCCTCGTACCGGATCTGCTCCGGGCAGAAAATATCGTTCTCTACTAAAAAGGATTTCTTGAAGACTTTATTCCATAGGGCAGTCAGTCCCACCTGGGTGCCGATAAATTCATCCTTTGCGGCTTTGTCCGATAAATCCAGATACCCAGGCTTGCCTAGCTTCTTCACAGGAGATTTGTGGTTTTCACTGCGGGCTAAATCCCAGCGGCATTCCACAAAATCGCAGTCGTATTTTTCCATGGCAGCGAGCATTTTCTCAAACATGGTAACGTCTACCCAGTCATCGGAATCCACATAGCCGATGTAGGGAGCGGAAGCATATTCCAAGGCCACGTTTCTTGCGGCGCCCTGCCGCCGGTTCTCGGTAAAGTTGATGACAATGATGTTGTCGGGATACTGCTGCTCCAAATCCGTAAGCTTGTCAAGGGTGCCGTCTGTGGAGGCGTCATTGACAAAAATCAGCTCCATATGCTCAAAACCTAAGGTCTGCCCACGCAGGCTTTGAAAACAGCGGTCCAGATATTTCTCTACATTGTAACAGGGAATGATAATACTGATTTTCTTGTCCATTGGCGCCTCCTGATAATATGATAAGTTGAGTTTAACATATATGCATAAATTTTTCCAGTAGGACACATGACTTATAACCATTTGTCAAATATAAGCTTATAATGAATGATTAAACGAAAGGAGAGATTAACAATGGGGAAAAATTTATGTGATTATGAGATGTATTTGTATCAACAGGAGCTTGCCGATGCCACCATAGCCCTGTATATGAGGGAGGCGGGAAAGTTTATTCAATTTGCCGGAGACAGGAAGATGAATAAGGCGCTGGTATTGGAATACAAAAAGTACATGGCCGGACAAAAACTGGCAGCGACTACAATTAATCAGCGTATAATTGCGGTCAACCGTTATCTGCGGTTTGGCGGATATGAAGATTGTGTAATTAAGACAAATCGGATCCAGCGACATGTGAGTATTGATAATGTGATTACAGACAACGACTATATTTGTCTTTTGGAATACGCAAAAAAAACAGGAGATGATAAATATTTTGCTATTATGAAAACTTTGGCGCTGACGGGAATCCGGGTAAGCGAGCTGCGTTACATTACTGTGGAGAATATGGAAACCGGTCATATTGTTGTGGAGAATAAAGGGAAAATACGGGAGGTGTTTTTGCCGGATAGCCTGATTAAGATATTAAAAGATTATTGTGAAAATCATCATATTACGACAGGCAGTGTATTTCAAGGTAATAAGGGGGCGCCTATCAGCCGAATGGCGGTATGGAATAAATTAAACCGTATGGCGGAAAAAGCGGGGGTGGACAGAAAGAAAGGGCATCCCCATGGGTTTCGGCATTACTTTGCCCTTCTGTATATGAAGAATTATTCTAATCTGTTTGAACTGGCAGATATCTTAGGACATTCCAGTCTGGAAACCACCAGAATATATGCAGCGGCTACTGTGGAGGATAAGAGAAGGCGAATGGATCAGTTGGATCGGGGTTGACGAAATACAATATTCTGTAAAGAATGTCAAGTGGTTTATTTGATATTTTTTCCTTTTTTATGGAAGTTTATTTAAATATAGGCCAGAAAGCCGTTAAATACATATGTATAATATTTAATATTACTATATACGAGATATTTAGTAAATAATACAAACTGCTTTTTTACAGAATATTGTATTCTGTATCATGTAACATAAAACACCGTCCTTAAGGGACACATAGAAAGGAGAAAGCTATGGCGAGTACAGTAAATCCAATAAGTGTCAATGTGGGAATTGATTTTTCTCTGTTAACGACGAAACTTCATGCTGTGTATGAAAAAAGAGAAGCAGGGGAATATGCAGTTTTACTGGCACCCTCAGAATCGACGGCGGATAAAGGCGTTTCCATGAAAGCGGCAATTGAAGATATCAAGAAATTGATAAATGGGGTAGACAAGGAGGCAGATACCAGCCAGATGGAAACGGATATGCAGAAGGAGTTATCGAGATTAGGAGATGAGCAAGCAAATGGTTTTAATTTTGATAACTTGGTGGTCAAGCTCAGTATGGCCTATCTGTATATTAGTAAAACGGGGGAGAATTCCACTGTAGAGTATGCATTTCAACTGCAAATCATAACAGAGGGCGTAATACCTAAAGAAATTAAGGGATTAATTGACGTTGATACTATTTCCATTTCTATATGGAATACCCAACGGAAAAGAATCACTGAACAAATGGGATTGGTATCTGTTAATGAATACCTGGGGATTTCTAAGCAGGAGACGGAACCGGTAGAATAGCAGAGTTAATAAGAACAAAGAGCATGAAAGGGGGCAGGCGGTTATGATAAACAACAGAATTTCCTGTGAAGTTACAATTGAAGGACAGATTTTTCAATGTCCCGCCCGGATAACAGCCGGTACTCTGAATGGGGAGCCGGTCTATGGAGGTATTATCGAGTGGGGTAATAAACCTGTTGAGGACATTGTAACACGAGTAGATAATAAAATGAAAGAAAACCTTGGGGATTACATGAATGGTCTGCTCCCGGCCTGCGCTCCGAACGAACTGGGATTTTGCTACCGCAAAGGAATAACAATAATTGAGGTAAAGGAAGAAGGTGTGTGTTTTAAGCTGGCAAAAGCAGGTGAAGGAGGCGCATTGTTATTTTCTTTTAAAAGAGAAACAGCTGCAGGACAGCAAAACTCACTATTGGGGGAGATAATAAATGCCGCCGCAGATTTTTTTGGGCTTCAGAAGTTGTTTTTCTATGGACAATCAGGAAAACGGTATCTGCTTCCACAGATAAAACCAGAGGAAATCAATATTGATAATGTCCCGGAACTTTTAAAAAATTCCAGTTTTTTTGTCTATACGCACTTTGATTTTTCTGGGGAGAGTATTTTTATAAAAAGTGTCCGGACACTGTTTGGACTAACGGAAACAGATATTTTTATTGGCAAAGGCCAAGAGGGAATTGCCTGTGTATTGACCATTCCCACTGTTGAGAATAGCATTTTAAAAAGTGAAAATCTATATATGGTAATGGTGACTGGAAAGAATCTGAAATTTGGATTAAAGGGAGAGTTTACATTTTCTTTTTTATCGGCAATGACCTTTAAGACAGATTGTATGGTTTCGGCAGATGGTTTTGAATTTGAAGCGATAGCTGTTGTTAAAGCCCCTGTTCCGCTGTTTGGACCGTTTAAGCTTGGGGATACCTGTCTGATGATAAAGACAGGGCGAGGTTTAACCTTTGGTATGTATGTAGATTTATGCATAGGCAAGCTAAAAATATTTGGAGCAATTATGTTGGAAAATCAGGGTTCTGTTATACAACTGGATCTTTTATCAGCGGCTTTTACTGATATTTCCATATTGGATTTGGTGGATAACCTGTTAATGGTGAATACAACGGATAAAAAAGATATAAGAGATAAGATAGACTTTATTAAGATTTTAGGACTGCATTTTCAGGAAATGGAGTTATTTGACCGGAATATGATTCAGCAAAAAGATATTACGGGGATTGTGAATCATTTTAATACACAGGCAAAAAGTAAAGAGTTCCAATTAGACGCTTCCCGGGTGAGGCTTACTTCCTTGCAGGGAGGAATAGAACTGACGGACTTAAAGAGGATGCGGCACTATTATATAAATTCTTCCGGAACCATACAGTTACAGGCCCAATTTTATTATGCGAGCACCGATACAGAATTGGGAGATTACACCATAAAAAAAGGAATTTTTATCTGTGGTATACTGGACTTGTTTGGAAAAAAATTTGAGGTATTATTTTCATTTAATGAATCAGAGGGACTGCTGGCCTATGCAAAGATTCCCGAGATAGATTTAAAATTTTTAAAAATAGGCCCGTCCTCTTTTAACGATAAGAATCCGAAACAGCTTCCTCTTGAAGAACACAGTATATTAAAACAGTTTATTAATTATGAGCAGGATGGGATGGTGTTTTTCCTGTCAGCCAGAAAAAATAATATTTCTTTTTATTTCGACGGTGGAATAGATATAGTGGGATTACTTCAAGTGGATGCCAGAATAGTTTTTTGCAACGGATCAGTATCTGTTGATTTGCAGACGGAATGGCTTGATATTTTAGAGATTCGGCTGCAGCTTAAAGTGGATTATCAAAAATTCACAAAAGGTGAATTTGAGTTTTATCTGTCTATTGACACTTCCAAACTGAAAGAGAAACTGACGGCGGTTACTCAAAGAATTGATACCGCCATTGGAAAACTGCGGGAAAAAATTGACAATGCCAACAGAGAAATTGACCAGGCGCAGGCCCATGTCAATGAGTTATATAGGCAGATAGAAGATTTGGATCGAAAAATTGCAAATTGCTGTGATGCCATTAACCATGCAAGCCTGTGGAAAAAGGCGTTTGTAGCCATCGCAAAAGGAATTGAAATCGGAGCCTATGAGGTGGCCAAGGCCGGAGTTTATGCGGCGATTGGCGTTGCTACGGCGGCTTTAGAGGTGGCAAGGGGAGCGCTCAAGCTGGGGGGTGAGGTCAGCGAAGGAGTAATGCAGGCGGTAAAAGGAGTAATACAGGGCGCTATGGCGATATTCTATCTGAACAAAATAGAATTAAGGGTAGACGCAGACTCAAACAAGAAATGTTTTCAGGCTAGTATTAGCTTTACAGCATTGGGAAAAACCTATAATTATGATACTGAAATCGGAATGGATGCTCTGGAGAAATCTCCGGATAATGCCTTGTCAGACAGTATTAATAAAGAACTGGAACCCGATTTAAAAAATTTGGAAAGTACGGCTTCCAGAAGCAATTGGAAAAAATATCGGCACGAAAGTTATACCATAGAGCAGAATTGCAGCAGGCTTGAAGAAGCGAATAGTCAGATGGCGGCATCTGTACATTTATTACAATATATGCAAAATGCATATATCGATGAATATCATGTGGTAGATGGAAGCTTTGACGAAATGAATGTGTCCCTGAGGGGCGCTCTTGCGGATGCAGAAAATATTATGGCCGCAGGGACATGCGTCGGCGATGTGGAAAAATTGTCATGTGCTATGGACGGCTTAAGGGACAGTGTGAGAGACAGGGAAGAAAAGGGGGTGTATCGCGATGAGGAACTAAATCAGATAAAGGATGTTTTATCAGATTATGATCAGGCAAGAATTTTGTATGACAAGGTGTCAGACAGCATGCGTGCTATGCAGGAACAGCAGGAACTAATGAAGCAGCATTGCAATAGCATAAAAACAAAGGGCTCTGAGGGAGATGTGGTTGTAGAGCAGACAAATATGGATGCAGACCGCCTAATGAATAAGATAGAGGAGCAGATGTATAAAGATTTCCCTGTGGATCGAAGCGGAGCGAATTTTATAAATTTATCCAGAGAACCGCTTATCAGGCAATGTTTTGAGGAAGCGGAAAAGAGGAGAGGAGCTGTACCTTCCGACCAGATTCTTCGCATGCGGGACAGCAGCAGGAAGGGAAATTATAAAATTAGATTACAAAAAATGGTTGAAAATCAATAGAAACGGTCATGAAAGGAAAGGAGAGGAGATAGCATGGATGAAAAAAGTGAGATGAAAAAAAAGAACAAAGAAAAGGAAAAGTCACCGCCATTTATAAATACAATAAAAATTCTATTGGCGGGAGCAGCTCTGGTTACAATAGGCGCTGTTGTAAAAAAAGGAATTCAAATCCAGGATTATCCACCCAAAGATGATAATACGGTATATAGTACGATTTTGGTGTATATGGATGGAAGCAACCTGGAAAGCGATTATTATGCGGCAACGGATGATTTGCATGAGATGGAGCAGGCGTTAAGGGACAGCGGATTAACCAATGAAGATGTCCATATTGTTGTGGAGGCCGGAGGTGCAAAGCGGTGGGTTTACGACGCAATGGCAGATAAGAAATACGGAAGGTTCTGTGTCTCTGCCGAGGGAAGCTATAATGTAGAGGGAATGGAGGCCAGAGACATGGGGGAGTCGGATACATTGGCGGATTTTATTAATTACGGGACGCAGTCTTATCCGGCCGAGAATTATGGATTGGTTTTTTGGAATCATGGTTCCGGGCAAATTGACGGATTTGGATGTGACGAGCAGTTTGAAGAGTCGTCACTTACCTTGCAGGAAATAGAAGAAGGCTTCCAAAAATCGCATATGAAACAGCCCTTTTCCTTTATCAGCATGGATGCCTGTCTGATGGGGGATATAGAACTGGCTTCTGTGTTAAAGAGCTATGCCCGTTACCTGATTGCTTCTGAGGAAGTGGAGCCGCAGCAGGGATATGATTATTCATGGATGAAAACTATATATGATGAGATGCATAAGACACAGGAAGACTTAGGGGAAGCAATAGGGGAATCCATGGTTCGCACTTATAAAAATTATTATAAGGATAAGGACTATAAACTGACGCTGACACTTATGGATTTAGCTGCTTATGATGGGTTTCATGAACAATTTCATAAAATGATGGATCAAGTGGCAGACGGCGCAAATGATAATTTTTACCGAAATCTTGGAAAGAAAAGACTGGCATTACAGGGATTTAACAGAAGCGGTTCGGAAGCGGCCGAGATCATTGACATGATGAGTTTTTTGAAGCTGTTGGCCGGATTGACCGGAAAGACTGCCGAGTATGCTGAACTGCAGAACCAGTATAAAAAGCTGGTTATATGCAAGATTGTTAAAGGATATGTAAAATCCCCCTCCGGGGTTAGCATCTATCTGCCAAGCGGGGCTGACGAGTGGATGTTAAAGGATTTAACTGTATATAACAATATTGATTTTTGCACATCATATAAAAATTTTTTGGATAAATATAAGAATTATCTGAAAAAAGAAAGCCATATTCAGTGGTTTGATGTGGACGGAGATCAAAAAGAGATAAAGGTACGGGTAAATCCGGATTCCATTGAAGAAATTGCCGCCGCCTATCTGACGACATTTATTCAGCCGGATAAGGGAGGTCCTGCCTATCTGTTAAGTACGGACAGTGATTTGATAATAAATCGTTCCGGGTATCTGAAAGCAGAACCGGATAAGCAGTATTGGGGAATAAAAGATAAATTTCTATGCATGATTGAGGTTATAAACAATAGCGCATACACAGAATATCTGGCACCTGTGCTGTATCGGAGTAAGTCTGGCAGATATCAGCTTTGTACCATACATATACAGTTTGATGATGACCATGAAGACGGTAAAGTAGTAGCTATTACTCCAGTCGGGGGCAAAAAACAGCAATATGAACTGAAGGAAGGGGATACGTTTTATCCACTGTATCCTTTAAAAGAAAAGTATGAAGATGATATGGCTGGTATAAAGAAAGATGAAAACCAGGCGATGCAAAATGGACAGACCGAAGAGGAAATCAGGAGTGGCAGCATATATATGGACTCCTATTATATTGGAGACAGGGTTTCCATAGACAGCATGGAGGATGGCAAATTAATGCTGATAGATGCCAAGATTGAAGACTGCATATTTGGATTTATGTTACAGGACACAAAACAAAGGTTGTCCTGCACGGATTTTATATCAGGAAAAGAAATGTGAGAACAAGGGAGGTTTTAAAATGTGTAATGTATCAAATCAAGAACTAATATTACGTTTATATGATGTTAAAAAGAAAAAAGGTGGAGATGGAAATAGAGATAGTTCAATATTTGATAATAAACAACTCCACGAGGATTTAATGGCAATTCGGTTATGGAGATTGGAACATAAAAATTATACGCTGGACAATAAAGTAGACATAAAGGTGTATTGGGGCAAGAGTGACTCTTCTAAAAATATAACAGTACTGGCGTATGGCAACCAATTATGGATTAAGGGGTTCCAGGTAGGTGGGGGTAAACCGGTATACTTTGATAACCTTAATTATGAAAGAGATACAAAAACCTTTTCTCTTAATCCCTACGAAGCCTGGAAATATCTGGACACTCTCGTTGAAAAAAATGACGCAAAAAGCAGCAGAGAAGAATATCTGATGTGTACATTTTTAACGTCAGAAATGGTGAGGAATGAAATGTTGGAATGCATTTTTTTAAATTGTCCGAAAACTATGAAGGAAAGATGGGTTGATTATAAACTTATATATCAAAACTGGAAATCCACAGCTAATGCCATAGATAAATTGTTAAAAAAGGAGCAAGAAATCCCGTCGAATTATATAGAAACGATTACGAAAGAGAATCTGGAACAGATATGGAGCGATTTTTCTAAAAATAATGATAAGGATAATCCCGAATGTTGGCGCCAATATTGGGAAAATTCTGTTCGGGGTTTTAGTCCACAGGTTTTAGACATTTATTATAATTTTTTACAATCAGATGTTAAATAAAAATTCAAAAAGGAGACGAACTATGGCAAAAATATTAAATATTGGATTTATAAATGACAGTGTTCATGGCATTCCGATAAATACAAGTGTACAATGTAATGGTAGTAATTTTAAAAGCAGCCCGTCGAGGAATGCAGCCTATGTGGTCATGCATTATACCGGAAACGAAAAAGATCAGGCAAAAGCAAACGCCCAATATTTTACAGGAGCTAACCGCAATGCGTCCGCACATTTTTTTGTAGATGATAAAGAAATTTATCAGAGTGTGGCATTACATAATATTGCATGGCATTGCGGCGCCCAGACATACTATCACGGTGACTGTAGAAATACGAACAGCATAGGAATAGAAATGTGTTGTACGGCAGGGAATTATAAAATATCAGACGAAACCGAAAAAAATGCGGCATATCTATGCGCATATATTTGTAAGCAGCTTGGAATTACGGCGGGAACAGTTGATACCTGCGTTTTAAGACACTATGATGTAACCCATAAAAACTGTCCGGCCCAGATGGTGAATAACCCGCAGGAGTGGAAGGCTTTTAAGGAGCTGGTCAAAACTATTTTAAAAAATGGCGCTTTTTAATTTAATCCGGGCCTGTCCTTTTGTTTCTCAGAGGATGACGGGATTAATCCACAGTGTCAAAAGAAATACCAACCCCTCTTGACATTTTATCTTCAATATCTTATAGTTAAACCGGATTTGAAAAAGGTAGTGAGAAAGAGGAGTAGAAGCCGTTCCTTGCCAGAGAGAATAACCCGCAGGCTGGAAGGTTATTTCAAGAAGAAGACTTTGAAGGTAGCTTTTGAACTGCATGGCTGAAGGCTGTATTGCCGCCTTTGCAAAGCGCGCAGGGAGCGTTTGCAGCACATAGGCCATGACGATTCGTCCCCGTTACAGGACAAGATGAGTGACAAATTAAGGTGGTACCGCGGATTTTCGCCCTTTATCGGCAACGATAGAGGGCTTTTTTATTGGCCGGAATACAGCGTTATATGTGAAAAAGGAGAGAGATTATGCCAAAGGAATTAGAAAAGACTTATAACCCTTCGGAAATCGAAGACAGGATTTACAAGAACTGGTTAGACAAAAAATATTTCCATGCCGAGGTGGATCGAAGTAAGAAACCGTTTACCATTGTCATGCCGCCGCCAAACATTACGGGACAGCTCCATATGGGACATGCCCTGGATAACACAATGCAGGATATTTTAATCCGCTACAAGAGAATGCAGGGCTATAATGCGCTGTGGCAGCCGGGAACGGATCATGCGGCCATTGCCACAGAGGTTAAGATTATCGAGTCCTTAAAGGAGCAGGGCATTGATAAGGAAGACCTCGGCCGGGAAGGGTTCTTAGAAAAGGCATGGGATTGGAGAAGAGAGTACGGCGGACGGATTATCAATCAGTTAAAGAAGTTAGGCTCCTCTGCCGATTGGGACAGAGAGCGTTTTACCATGGACGAGGGGAACAACGAGGCGGTCAACGAGGTGTTCTGCAAGCTCTATGAAAAGGGCTGGATATACAAGGGCTCCCGGATTGTCAACTGGTGTCCGGTGTGCCAGACCACCATATCCGACGCGGAGGTGGAGCATGTGGATCAGGACGGCTTTTTCTGGCATATCAACTATCCGATTGTCGGCGAGGAGGGCCGTTTCGTGGAGATTGCCACGACGCGTCCGGAAACCCTGCTTGGAGATACGGCGGTGGCTGTGAATCCGGAGGACGAGCGGTACACGGATATTGTGGGCAAAATGTTGGAGCTGCCTCTTACGGGCAGGCAAATTCCGGTCATTGCAGACGCCTATGTGGATAAGGAGTTTGGAACCGGTTGTGTGAAGATTACCCCGGCCCATGACCCCAACGATTTCGAGGTGGGTAAGCGCCATAATTTAGAGGAAATCAACATCATGAATGACGACGCCACCATTAACGCCATAGGCGGCAAATACGCTGGTATGGACCGTTATGAGGCGAGAAAGGCAATGGTTGCAGATTTGGAGGCAGCGGGACTGTTGGTAAAGGTGGTTCCCCACAGCCATAACGTAGGTACGCATGACCGCTGTAAGACGACGGTGGAGCCGTTAGTCAAGCCGCAGTGGTTTGTGAAAATGTCAGAGATGGCAAAGCCCGCTTTGGAGGCGGTGAAGAGTGGGGAATTGAAACTGATTCCCGAACGGATGAATAAGAATTACTATAACTGGCTGGAAAATATACGCGACTGGTGCGTATCGAGACAGCTCTGGTGGGGACATCGGATTCCGGCGTATTACTGTCAGGACTGCGGTGAGATTACCGTGGCAAAGGAGGCGGTTTCTGCCTGCCCGAAATGCGGTTCTTCCAATATGAAGCAGGATGAGGACACGCTGGATACTTGGTTTTCTTCTGCGCTGTGGCCGTTTTCAACGCTTGGCTGGCCGCAAAAGACGGAGGAGATGGATTATTTCTTCCCAACGGACGTGCTGGTAACGGGTTATGATATCATTTTCTTCTGGGTAATCCGAATGGTATTTTCTTCTCTGGAGCAGACCGGCAAGCTGCCCTTCCATACAGTGCTGTTCCATGGTCTGGTAAGGGATGAGCAGGGAAGAAAGATGTCGAAGTCCCTGGGAAATGGCATTGACCCGCTGGAGGTTATCGACAAATATGGCGCCGATGCCTTGCGGTTTACATTGATTACCGGAAATGCGCCGGGCAACGATATGCGTTTTTACTGGGAGAGAGTGGAGGCCAGCCGGAATTTTGCCAATAAGGTGTGGAATGCCTCACGCTTTATCATGATGAATATGGAAAAGGCGGGGGAGAAGGATGTGGATTTGTCCTCGCTGACGCTGGCTGACCGCTGGATTTTATCCAAGGTCAACACGCTTGCTAAGGATATGACGGAAAACTTAGATAAGTATGAGCTGGGAATTGCAGCCTCTAAGGTATATGATTTTATCTGGGAGGAGTTCTGCGACTGGTACATTGAGATGGTAAAGCCAAGACTTTACAGCGATACGGATAATACCAAGGCAGCGGCTCTCTGGACGTTAAAGACGGTGCTTGGCAACGCCTTAAAGCTGTTACACCCGTATATGCCTTTTGTTACCGAGGAGATTTATACAAACCTCATGGAAGATGAGGAGTCCATTATGATTGCGCCATGGCCGGAATTTAAGGACGAGTGGAATTTTGCGCAGGACGAGCAGGCTGTGGACACGATTAAGGACGCGGTAAGGGGAATCCGGAACCTGCGGGCGGAAATGAATGTGCCAAACAGCAAGAAGGCGACTGTGTATGTGGTCTCTGAAAAAGAGGAGGTCAGAAGAATCTTTGAGGATGCAAAAGTGTTCTTTGCCACATTGGGATTTGCCTCAGAGGTGTTTGTGCAGGCAGACAAGGCGGGAATTGCCGATGACGCAGTATCAACGGTAATCCATGACGCAGTGGTCTATATGCCTTTTGCGGAGCTGGTGGATATTGCAAAGGAAATCGAGCGCCTTAAGAAAGAACAGAAGCGCTTAGAGGGAGAAATCAAGCGCTGCAACAGCATGCTGAACAATCCGAATTTTGTGGGCAAGGCGCCGGAGGCAAAGATTGCCGAGGAGAAAGAAAAGCTTGCAAAATACACAGGTATGCTGGAGACGGTGGAGGAACGGCTAGGGCAACTTAAATCATAAAAAATGGAATAAATGATTCCGGCATTTCACTTCATTTACACCGTGATT
>CANREG010000026.1 GCA_947629565.1 uncultured Lachnospiraceae bacterium
GTCAGCCATTCACTGTTAAACTTTACATGAAAAAAATAATTATCATAATATTTCCCTATAATGGGGTCAATATACGCCTCGTAGTCATCCGTTAATTTTACCATTATATAGCTGTCACAATACTCCAGTTCCCCTTCCTCATCGAACCGTCCCTGTATCTTAAACTTATATCTCTCCGCCTCCGGTTTTAAAGGAATCGTATATACATCTGCGGGATAAGCGTACATATTTATGTAATCATAGGCATAGCTTCTTCCCCGCATAGTTTCAATGACAAAATCTTCTCCATACCGGTTCTTTAAGTAATTCTGTACATCCTGCTCCAAATATTCCGCATCCCTGTATTTTGCAATGTTGTTAGACCTTTTTATCGCCGCTGGCAACTTGAATCCCAAGAAAACCAATAGAACAGCCAATCCAATGGCAATGATTATTTTCTGTCTCTTTTGCAGTGGTTTTTTAGCCTTGCCTTTGCCTGTGGGTAGTTTCGATGACGAATGGTATACGGGCGGGTGATGCATATTGTCAGTTTGCATATTGGTAACATTTTCAAACATATTTTTTCCTCCCATAATATGATTCATATTAATTCATAATTATTTTCACCATAGATAAAAATGTCTCTATATCATTCTCATTCATACTGAAAAGACCTTTTGTAGCTAATTCTCCAATATAACAGTAGCTGCTTTGTACTTGATTTCAGGTTGATATGAGCTAATCATATTACTACTGCTGCCAAATTATATCCAAGGAAATTTAATATTTCCAGATAGGCTTTTAATTCTATAGTTAATCATTTATCTTTTTGTTATATTGTCGCATAAAAACAGCCACTATTTATCTTCTTTATTGAATATAAGACATTATATGTAAAATGTAAATTATAATTTTGTGTACATATATCACAAACTTTTTTGTTAAAAATGCCATCTGCTGTCCTATAGTTGTAATATTGGCATATTTTTATACTGCCTCCTCCATCCACTTTTCTCTTAACATCATACAGTTTTCATTATTCCCCTTTGTGTCTTAAAAGACTATAATTATTTTCATCATATATTAAAAACTCAACTTTCCCAGCATAAATCACTGAACATTGCTTGGATAAATGTAGCTTGAGACGCTATCCGCATACTTGATTTTTAATCATATCTGTGATTGTTGCAGAAAAAGTATGTGTTATATTTACAAACAGAGCCATTAAACTCTGTAGTGCATTTGTTAAATCCATGTTCTGAATATCATCACAGAATATGAAAAACAATTCACCATAACTACGCTCGTCATTTTGATTTTTGCGAATCCATTCCAAAAGAATGTAGCACACATATACAATAGTGGTGTGACTAGTCATGGCATTGTAACTACAACACTGAAATTCTGTGCCAAGCTTTAAGAATGATTTAAAGGTCTTGAAAAACATTCAATTGACCATCTATTTCCATATATACGTACGATTTCAAAATTGGAAAGCAGAGTATTTGTGCTTAAAATATATAAGCATTCGCTTTTCTTATTTCGATTTCGTACAAAAACAATCTTTACAGGAATTCCATTTTTGGTTGTAACATACAATGAGCCAAATATATTTGATGACCCATTGTAACAAACGAACTTCTGTAACGCAGCAATAAAAATTGAAATACCTCAAAAGCAGGAATGCCGCAGTTCTTAGTGATGTTAGATTTACAGTTTAAAGACATAAATCCCCACGAGCAAATAATCAACTCGTGGGGATTGATATAATCTCCTATACTTATGTTTTTTCAACTAATGCGACCATATTTTACCATGTTCAAATACTTCGTTATACTTTTCATCCACTTCATGATATATTACCGGAAGCTTATCGCTTTCTACTTTTCCAACTTCATCTCGAAAGACAACAACCCGTTTAAAACCAATTTTCGATATAGCATAAATAGAATCATCTGTGCCAACCGGATAATCTTCATAACCAACAGTAACATGCGTCCATTTATCACTTTCCTGTTTATTATCAATGTAATATAATGTTCCAGGATCAGTATTCTTTCTTTTTGACAATATATCCGTGAGCGCTTCTAATGTGTTTTCATCATCTATTCTTTCTCTTTCTACATACGCACAATTAACTTTTCCCGCCGTAGGTATTTGATAGTCTTCCCTGACTAAATATTCATCTCCGGTGAATGATTTCATTTTAAGAAAAATATGCTCTGGGTCCTCGGCTACTTCGTATATATTCCAATTGTCAATTTCCGCAATTTTCTTAGTTCTTCCTATCGTATCAAAATATGTATACTCATATTTTTTATCTGCAATTCTAACAAATCCTAACAACACATCTCCATCTTTTATTATGGTTTGTTGAATCATCACAAAATAACTGCTACAAAATACAATAACAGCCAATCCAATGGCAATGATTATTTTCTGTCTCTTTTGCAGTGGTCTTTTAACCTTACCTTTGCCTGGGGCAAATCTGATGACGGGTGGTACATGGGCGGGTGATACATATTGTCAGTCTGCATACTGGTAACATTCTCAAATTCATTCTTTAAAGTATTCATAATTCATCCTACAATCTTATTGATTCATTTTGAATTTCTGTATCCTCTATTACTATTACATCCATTTCCGGTTTTCCTATTTCCTCTTCCTCCTCTTCCATTAGGTCTTCTTCTATCTTATTTATCCCTCTATTTTTCTCTTCTCCGTTTATCTCTTTTATCTTAAAATATATCAATGTATAAATTGTTATGTAAATTGCTTCAATTATAATTAAAACAAATAATCCCGCCGCATCGAATTTCAAGCCAAACACCACCGTAGGAACTGACACCAAAACAGAACTCGAATAAAGTACACCTGGAAAAGGATGCTGAAAATAATAGCTAACACCCAAATATAATGATGAAGCAAAGTCCTTTGCAGTAGTTGTTAATACAAAAATTAAAACTATTATAAAATATATTATTCTCCCTGACATTTTGCTATGTAACTCCTTTCATCTATTATCTTATAAATAACGCTGCCACTCCTGTAATACCGGTAACCACATAATCCCTGTTTTTTTATTTCTTAAAAATACATTCTATATAAAACCATTTTTCCTTGCATCTTCCACCTCCGTTATGAAGTGACTTTTGTATGTGGTAATCCTATTCTTATTTTCCTCCTCGATTAGTAACTTTATAATTATTTTCATCATAAATCCAAAATGATTCTATATCTTTTAGCTTATCTACTAAATGATCTACATCCGAATTCCAATCTCCTGTCAAATGGGTCGACCAACAAACTTCATTACAATAGTAGGCAACCATTCCTCCCGCCCGAATGTGATGCATAGATAATTCTTTTACCATCTCTTCCAGATGTTCTACCGACCTGTCATGGCCAGGTCCTATTGATAAAAGTATCTTAGGTAATGCATAATCCTCATTTGCCTTATAGTTCCATAACTCTTCCAATGTTGTATCCGGTGGTATATTATTAGTCAGCCATTCACTGTTAAACTTTACATGAAAAAAATAATTATCATAATATTTCCCTATAATGGGGTCAATATACGCCTCGTAGTCATCCGTTAATTTTACCATTATATAGCTGTCACAATACTCCAGTTCCCCTTCCTCATCGAACCGTCCCTGTATCTTAAACTTATATCTCTCCGCCTCCGGTTTTAAAGGAATCGTATATACATCTGCGGGATAAGCGTACATATTTATGTAATCATAGGCATAGCTTCTTCCCCGCATAGTTTCAATGACAAAATCTTCTCCATACCGGTTCTTTAAGTAATTCTGTACATCCTGCTCCAAATATTCCGCATCCCTGTATTTTGCAATGTTGTTAGACCTTTTTATCGCCGCTGGCAACTTGAATCCCAAGAAAACCAATAGAACAGCCAATCCAATGGCAATGATTATTTTCTGTCTCTTTTGCAGTGGTTTTTTAGCCTTGCTTTTGCCTGTGGATAAATCTGATGACGAGTGGTATGCAGGCGGGTGATGCATATTGGCAACATTTTCAGTCATGGCTTCTTCCTCCAGTAGTAATTTCATATTTATTTTCATCATAAATCAAAAATGATTCTATATCTTTTAACATATCTACTAAATGATCTACATCCGAATTCCAATCTCCTGTCAAATGGGTCGACCAACAAACTTCATTACTATAGTAGGCAACCGTTCCTCCTGCCCGAATGTGATGCATAGATAATTCTTTTACCATCTCTTCCAGATGTTCTACCGACCTGTCATGGCCAGGCCCTATCGATAAAAGTATCTCAGGTAATGCATAATCCACATTTGCCTTATAGTTCCATAACTCTTCCAATGTTGTATCCGGTGGTATATTACTGGTCAGCCATTCACTGTTAAACTTTACATGAAAAAAATAATTATCATAATATTTCCCTATAATGGGGTCAATATACGCCTCGTAGTCATCCGTTAATTTTACCATTATATAGCTGTCACAATACTCCAGTTCCCCTTCCTCATCGAACCGTCCCTGTATCTTAAACTTATATCTCTCCGCCTCCGGTTTTAAAGGAATCGTATATACATCTGCGGGATAAGCGTACATATTTATGTAATCATAGGCATAGCTTCTTCCCCGCATAGTTTCAATGACAAAATCTTCTCCATACCGGTTCTTTAAGTAATTCTGTACATCCTGCTCCAAATATTCCGCATCCCTGTATTTTGCAATGTTGTTAGACCTTTTTATCGCCGCTGGCAACTTGAATCCCAAGAAAACCAATAGAACAGCCAATCCAATGGCAATGATTATTTTCTGTCTCTTTTGCAGTGGTTTTTTAGCCTTGTTTTTGCCTGTGGGTAGTTTCGATGACGAGTGGTATGCGGGCGGGTGATGTATATTGTCAGTTTGCATATTGGTAACATTTTCAGACATGGTTATCTGTCCTCCCCTCTCCTTATCCTTTCTTCCAAGTTTACTTCAGTAAATTCTTACAAATTCATTTATCTAATCTCTCCTTTACTCTTTCTCATTTCTTCTAATTCTGCCATCATTGCCTTAATTTTTTCTTCGGTAAATTTTATTTTGGGGGCTTCTCCTCTTATGCTTTTTTTAATTCCATATAAAAACTTAATAAAATCATCATATTTTCTATTCACTTTACCTTCAAAATATGTAATATATTCCCCTGTGCTTTTTGAAAAACAAAGAACCTCACCATCTCCGACCACATACCCAATCAGCACATAGTCATCTGGAAGAAAATCTGGTTGTTCTAATTCCGGAAAAACAAGTGAAGCAATATTGGAACATATTTGACAATTTGCTGTTAATTTCAACCATTGTCTATAATCTTCCGGAATTTGAATCCCTGTTTTTCTTTCCCACTCTAATATTTCCTCTTCCGTTGCCGGCTCCATAAAATACGACGCACGTTCACCATATTCTTCTACCCGTTCTTCACACAACTTAACGATTTCATCAAATTCATTCTTTAAAGTATTCATAACTCATCCTCCCATATATCACAGCATTACAAATCGCCGCCGCCACATTACTGCCGCCCTTTCTGCCCCTTGCCACAATATAGGGAACGCCCGCCGACATAATTAACTCCTTCGCCTCCACTACATTGACAAAGCCCACCGGCACGCCGATGATACCTGCCGGGTGGATTTTTCCCTGACGAATCAGTTCATAAAGCCGGACTAAAGCTGTCGGCGCATTGCCAATGGCAAAAATCAGGTCTTTCTCTAAAGAAGCCGCCTTGTCCATGCTTGCCACAGCCCGGGTACAGCCTTTCCTTTTAGCCGCCTGCGCCACATCCTCATCACTCATAAAGCAGCAGACCTCCCCGCCGTAATCCGCCAGCCGTTTTTTATTGATTCCCGCCTTTGCCATTTGGGTGTCAGTGACAATACAGGCTCCGTTTCTGATTGCGTTTTGCAAAATTTCCACCACATTTTCCGAAAAGCAGAGATTATGCAGATAGTCAAAGTCAGCCGTAGTGTGGATAACCCGCTTGATAACCGGCGCCTGCTTTTCATCGAGAACCACATCTTTTAACTCCTCCGTTATGATTTCAAAGCTGCGCTGTTCAATCTCCTCCGGCAATACCCGTTGTAGTTTTACCTTATATTCCTCATCCATACCGATTTCTTCCCCATTCCATTTCACACTCATTTTATTCTGAACAATTACTCTTTATCAATGTAATCCCATCATTTTATAAATCTCCTCCAGGTTAAGATTTTCCCTTAACCCGTCAGCCAGCTTATCATACTGCCGTTCCCTGTATTCCGAAAGACTCTCCGCTTGTCCGGCATAGTCAATCCCTTTCCTCTCACTAAGCAGCCTGACAAAATGTTCCCGGAACCCGTCTGCGTCAAACAGGCCATGGACATAGGTTCCAAAAACATTGCCGCTGACGCACCCATCATCTATCCGGCTTACCTCCTGCCCGCTCCGATTACACTGCATAAGGGACTCTCCGCCCTCCCGCAGTCTGGAAATACCCATATGAATTTCATAACCCTTCACCGTCATTCCCGACAAAGCCGCAAACGGGCCGGACAAATGGTTAAGTCTGCCTTCCACCTGAAAACGCCGCTTTTCCGGTTCAAAAACCGTATCTATCGGCAGCAGTCCCATGCCTCTGACAGTCTCCGTATTTTCCTGATAATCGGTTATGGTTTCCCCTAACATCTGATAGCCGCCGCAGATACCGATAACCGGAACCTCTGCCGCTGCCAGCCGCAATATTGCCGTCTCCAATCCGCTTTCCCGAAGCCACAGCATATCCGGTATGGTGCTTTTGGTTCCCGGCAGAATTACCGCATCCGGTCTTCCCAAATCCTGCGCCCGTTCCACATACCGGACAGATACCGCATGCTCTAGGGCAAGAGCCTGAAAATCCGTAAAATTGGAAAGCTTTGGCAGGCGTATCACAGCAATATCCATACCTTTTCCGGCGTGATGCACAGCAAGTCGTTCCGACAAAGAATCCTCATCTTCAATATCTATATCCATATAGGGAACTACCCCTAACACAGGTTTCCCACAGCGTTCCTCTAACATGGCAACGCCCGGCGCTAAGATGCTCCGGTCTCCCCGGAATTTATTAATGATAAGCCCGCAAACCCGCTGCCGCTCCTCCGGCTCTAACAGCATGACGGTACCGATAAGCTGGGCAAACACGCCGCCCCGGTCAATATCGCCCACAAGCAGCACCGGAGCGTCCGCCATTCTTGCTATGCCCATATTGACGATATCATTTTCCTTCAGATTGATTTCCGCCGGACTGCCCGCCCCCTCGATAACGATAATGTCATAGCTTTCCTTCAGGGTTTCCAACGCCTTGCGGATAACCGGAATATAGTCCATCTTCCTGCGAAAATACTCCGCCGCCTCCATATTGCCTACCGGCTTTCCCTCCACAATAACCTGGGAGCCCATGTCTGTAGTGGGTTTTAACAAAATAGGATTCATCAGCGCCTCCGGCTCCACTCCCGCCGCCTGCGCCTGTACCGCCTGGGCCCGCCCCATCTCTAAGTTGTCTTTTGTAATATAGGAATTTAATGCCATGTTCTGCGACTTAAAAGGAGCAGTCCGGTATCCGTCCTGCTTAAATATCCTGCAAAGCCCCGCCGTAATCAGGCTTTTTCCCACATTGGACATTGTTCCCTGAACCATAATCACCTTTGCCATATCCGTATTCCTCTAATCCCGTGTATCATTGAGATACTCTGAAATGTTCCGGTTTAATCACATTTCTTATGTATTTCTATAATTTCTTCCATGCCTCAATCAAGGCCGCATTCTCCTCGTGCCCCCGCACTGCAATGCGGAAATATCCCGGTTCCAATCCGGGATAATCACCGCAGGCCCGGATTAGGATTCCCTGTTCCAACAGCCTGTCATACAAATCTGTACGGGCCTTAAAGAAAATAAAGTTTGCCTCCGGGTGATAAATCTTATCCGCCAGCCCCCCGCTCATTTCTTCCAGCAGATAATCCCTCTCCTGCCGAATCAGCCTTCTTGTCCTCTCCAAAAAATCACCATCCGTAAGAGCGGCAAGCCCCGCATTTTGCGCCGGTACGGAAGTATTCCAGGGCGGCAGACAGTCCCGCATTTTCCCTGCCAGCTCCTCATTGGCAGTCAGCCCATAGCCCAACCGCAGGCCGGGCATCCCATAGATTTTCGTAAAGGCGCGAAGGATAAACAAATGCGGAAATTCTCTTATCCTGTGCTTTAAGGTCAGCTGTTCCTCCTTCTCTAAAAAGGGAAGAAAACATTCGTCTACGCATAGCACTGTTCCCGTCTGTTCACACCTTTTTGCAATCTCTGAAAGCAGTTCCGGTTTTGTCAACGCGCCTGTCGGATTACCGGGATTGCCCAAAAACATAAGCTCTGTTCCGGCAAGCTGCCCGATAATTTCAGAGGAAAGAGAAAAATTTGTTTCTTCTCTCAGCTTCCAATAGCAAACCTTCCCTCCGGCAGCGGCTGCCGCCGCCTCATATTCCGAAAATGCCGGCACAGACAGCAATACCCTCTTTGGCCGCAGCGCATAGCACAGGGCGTAAATGAGCTCCGAGGCCCCATTTCCCAAAATCACCTGTTCCGGTCTTACTCCCTCCGCTTTTCCGATAGCGCGGCGCAGCTTGCCGCCATAAAAATCCGGATACTGTTCCACCTCTTTTATGCCCGCCTGCAAAGCGGCGCAGCAGGCTTCCGGCATTCCCAACGGATTAATGTTTGCCGAAAAATCATATATTATTTTTTGATTGAATCGATTGCCGCCATGACCCGGTTTCATGTATCTTCTCCTCATACCGATTTGCATGATTTTATTAATTATACTTCTGTTCCGGCCTTATTTCAACAAAAATAGGCAGCTTTGCTCTATGCCAATTCATACTTTAGTATCAAACATATTCTGGTTTTCTCCTTTAATCCAATTATCCTGTGTTATTCCGTATCCTTTTTCCTGCCCCATGTCATACAAGCCGTTGCTGTCAAACCCTATCTCCAGCACTAAATCATTTGCACTATTCCAACCATCTTTCGCATATTCCAGCCATCTTTTGGAAAAAAGTTCATAACCTGCACCGTAGGCTGCCTTTTCCTTAAACAATGCAAGCAAGTCTGTACCGTCCTCGGAAAAAAATGTACCGTTTTTATATACTGCATTTCGTATATCATACCCTGTTGCATTATATAACTCATGCCATAAGGAATATTGCTCTGCTTTTGCTGAATTTGCCTGCGAATTGATAATTTCATTATCTGAATCATGCATACAAATCCATATGTGCGTCCACAGATTTTTCCCATTACTGCCCTCGTTCAACAGCCGTTCCATAAGTGCTAATGTGTCTTTATCTGCATTTCCAGATACCTTTACTTGATAAGTATACGGTTCAATGGAAAATTTCAAATCCATTTGTTTTGACAATACTATCCCATGATTGGAAAGCAAGTTTGAAATTTGTTGATTCACAACGCTTCTGGCATATTGCTTTTCTTTATCTGTATTGCGAACATACCCTCCATTACTTCTTGAACCACCTGTATACAAATCTTTATAATTTCGCAAAGCATAATCATATCTGCCAAATCCGGCAGTATGTTTCCCACCTGTTTCGAGCATCCTCTTTTCGTTACGGTACGCTATAGAACGCTGATCGGCTGTCATTTCTGAGCGGAAATTAGGGGAAGTCACATCATAATACTTTGACTGGATGTATGCCATTGGATCGGAATGTGACAGGTTTTCCTTATATACTTTGTCATAATGCTCCTGCAAAATTTTGAATACCAAACGGTCTTCCTCTGTAAATCCATCATATTGATAACCAACAGATGTTCCATCATCAGAGCTTGCGGGCAGGTTGTTTATATCTCTGCCAGCAGGTATTTTGCTGTAATAATCCGAATTACTTATATTAACCATGACCTTCATAAAAATTACCTCCTTTTCCTAATATATCCATCTTATCGACTGAGCAGCCTCTGCGTTTAATAAATAAATCACGAGGTACAACTTTTCATGCGCGAGGTACACTATTTACTATTTCTTTTATCATATTTGCTCCATTCACCTATGAATTTAAAAGCAAGTCTACTGTAACTATGCCATTTTTCTGTTGAATAGATATATCCCCATCATACTTTTCTATGCTCCTCTTAACATTCAACAAACCTATCCCATGATTTTTTCCTTTTTCGGAAACAGGCATCCCATTTTTCCACTTTAAAGGAAGTGAAGTATTTTTTATTCTGACGAGTACCATCTCCTGATAAGGCATTATACTGACCTCAATATACCTGTCCTCATTTACTTTCTCTACTGCTTCTATTGCATTATCAATCAGGTTTCCAAAAATCGTGGTTGCATCTATAGCCTCAAGAAAATTCATGTCAATATTATCAATTTTAATATCAAATTTTATTTTTTTCTCTTTGCTAATGGTTGCCTTATCTGTAAGCAGAATGTCAAGTATCGGATTCCCTGTATACTTAATAGGAATTAGCGGTTCCAACATATTTCTTATATCCTTTACATATTCTGCTGCTTCCCCGGTTTTTCCGTTCACACATAAATTTTCTATGCTTTTTACATGTTTATCCACATCATGTAATATATGGATTGTCGCATTATATTTCTGCTCTTGCACCAGATAATACTCATACTGCATGTGTGCCTGCTTTTCGAGTATCTCTATTTCTCCTTCTAAATAATTTTTCTCATTTGCTACCTTTATAAAATATAAGAGATACAAATCAGCTAATACGATACATCCCATATTAACCGTTAAAATAAAATTTGCCTGCCCTTGCAATGCGCCTTCTGCAATTACAAGCATGTTTATCAGACTATATATCAATATAATAAAATTGATTGCCCACTGCACCTTGGTAAAGTCAACCTTCTTTTTATTCATCAATCTGGAAAAAATCATATAATACATAAATATTACAACTACTTTAGAAAAAGTGATTTCCATACAACTACGCATAGTACTTGTTTTCAAATCTATTTGGAACAATTTTAACATCCAATCAACAAAAACTACCCCTAAAGACTCACATACACCCATACAAAAAAGGAGAACTTCACACTCCACAATTCTCCGTAACGCATTATTGGAATCATCAAAGTAAAATACATAAGAAATAATAATTATGGCAACAAACCAGACTATTAAATTCAAAATCCAGAAATTAAAAAGATTTATAATAGAAATTCCTATAATTGTTATTATCTCTATAAAATAGTAAAGCTGCTTATTATGAAATGTCTTGTTATACCTGTCATTCATAAATTGGAATAAAATCGTCGCAACAATAAAACATGATAAACAAGTACATATCGGTAATAATAAATCATCCATTGCATTTCCACCTTAATTAAAATTATTGTGCATAAACTCATTCATCCTCTTAACAAAGTCTGCTTTCCGTTTTTGGGATAACGCAAGCTCCTGTCCGTTATCCATATGTAACGAATACCCTTTTACTTTCCGTATGTGCCGCATATTTACTAACATTCCCCTACAATTCACTTCAAAACCAAACTCTTGCAATTCATCCGTTAGTTTTTTCATAACATAGGAAATTTCATAACAGTCATTTGGACATATAATTTTTATCCTTCTTGCGGTTTTGATATACTCAAAATACAATATATCTTTCAAGTTCAATTTAAGCACTTCTATTTCCCGGTTATCACTTGTGATTACATTATAAAATTCACGTTTTCTGCCAGAGGCATCGTCCTCTAGGTTATCCAATAACTCTACTATCTGATCCCGTACCTTTTCATATTGAACCGGCTTTGTTAAAAAAGAAAAAGCGTGAACCTTGTTAATTACTTGCTGGCAATACTGTTCATAGCTTGTGGTATAAATCAGTTTTACTTCCGGAAACTTCTTCTTTAACTCTCTGCCCAAGTCAATTCCATTTAATTCACGCATTGAAATATCCAATATTCCAATATCCATACTGTATGTCTGGCTCAGCATTTCTCTCCCAGAGGAATAAGTTTTCAGATTATAGTCAATTGCTTCGTTCAAACATATGTCACAAACAATTTTCGATATTGCTCTCAAATCGGTCACTTCATCGTCACATATAGCAATTTCAATCATCAATACCCACCTCTTTTCATTGTTTTGCTATGTCTTCCATAAAAAATGTCCTCCGCACAATACCTGCCACACTAAATCAGTAAGCAGCACCCCGCGCTGATAAGCCAGGCCAGCCCCGCTGTCACCTTCAACATTCTGCATGCCCGCCTTATATCCTCCGCCTCTGCCGCCCGGTCTCCGTCGCCAATTTCCGGCTTTTCCACCAAGATGCCAAAATAATAAGCATTTCCTGCCAGCCGGATATGCAGCGCTCCGGCGCAGACGGATTCCGTCTGGGCGGAATTCGGACTTTTGTGCCTGTATCTGTCCCGCTTAAAAATGCGCCATGCATTTTTCATATCAAAACCGGACAGTCCTGCGGCTGACATCATCATCACCGCCGCCAGCCTTGCCGGAATGAAATTTACTATATCATCAAGCCTTGCCGCCGCCGTTCCAAAATAAAAATACCGGTCATTCCGATACCCGATCATGGAATCCATGGTGTTGACTGTCTTATAAAAGAGGCCGCCTAAGGGGCCAAACAGCATCATGTAAAACCAGGGGGCAATCACGCCGTCCGAAGTATTCTCCGCCACCGTCTCTACCGCCGCCCGGATAACGCCCTCCTCGCCAAGCCTTTCCGTATCCCGCCCCACAATCATGGAAACCGCATGGCGAGCCTGCTCTAAGTCCTGTTTCTCTAAGGCATAATATACTTTCATGCTCTCAAGCCGCAGAGATTTTGCCGCTAACATCTGACCGCACATGATACATTCCAAAACCATTTCCAGCCATATGCTGATTCTGCCCGCCGCATACAAAAGCAGGGCGCCCAAGCCCACAGACAACAAAATCGTCAAAAGCGCCAAAACTCCTCCGGCAAATCTTTTTTTGCCCCTGTCTGCCTCCTTGTCCTGCCTTATACGAAGAACGGCAAACAAGCCTTTTTCCAGCCACCCGACAAGCTTTCCTATGCCCTGTACCGGGTGCCATAAAAAATGAGGATCGCCAAATAAACTGTCAAGCCCAAAGCCCACACACAGACAAATCATATGCCGCAGCATAAGCCCTTCCTCCCGATTGCATTTTCAAATATTTTTCTGGGTTTTGACAGACTTGATATGGACAAGCTGCCAGCCGCCTTTTTCCTTATCCTCGGCAAGCTCCGCCAGATATCCTTCCCCATTTTCTGCCTGCCAATCATAATAATCCCTATGGGGATTTGAATACCGGTCAAGCAGCGCCATAATGGTGCCGCCATGAATCACCAGCGCCGCCGTCGCATTAGAATCCGCCCCATATCGTTCCACGAGCTTTGCAATCCACTCCTCAAAGGCCGCCACGCATCTTGCCTGAAAATGCCTTCTGCTCTCGCCGCCGGGAAACCCGCTCCTGCCCTTACTGTCAATGAACCTCCGGTATTCCGGCTTGTCCTTGAGCTCCTCATAGCTGCAATATTCAAACCAGCCAAAATCACATTCCCGAAAATCCTCTATCACCGTCTGGGATACGCCGGGAAACAAAATGTCTGCGGTCTGGCGGCAGCGTTTCATGGGACTTACCGCCACATGCTTTACCTGCGGTTCTAATCCGGCAAAATACTTGGAAATCGCCGACAGCTTGACTATGGTTTCCCCTGTCAGGCCCTCGTCCGTCTTCCCTATGTATCTTCTCTCTTTATTTCCTTTTGTCGCCCCATGCCGAATAAAATACAAATACATCTTACTTCCCTGCCATTTCTACTTAATCCTTGCAGGCACTCCGCACACCATCCGGATTACCTGCTCCGCCTCCTTTGCCAGATAACAGTTTACCCTGCCTGACATCTCCCTGTACCGCCGCTCGAAGGCGTCCACAGGCACCAGCCCGCAGCCGATATCGTCGCTGATGATAACCAGCTTTTCGGATTCTGCCAAAATCTTTTTTACCTCTTCCAAAGGATCGTCACCCTGCTCC
The DNA here is from genome assembly GCA_947629565.1 of uncultured Lachnospiraceae bacterium. Classification (GTDB taxonomy): domain Bacteria; phylum Bacillota; class Clostridia; order Lachnospirales; family Lachnospiraceae; genus CAG-590. The sequence continues at coordinate 14,064 of CANREG010000026.1, forward strand.
AGCTGTTGTCTTACCTTAAGGTGGTAGCCATTGATAATGCGATAATCTGTTCCATAATTTAATCTTGCATATTCTGTTTTTCCCTGATAAGCGCCCCCGACAATAAATATCATTTATGCAAATCCTTTCTGAATCTCTTTAAATACGATAACCCCCTGACAGTTGGGAAACGATACAAATTGTATTATATTGAAAGCGGAACAATTACCATAAGCAGGCACTGCGAGTCCGCCGGTACTTAGGTGGTGCGCAGCAGCACCTTATGTACCGCTGCGAGACGAGGGTAGCGCAAGCGTGCCTGCGCTGGTATTGTTCCGTTTGTATAATCTTCCAATCGCAGACATTTATATCAAAGAATGAAACTCAGCACAACCGGTACTGCCAACAGGGATAGTTCGCACACCTGTAAAAAGTATCCTGCCAGATCTCCGGTAACGCCCCCAAACTGCCTGTATGCCATCCGCCTGTATGCCGCGAACACCAATAGCCCCGCCGCCACATCAGCGGCTCCGTATATATGCCCGTTGCCCTTTCCGACTGCCAACATACAGATTATACATAATAAAAGTTCTGTAAGCAATATCCCCCCGGCTTTTCTATCCGTATGCGCCGCTGTATCCGCCAACATTCCGTCTGTTTTTGCCCTGCGGAAAAACACCACAGACAAGCCGCTCAGAATCCGGGAATACACATAACCCAATGCGACATAGAGCATCTGCTCCTTGCCGGTCTCGCTAAACAATCCAAAACTTATGAGCATATACACAAGCCCGTATATTACCGCAAAGGCGCCCGCATGGGGGTCCTTCAAAATCCTTAACCGCTCCTCCCTGTCTCCGTAGGAATTTTTTGCATCTATGGTATCTAAAAAACCGTCCATATGGATTCCGCCGGTAATCAAAAGCGGAAGCGCCGTCAATAGCGCCGCCCGCAAAATGTCTCCGGCGCCCGCCGCTGCAAGTCCCGCATTGCACCAGTAGGAAATCAGGCCGATGACCGCCCCCACCAAGGGAAAACAGCATATGCTGTAACGCATTTCTTTCCCATCCCATTTTATGCGGGGCATGGGGATTCTGGAATAAGTTGAAAATGCCGCCGCTATTGCCCTAAACATTGTAAACCTCTCCTCCCCTCATCTGTACCGGTTTCCCCTTCTGTCACAGAGGAATACGGACACCCCTCATCCGTCCGGCATCCCTTCTCCTGCACCGGCTCCCCCTTCTGCCACAGAGGAATACCGCAGACCACCTCGGCCACGCCCTTTGCCCGGAGTCCAAGCTGCCGGTTGGCAAAGCCTAAGCAGCGGACATAATCCATGTACTGTCCGGCGCAAAAAATTTCATTTGTTACAAGGATAACACATGCCACCTGTTTTTCCAACAGCTCCAAAGGGGTTATTACCGCCTCGAAAAGACGCTTTTCCCAGTCCTCGTTATCCGTACCGATTCTGCCGCCCTCCATGTACATTTCATTGGCCAAAAGATTGGACAAATCCTCAATCAAAACCACATCTTCTTTTTGAAAGGCCAGTCTTTCGATATTCAGGGGACATTCTCTCGTGGTAAACCCCTTTCCCGTTCTCTGTACCCGGTGCCGTTTAATCCGTTCTAAGCTTTCCTCATCCTCTGCCTTCAGGGTGGCGATATAATAAAGGCAGCCGGATCTTGAGCCTTTTTCATACAGCCTTACGGCCAGATTTTCCGCATATTCAGATTTACCGCTCCCGCTTCCTCCGGTTATCAGATACAACATTTCCATTCCCCTTATCCTTAAACTGTCTGCGCTTCGTCAAAAGTCTCCGCTGCCATTTACTCTGTCAATCTGCCCCAAACCGCTCATATGGCTTTATGTCATAATCCGCAAAGCTTCCCATGCGGTTATACACCTTCGCCGCCATATCCAGCATAGGCAGCACCGTCATAGCCCCAGTTCCCTCTCCCAGACACAGATTGCCATGCACAAGCGCCTTTAGGCCAAGCGCTTCTAGCGCCATAGCCGCAGCCGGTTCCTCTGAAACATGCGAGGCTATCAGGATTTTTGAAACCCGGCTGTCAATCTTAACCGCAGTTAAGGCTGCCGCCGAGGAAATCATTCCGTCCATCACTATCGGAATATGAAACTCCAGTCCGGCCAAAAACATTCCCGTCAGGGCGGCAATTTCCAGTCCCCCGATTTCAGCCAGAACCTCTATCGGGTTGTTAATCTTCTTTTCTTCTATTCGCTCTAGCGCCCTCTTAATTACCTGCCGCTTTTTCGCAACGCCCGCCGGAGACAGGCCCGCTCCTTTTCCCGTAACCGCCTCCGGCTCCTTTCCCAGAAAGACAGCCGCCAGCGCACTCGCAGGAGTGGTGTTGCCGATTCCCATCTCCCCGGCTGCCAAAAGCCGGTATCCCCGTTCCTTTAATTCCCGTACTATCTCCCTGCCGACATCCATTGCCCGCCGGCACTGTTCCATAGTCATGGCCGCCTCTGTCGCAAGGTTTCCGGTGCCCTTTGCGATTTTCCGGTCTATCAGTTTTCCCTGCTCAATCTGATGATTGGGATAAACGGGACCATTTATTCCCACATCTACCGTATAGACATCAGCCCCGGCCACATCCGCCATAATATTTACCGTAGACCTTCCTGCGGCAATATTTTCACTGACAATGCGGGTAACCTCCTGCCCGGTCTGCGTCACGCCCTCTGCCGCAACCCCATGGTCGGCGCAAAATACGACCAGCGCCTTTTTTTCAATATCACAATGTCCTGCGTCGCCTGCTGCGCAGACCATTTTTACTACAGCCTCCTCCAACAGTCCCAGACTGTCAATGGGTTTGGCTATGCTGTCCCAATGGGCCATGGCCTGCCGCCCAAGCTGATACGCCTGACAGCTTAACAAAAACTGCCGGACAAAATCCGGATTACTGTAATAATAAAAATGAGGAAACCCCGCTGCTAAAGTCGGCGTGTGTACCATGCCGGCTTCCCTGTATTCCACCCTGTAGGCAACCCTTTCTTCACCGTATCCGGCATTATCGCCTGTTCCCAGATCCCCGTCAGGTTCCAAATCCTTTTTTATAACCGGCTTGCCAATCCGGAAATCCTTCCCGTTTTCCGTACTGTCCCAGTAGTGAAATTCATGGCCCTTAAAAACCGTTTCCCTGCCGCCCGCCAGTCCGCCGCACTTGCTTTCCGCCTGCATATATCCGAACCGGCAGAGCTTTCCCGCAGGAAATCCCCGTCCGGGAAGTACCCCGGTCATCGGAAAGCGCCTGCCCTCCTCCGTCTCCAATTCCTGTTGCAGATAAAGAAAGCCGCCGCACTCTGCAATGCAGGGCATACCGCCGTCACAGGCCGATTTTACCGTCTTCCTCATAGGCTCATTGTCCGCCAGCATTTCCGCATAAAGCTCCGGATAGCCGCCGCCAAGAATCATTCCCGCTGCTCCTTCGGGGAGTTCCCTGTCATGCAGAGGGGAAAATTCCACCAGCTCCGCTCCCATTTCCTCCAACAATTCCAGATTTTCCGCATAATAAAAAGAAAACGCCCGGTCCCTTGCAACAGCAATCTGCACCGGCCTTTCAAGCCGCCCGCAAGGTTTTAGCGCCGGTATCTCCAAAGGCTCCGCCCCTTCTGCCAGCAGCTTGATTCTTCGTATATCCACTGTTTTTTCCATTTCATCTGCCAAACGGTCTAAATGCGCCGCAAACTCCTTCATTTCCTCTGGCGCCATCAGCCCCAAATGTCTGGAAGGCACTTTCAGTTCCTTAAGCTCCGGCAGATACCCCAGCACCGGCAGCCCGCAGGCGTTCTCAATTACCTCTTTGATCCGATGGTAGTAACCGGCGGATATCCGGTTTATGATAATTCCGGCAATTCCGCTGTCCGGCTTATACTCCACGATTCCTTTTATCATTGCAGCCAAGGAAACGCTGGCTCCTTTTCCGTCGACAATCAAAATCACCGGCGTTTTTGTCACCCTTGCCACCTCGTAGGTACTGGCAATCTCCGACTGTCCGCAAAGGCCGTCATAATATCCCATTACGCCCTCAAGCACAGTAATTTCCATATTCTCCGCCCGTTTTTTTAACAGCTGTCTTGTCAATACCTCGTCTGTAAAATAGGTATCCAGATTGCCGGAGGGGATTCCCAACACCTGCCTGTGGAACATGGGGTCAATATAATCGGGCCCGCATTTGCAGGCCGCCACCCGGCAGCCCTGTCTTTTTAACACCTGCAATATGCCGCAGGTAATCATGGTCTTTCCGCTTCCGCTTTTGGGCGCTGCAAGCAATATCCGCGGCAGCCTTACTCTATCCTCTTTCATGCGTATCCTCTCCTAATGATTTTTGCCAAAGGCGGCAATATATACGGGGTTTTCCCCCTTCATAAAATGATATCTGCCGCGCAGGCTGCTCTTTGCAATCATAACCTCTGTAACCTCCATATCCCCGCAGGCAGGAAACCGCTCCGCCATCTCCGATAATTTTCCCAAGGTCTCCAGCGTGACGGCATTAACGACAATGCGCGCCTCCGGATTTTTTGCCAGCACCTTTTCGATGATTTCCAAAAGCCGTCCCTTGCTGCCGCCGATAAACACATGGGTAGGAACGGGGAGAGCTTCCATGCAGTCCGGCGCCAAGCCCGCTACCGGCACAATATTGTCCGCCTTGAATTTATCCCGGTTGGCTTTTATCAGTTCGATTCCTGCCGGATTTTCCTCTACGGCATAGACCGTACCCTTCGGACACGCAAGGGCTATCTCCACAGAAACCGAACCGGTTCCGGCGCCTATGTCATAGACGACTGCATCCTCTGTGAGCCGCAATTTAACCACAGATAAAATTCGTATTTCCTCTTTTGTCATAGGGACTTCTCCCCTTATAAACTCATAATCGGGTATGCCCAGCATACGAAACCTCCTTCAACACTTGTCAGTAAGCATCTTTTTATATTAACATAAGCCTTGAACATTACCATAAACAGGGCGCTTTCGCTTATTTATGCCACGCAGCGGTACATAAGGCGCTGCAAAGCACCGCCTAAGTACCGGCGGGCATAAAAAACCTGTTTATGGTAATGGTTCAAGGAGTACGCAGGAATATATTCTCCAATGTTTTATAACGAGATGTTTGTCAACATTTTTCCAGTAATAAAATCGATAAATTATCCAATCTTATATTTAGAAATTCCTCCGGTGAGCCGGTGAGAATCCGCTCCTCCGGATAGGACAGCCGTTCTCCCACTGTTAATCTTACATGGTTCAGACCTTTTTCAAGTAGGCTCCTGCTGACAGCGGACACATCTTCTTTATCGCCTAACAGGGTACACACCCGTCCCCTTTTTTCAAGCAGCGAAATCAAATCCGCATTCCGGCCATGGCAGCTTGCCAGTTCCACCTGCCCCCATGGGATTCCCAACCGGTTCAGAAAATAGGCGACAGAGGAAACGCCGGAAACCGGAACCACCTGCCAGTCCGCAGTCTCGCCATTTTCCCCACAGGTTGTCAGGATCATTTTGCCGTCTTTTTTCTTTTGCGCCTTTTCCCAAATCCCCTTTGCGCCGGAATAAAAGCCGATATCCCCGGAATATCCTACTGCCGCCTTTTTGTACATGGTATGCCGCCCCAAGAAATCCAGAATTTCCTCCGGCTTATAGCAGTTTATCCGGGGCTTGTCTCCAAATCCCTTATATATGTTAAGAACCCGCTCTGCGCCAAACAAAACCTCCGCATCTGCTAAAGCTCCGACTGCCTCCCCGGTAAGCAAAGCTTCCCCGCCCGGTCCCATTGCAACCAGATATAAAATCCTCTCCTTTGCCTGTTCCGGATTCAGGCCATAGGCGGTTTCTAAAACTGATAAGACCTGTTCCAGCGTGATTCCCTGTATCTCTTCCTCCGGTCTTCCCACCACCAGAATGGAAATCCCAAGCCGGAGGGCCGCCTCGCATTTTTCCGGATAGCCGCCCTCTTTTCCGGAGCTTTTTGTCACCAGCCATGCCGCCCGGCTTTCCTTTAACATACAGTAATTCATTTCCTCACTGAACGGCCCCTGCATACCGATAATATGTTTTCCTTCAAAGCCTAACGCCCTGCACCTTTCCATAACCGGGGCGGCAGGAAGCACCCTTGCCACACACCGGCTGGCATAGTCGGGAATCACTGTATATTTATCTAACTCCTTACTGCCCGTAGTAATAAAAATATTGCCCTCCACATGGCTTAAATATTCCGCCGCCTCCGCCACATCCGACACAAAAATCGTATCAGAAAATGATACCTCCTGCCGCCTGACCCGGAGATAAGCGACGCCTGCCTGCTCACAGGCGCCGAAAATGTTGGCCGTCACCTGCGCCGCATAAGGGTGAGTTGCATCGATACAGTAATCCGGCTGTACGGCTGCAAGCAATTCCTCCATCTCTGACCTGCCAAGCCGTCCGGTATGAAGAAAAATATTGTCCCCCTTCGGCAGCAATTCGGCTCCGTATTCCGTCGCCACACAAATATGCAGTTTCAGTTGTGTATCCTTCAGGCTTTCCGCTAACTTCCGTCCCTCTGCGGTTCCCCCGAAAATCACTATGTCTGCCATCTGCTTTCTCCTTTATTCCAACTTTTCTTTCGCAAACTGCCTTATTTAAGTTTATATCCCCGGGGCGTCACCATTCTCCCGCCTATGCATCTGGTCTGGGAATTACCGACAAATACAGTGGTAAACATATCCGCTTCCGCCTCCGCTAATTCCCGCAAGGTCAGGATACGCTGCTCCTGCCCTTTCCTGCCGATATTTTTTACATAACCGCAAACCGTATCGGGCGGCTGGTATTCCATAATCAGTCCGCAGGCCCTTTTCAGATAATCCCGCCTCTTGCTGCTGGCAGGATTGTACAGGCAAATCGCAAAATCCGACGCAGCCGCATTTTTTAACCGCAGTTGAATTTTATCCCATGGCGTCAGCAAATCGCTTAAACTGATTACGGCAAAATCATTTCCCAAAGGCGCGCCTAACACAGCGCTGCCGGAAAGGGCCGCAGTCACGCCAGCCACCACTTGGATATCCACCTGGGGATAGTCCTGTCCCATTTCCAGCAAAAGCCCCGCCATGCCATAGACTCCCGCGTCTCCGCTGCAAACCATAGCCGTTCTTCTGCTTTCCGCCGCCTCTAAAGCCAACCGGCACCGTTTTGTCTCCTCGGTCATTCCGGTAACAATGTATTCCTTATCCGGAAAATGCTGCCGCAAAAGCTCCACATACACCTTGTAGCCTGCAATCACCTCACAGGCAGACAGTACATCACGGGCCTCCATTGTCATTTTTTCATATTCGCCAGGGCCTGTCCCCACCACATATAAATCCGCCATATCTCTTCTCTCCGCAATATGATATTCCAAGCAACGCCGTATCAGTCTTTATACTTCCAGATACGGCATTTCGCCTGTCATACAAAAACATTCCTCTTTGTCATACATCCGCAATGCAATTTATTTCCGCTTCCCGACTTTTGCCAGGGCAACCGTCACCCCATCGTATATCTTTTTCCGGCAGACAAGCCGCCCTGCAATGGATAGCCGCTCTGCCGCCGCCACTGCGCTCCGCTCACAGACATTTGCCACGCCGGTAACCTGTTCCACAAAATCAGAGTCATTAAACTCCCCTTGTATCTGTAAAAGCTGTTCTGCTGAAAAGATGAGAAAGGGAATATTCTTTTTTTTGCAATACTGTATTAGTCCCTGTTCCTCTGCCTTCAAATCAATGCTCGCCACCGCCGCCAGCGCCTCCTCGCAATATCCTTCCTCCTTAAGGCAGCGCTCTAGTGCCCCGGCAATCCGGTGAACCGGCGTATTTTTCCGGCAGCCGATTCCCGCCGTCAGAATCCTTGGTGCCAAAACCAGCGTCCGGGCAAAAGGGGATTCCACAGTGCGGTCACAGCCAATATAAATCCCCAAAGAATCCTCCTGTGACGGTTCGTCTGACAGCGATTGTCCCTGTTCTCCTGCCTTTTTTTCCATAGAGTTTTCCGTCAGATATAGCTCTTCAAAATACTGCTTTACCATTTGCGCTGCGGTTTCCTCAAACCCCTTCCCGGCGCAGACGCCGATTTTCCTGCCCGCCAATACAGCGGCAGAAATCTCCTTCGCCAGCTTCCAATCCGTCACCGCCATATTGTGTTTTCTGGCAAAATCATCTACCGAAAAACGCCCCTCCCGGTCAGTGGCAGTGGTAATCACAGGCGTTGCCCCTATAAGCGCCGCTATCTGTTCTGCCAGCGCATTGGCGCCTCCGGCGTGGCCGGATAACAGGGAAATACAGAATTTACCGGTTTCATCAACTACGACCACAGCCGGATCGGAGGATTTATGCCTAAGACAGGGCGCAATGCTTCGGACTGCAATGCCCGCAGCCGCAAAAAATACAATGGCGTCCGCCCGGCCAAAGCACTCCGCCACGCTCGCGGAAACGCTCTCTTTCATCGAAACCTCCGGCAGACTGCTGCATTTAATCCGTCCAATCAGTTCGTCCCCCTGATGTCCCTCTTTCCATTTGTCTTCAAAGTCCCGCATCAGCACAGCGGCTTTTTTAGTACAGGCAAACATATAAAGCGTCATTGGTCTTTTCCTTTCCGAAACCCTGTTGTAAAGGTCTTGTCATACAGGCGGGATTTTGCGAATTCGCCGCCTAACACATCGCCCACAACGATAAGGGCGGTCTTTGTAATTCCGGCCTCTTCCATTGCGTCCGGCAGCCTGTCCAATGTGGTCCGCAGTATTTTCTCCTCCGGCCATGTGGCCTTATACACGACAGCAGTCGGCGTATCCGGCGCATACCCTCCCGCAAGCAGCTCCTCCCTCACCTTCCCTGCCAATCCTGCGGACAGGAACAAAACCATGGTGGACTGATGCACCGCCAACTCTGACAACTGCTGTTTGGGCGGCACAGCCGTTCTCCCTTCCGCTCTTGTAATGATTACGCTCTGGGAAACCTCCGGCAGCGTATATTCCACCTGTAAAGCGGCGGCGGCTCCCGCCATGGAGCTTACGCCCGGACAGACCGCATAGGCGATTCCCCTCTTATCCAGCTCTGCCATCTGCTCTCTTATGGCGCCGTAAAGAGACGGGTCTCCCGTATGCAGCCGGACCGTCGTCAGCCGATTCTTATCCGCCTGCTCCATCACGGAAATTACCTCCTCCAAATCCATATAAGCGCTGTTATAGATTTGGCATTGCTCCCCTGCCGCCGTGAGCAGGGCGGGATTTACAAGAGAACCGGCATAGATAATCACATCTGCCTGCTCAATCAGCCTCCTGCCCCTTACCGTTATTAAATCCTCCGCTCCCGGTCCCGCTCCCACAAAATGTACCATACCGCTACTCCATTCTTCCCTGATGAATTAAATCCTGCGCCCCTGCCGTCATTCCGAGAAAACCGAACTTTTCCGAAAACACAACTGCGCCAAATTCCATTTTGCCGCCAATCCGCCGTTCCATATGCTGCCGTATTTTTTCACAGATACTTTCCATTACCGCCTCTCTTAAATTCCATTCCTCCAGGCGGGTAAGCATCTCGTCTGTATTGACGCACTGCAGCAGCGCTGCCGCCATTTCCCTTGTGCCGCCGCATAACACTGCATGAACGGCAAAAATCTCGCCCCTGCCGTCGGCGGTCTTGGAATGAGTGTTCATAATCCCTGCCGCCAGTTTTACCAGCTTGCCGATATTGCCTGTCAAAAGAAACTGTTCCATGCCGTAGGCAACAGCCAAATCTATGGTTTCCCCAATGTAATTGCTGCATTTTATGCTCTGCTCAAGATTCAAGTGCAGATATTCGGAGGCATAAGCCTGTCCGTAGTTGCCCGGCGTCACCAGTAAAAAATGCCGGCCCTCCGCCGCCTGCTGGCGGATTTGCGCTTCAATGGTATCTACCACTGCCCGCTCACTCATGGGCTCTACAATCCCGCTGGTTCCCAGAACGGATATGCCACCTTCAATCCCAAGATTCGGGTTGAAGGTTCTCGCTGCCAGTTCCCGTCCCTCAGGAATGGAAATGGTGATTTTTATGCAGCCGGTATATTCCATAACCTCACACGCCTGCCCCACAGCCTGAAAAATCATCTTCCTCGGCACAGCGTTAATCGCCGCCTGCCCCACAGCCTGTTCCAGACCTTCCCGCGTCACTCGGCCTATGCCGGAACCACCCTCTAAGAAAAGATTAGGATATCTGTCCGAACAAAATACCGTCTTTCCGGCGGCTGATTCTCCCGCCACCCGCTCAAGCCTTGCATATACCCGGCAGCCGTCCGTCACATCCGGGTCGTCGCCGCTGTCCTTCGTCACCATATACTCGCAAAAATCCTCCCCGGCCTCTACGAACGAAACTGGAACCTCCAATGTCACGCCCTTTGGCACAGTCACAGACACCGCAGAAATCTCCCTGCCGCCCTTTGGCACAGTCGCAGACACCGCAGAAGTCTCCCTGCCGCCCGCTGACAGCAAATCCCTTGCCGCCGCTGCTGCCGCTGCCGCTGCGCAGGTGCCCGTTGTCATTCCGCATTTTAACTTTTTTTGATTTTTCATGACATACTGCTGCATAATGCCCAACCGAATCCTTCCGCTTTTGCAATCCGTTTCCACCCCGGCAGCCGCCGGACGCAAATCAAGCTGCCGGACTAATTTTCTTTTACAACCAGCGTAGTAAAATATCCGGCGCCGCTCTTTACAGAATCTAAAGTCGGATATATTTTTTCATCTTCCATACCGCAATTAGCGGCGGCAAACGCAGTAAGCCTTCCCTGCCGCTCCGCCTCTAAAAGCTCCGCCCGCAGGCTTAGAAGCTGGCCGCCCGCCTTCATTACCACCTTCGTCCCCGGATACTGCAACAGCGTGTCCGGTTCTTTTGCGCCCGGCAGAATATGCACTTCCTCGCCGCCTAATGCCAGCGGCTTTCCCAAAGCGGCAGCCACAGCGCAAAAAGAGGGAACGCCGCTGACAATCTGCGCGGAAAATCCCGCCTTTTGCAGACGCTCATGCAGCTTCATATAACTGCCATAAAGCGTCGGGTCCCCCAGATTTAAAAAGGCAACGGAGTTTCCCTTTTCCAGTACCTTTGCTAAAAGGGAACTGCCTTTATCGTATGCCGCCTCCAACAAAGCCTCATCTCTTGTCATGGGAATCTCCACGCAAACCACAGGCTTATCCCGCATCTCCGGCACTGCCTGAACACCAATCCGGTAAGCGGTGCAGTCCTCCGGCTTTTCAGCGGGAATCCCTATCATATCACATTTGCGGATTATCTCCGCCGCCTTTAAGGTCAAAAGCTCCGGGTCTCCCGGCCCAACGCCTACGCCATAGATTATGCCTGCCATTTTTTCCTTCCTTTCCCGCCTGTGTCAGAGGACAGCGGTTAATTTATCCACATATAATCTGCGGAACCGGGAATATTCTCCCAGCCCCTTTATCACTGCCCGAACCGGAAATCCCTGCTCCCGAAGGCAGGACAGATAGGAATCCGCCGCCCCGGCCATATCCTTTCTGGCATGGTCTCCGGCCACCACCATAAACGGGTGCAGTATCACCTCCGGTTTGACCCCCGGATACCGGCCCTTTAAAATTTGCAGGGCGTCTTCCAAATCCGGCCTGGCTTCCACAGAGGCAATGCGGACATTGGATAAGCCGGCCCGTTCCAACGCCCGGTTCATCTGCTCATAGCGGATATTGGCCGCGTCCTCCGTTCCATGCCCCATTAGAATATATTCCTTTTCCGGCTCAAACTGTAACAGTTCCCGAAGCACCGGCGTCAAAGCGTCACAATCCTCCGGCCTTTGCAGTACAGTGTCTGTTACCCGGACCTCTTGAAACCTGTCCTGATATTTTGCTACGATACCATTCATTTTCTGATACTCTAATCCCGGTATCATATGCGTTGGCACCACAATCAGCTCTGCCACGCCTTGCGCCAGACAATCCTCAAGAGCCTCCTTTACTGTAGGAATCTGTATACCCCGCTCCCTAAGCGACTTTAAAATCATGCCGCTGGTATATGCCCTGCAAAAAATGATATCTTTCCCGGCTCCCGCCGCCTCCTGAATGTCCTCAAAAATTCTATCCAGACTGTTTTCGGCTGCCTCCTCGTAACTGGTTCCAAAGCTAACAATCAGAATCGCTTTCTTTTTCATGCTTTTTCCGTTCCACCAATCTTCCCATAATAAAGGCAATGATTCCCACGCCGATTCCCGTCTGCACGCAGAATAACAGACTCTCAATCTCACCCGGAATCTCGCCGCCTAAGGCCGCCTCAAATACCGGCGTAAACCACGGCTCGTACTCTCCCTGAATCTCCTCAATCTTCTGGCTCCCCGCATCATCAGAGCCGCCAAATTCCGCATCCTTTAAGGTGAACAGCGGAACAAGAATCAGCGCCAGAACAATTAATAACAATATTATAACAGTTTTTCCATGATTCTTCATCTCTAATTTTACCTCCCATATCCGATTGCCTTTAATTCCGGTCTGGCATAGCTTTCCATAGCCATCATAATCAGCACAGTCAAAATCCCCTCGATTACCGCTAACGGCAGCTGGGTAGGCGCAAACACGCCGAGAAATTCCAATGCAGAAGCCGCCACGCCGCCGCTGGCGCTTGGGTAGGCAATGGCAAGCTGTACGCTCGTCACGCAGTAAGTAAATAAATCCCCTAATGCCGCCGCCAAAAATATGCTGACATTTTTATTGACCTTCAGCTTTTTGCATAACCCGAAAATCCCGTAGGTAAGCAGCGGGCCTGCAATCGCCATGGAAAATGTGTTGGCGCCAAGCGTCGTCAATCCTCCATGGGCGAGCAGGATAGCCTGAAACACCAGAACAATAATTCCCAAAATACTCGTCACACTGGGGCCGAACAAAATAGCGCTAAAGCCGGTGCCGGTCATATGGGAACAGCTTCCGGTTACGGAAGGAATCTTGAGCGCAGACAACACAAATACATAAGCGCCCGCCATGGCTACCAAGGTGACTGCCCTCCTGTTCTCCGCAAAGATTTTTTTAAGGTTTATCAATCCTTTTACCAGAAAGGGAAGACAGACAACTCCCCATGCAATACACAACGCCGGCGGCAGAAAGCCCTCCATAATGTGCATGGCGTTGCTTACCGGACATACCGACAGCGCAAGGGCAATCGCTATGCTGGCCTTCCATACATTCTTTTGCAGTTTCGTCATTTTTTCATTCCTCCTTCATTTACGCAGGTAATTGTACATCTATCTTTTATATGCTTTATCTCTGTTGTGCAAATGGAACAATACCAACACAGGCACGCTTGCGCTACCCTCGCCACGCAGCGGTACATAAGGTGCTGCTTCGCACCACCTAAGTACCGGCGGGCTCACAGTGCCTGCTTATGGTAATTGTTCCATTTGCACAACAATATAGGCTTTCATTTCACAATTACCTATAATATTTATATTCAAATAGCACAATGTGCTTATTTGACAGTTTGGGACAGATAAGCGGTAAGCTGGTCAACCGTACGGGGCACAAAATCCGTCTGCAATGATTCTTTGCCCGTAAGGGCCTCCCACACCTGCATCACTGCGGGTTTTTTGAGATGCGCCTTTTCTAAGACCTCCTGCTTTTGAAAAATCTCCTCTGGCGGCCCGTCGGCGAGCAGCGCCCCTTCGGAAAATACCAGAAGCCGGTCTGCAAAGCGGTAAGCAAAATCCACATCATGGGTTGCAATCAGCAGGGTTTTCCCGTCCGTATGCAGCCTGTCTATAATCTGCTCCACCAGCTTTGCATTGACCGGGTCTAAAGCCGCCATGGGCTCATCGAATATCAAAAGCTCACTCTCCATAGCCAGAATATCCGCTATGCTGACGCGCTTTTTCTCTCCGCCGCTCAAATACTGGGGCGCCCGGTCTTTTAACTCCTGTAAATCCATATAGTCAAAAGCGGCCTCCACCCGTCTTTGCACTTCAGCCTTTGAAAGCCCCAGATTCATCGGGCCAAAGGAAATCTCCGCCCGCACATTTGAGGCGATAATCTGGCTGTCTGCATCCTGGAACACAAAGCCGACCTTTTTATAAAGCTCGTGAAACGCCTTTTTTTCCAGCTTTCTTCCCTCTAAAAAAATTTCTCCCTGTCCGGGCGTAAGCACGCCGTTCAAATTGAGGAAAAAGGTGGACTTGCCCGCCCCGTTCGGCCCCATGACAGCAATCCTTTCTCCCCTGTAGATTGTCACATTTATATTCTGCAATACCGTTTTGTCTTCATAGGCAAAGGATAAATCCCTTGTCTTTAACAGTTCTTCCCTGATTCTGCTCATCTTGTAAACCTTCCTAATATGATTATCGCCGCTATATAAGCTGCCGCTCCGGCAAGCTGTCCCGCCGACACCGGTCTTTGTTCCCTTAAAAATTCCAGCTTCCCGTCATAGCCTCTGGCTGCCAAAGCGTCATAGTACCGCTCCGCCTTTTGCATGGACAGGATAAACAGATTGCCCGCTATGCCCGCAAATGTGCGAAAGCCCTGCCGCAAACTGCCATACCCCAGCCGCACCTTCGCCGCCGTCTGCATACGCTCCGCCGTCTCTAACAGAATAAAAATGTAGCGGTAGATCAGGTGCATCAGCTCCACCAAAAGCCCCGGCAAATGCAGATTTTGCAGCACGCAGATAAACTCTCCCATAGGAGTGGAAAACGCCATCATATAAAGGGCGCTCATACCCGCAAACGCCTTTAGCAAAACCTGCGCCGCCGTTGCAATTCCCTGCCTTGTAACGCATACATAAAAAAACCAAAGCGAAAAATTAAAATCGCCCTTCGGCGTCCCCGCAAAATCCACAGCAATCATAACACTGCTTAACAGCATAAAGGCAAAAGGAATGGTAAGGTAATGCGCATATGTCCTTATGGGAAGCCTGCCCGCAATCAGCGTCAAACCGGACATAACTAAAATGGCAAACAGCGAAATCCTTACCCGGTTAAAAACAATTACCATAAGCAGGGTGCCCACCGCCAGCAGCACTTTAAATCCGGCATTCCATTTTGTCATTCCCGAATGATACGCATAATAATCTATTTTCATAAATCCCCCTCTGAATCAACATTTGTCTGAAAACAAAAAAGCCCGCCTGATATCCGCTTACCGCAATATCAGACAGGTTTCTAATTCCTTCCACGCAAAATAAACCTCCTGCCAAGGGAAAATTTCTTCCCCGGAAAGAGCTTATTTCTCAGCATCTGTACATCGCAGCACTTACGAACACGAACAAAAAGGCAGGTCTTCTGACTTGGCATCATCGCATTTTTCGTCTTCCCATTTTCACAGTGACGGCCTTGCGGCTGTAAAATGCTCCGCTTACACAGCGACGGGATCGTCTGGGATTCGCACCCAGTTCCCTATTATCCTGACCTGCGGTTCCAAAGGTAAACAAAACCGCATCAGGCACCTTTTCGTTTTCAATTAAAAATGAGTATACCACTTTATGCCAAATTTAGCAATGCGTTTATCCCCCGCATTTCTCCGCATAAAAATGTAGAAGTATATCGGCGGAGGTGGTATACTGTATCTGTTGAAACCCCGGACAGAAATTTATATATGGAGAAAATACTATGTCAAAAGCAAAATCTATTATATATGCGCTGCTCGCAGCAACCTTCTATGCAATCAATATCCCCTTTTCAAAGCTGCTTCTTCCCCATGTCGGCACTACGACCATGGCCGCCCTGCTTTACCTTGGCGCCGGAACCGGCGTCGGAATCATATCCCTTTTCAACAGGCAAGAGCCTGAGGCGAAGCTGGAGCGAAAGGATATGCCCTTCGTAATTGGAATGATTCTGCTAGACATTGCCGCTCCTATTTTTTTAATGGCGGGAATCCGGTACGGCTCCTCCGCCAACGCCTCCCTGCTTGGTAATTTTGAGATTGTCGCCACGACAATTATCGCGCTGGTCATATTTAAAGAGGCTGTTTCCAAACGCCTGTGGGCTGCCATTTTGCTGATTACCCTATCCAGTATTCTGCTCTCCTTTGAAGGCACAGACAGTTTCCGCTTTTCTTACGGCTCCCTGTTTGTCCTGCTGGCCGCCATTTGCTGGGGCTTTGAAAACAACTGTACCAGAAACATCTCCTCAAAGAGCACCTATGAAATCGTTGTTTTAAAGGGCATTTTTTCCGGCCTTGGCTCTCTTGTCATCGCTTTCCTGATGAGAGAACAGGCGCCCCGTCTGCCTTATATAATTCTGGTATTGCTGTTAGGCTTTGTTGCCTATGGCTTGAGCATCTTCCTCTATGTCCGCGCGCAGAACACGCTGGGCGCAGCAAAGACAAGCGCCTACTACGCAATCGCGCCCTTTATCGGGGCCTTTCTTTCCTTTATCTTCCTCGGAGAGCGTCCCACCGGAATGTACTTAACTGCGCTGGCAGTTATGATTATGGGAACCCTGTTAGTAATCTCTGATACGCTGATTCGGTCCCATTCCCACCTTCATCAGCATACCTTCACGCATACCCATGACGGCAGCACGCATACCCACACAATCGAACATACACATGAACACAACCACTACCGAACCGACGGAAAACATGGTCATCACCACTCAACAAAAGAATTAGTTCAGGAAATAGCTTCTCATTAATAAATTCTGACTAAGCGCCTTCATTCGCTTTTGTCTCCATTCCCACCAGGTTTCCCCGTCATCAAAGCGGGACCTTGACGAAGCGCCCATAGGCATAGACTGTCCGATATGCTCATCAATGGAAGCGCCAAAATGCTCGGTATGAAATCCGGGAGAGTAGCCGGGCATTGCCGCAAAGGGATTATGCACCGCTCTGTCCTGGGCTGTATATCCCAAAACCCACGCCTCATAGTCGGGGTCATTTTTCATCTGCTCCCAGCCCGCCTCGGTAATCGACCAGACATTGACATCGCCCTGCTGGGAGGCGTCATAGGGAATACTATTCATCAATGCAGTAAAAAACGCTTTGTATTCCTCCATAGTCATATCCTCTCTGGAAACATTTTCTGCGCCAAATTTCCGGATAACATTCTGACCGGCGCGAATCTGGCCGTTTACCCGTCCCGCCTGTTCCGGGTGCTTTTCCTTATACTCCGCTGTGGCACTGCCCACATCTTTTTTGGTTGTCTGTGATTCCCTCATATCTTCCAAACAGATTGCTCCGGTTTTTTCAGTTAAATTTGCCGATATGGTATCAAGAAAGCTAATATTTTCTGTCTTTCTCTCCATATGACCTTTGAAATCCTCATAAGCCTGCATGCTATATCTGTAATACTCCGCGGCTTTCTGCTGTCTTAGCAATGTCATATCGCTTATCTGCTTCCTAAACATAGTCATAAAATCTGCTCTGTCATGTAAGCCCATCTGTCCTGCGCCAAACGGAACCTTTGGCAGAGAATCAAACCCTGCATATTTCTCCACTCCCAGATATGCCTCTAATGCTCGCATTTCAACCAGTGTAGCATTAGTAGGATTTATATCGTTGATATGTATGGTCTGTTCAAATTCCTCTCCATTTTCATCTACGCCTTTTGCAACTACCGTTGGGTTCTCTTTAGTGGAAGATTCCGCATACTTAATATAAAAGGACAGACCGGTGCCATTGCCTCCGGAATAAAGCATATCATCTGTTTTCATATATACGATATGCCCCTTTTTAGTTGCATTATTAAAATGGGTTGAAAAATCCATACCCGCTGATTGGGTAGATTTATTAGCTTTGTATCCTATTGGAACATTTGTTGTCACTCCACCTACATTCATTGTCTCAATCCTCCTGCAATCTAATTTTCCTAACAGCATTTCCACTGCCATTCCAAATATCCCTTACATACAATATCGTCTGTTCAAAAACTCATCTGAATATTGGCAGCATCAAACACCTATTGACTACATAAAACGACCATATTCATACGCCGCTGCCGCAAACATCTGAGGCTGACCGATAAAATGATAATTTACCATACCAAATCCGCTTTTTTGAAAGTTCTCTGCCATAAGCAATTTGTGATATTGCAATTCTGCAAGCTGTCTGCGCTTATCTGCCGCCTCGGCTGCAAGCTCCTGATACTTTTCCCGTCTTCCCCTCTTTGCCGCCTGTTCCGCCTTAATCTTTGCTCTGGTTTCCGGCGTATCGTTATTACAACCGCTGATATATGTCACGCTCCCGTCCTCATGAATTACGACTCCGCCGGGTTCATAATTCAATCCCATTGCTGCAAACATAGCTTTTGCCCTTGGAATATTATTGAAAAAATCGTCTATTTTTCCTTCGTAGTAAGCTGCTTTCTCTGAATCATTTGCCATTTCTTCCACAATATTCGGTGCAATAATAACATCATTTCCACTCATGCCTTTTCCCACCCGGTCAAGACTTTTCTGGTCTTTTCCTACGCTTTCATACCGCACATTTCCATACTTTTGTTTTAAATAGTCCTTATACGCTTCCGTCCTATCTGTAGAACTACTCCCCGCAGTCTGCTTTACCGTATCTGAAAAGCTGGTCTTTTCCGCCGCATTATTTTTCTGTGCCTTATTCGCATACTGATACGCCGCTAAAGCAATGTCTATATTTCCAATATCCATTTTCATTCCTCCATATCATATTATTATTGGGATTCCTCTGTCGGTCAGAATCCCTCCGCTCTCTCTTATAAGTCCAAGCGTTGTCTGCTTACTGCTCCAAAAAATCCCAAAACTGCTTATACTTAGCATAGCCTGCCAAATTTCCGGCATCATATTGCATCTGCATCATATCCTTGATAATGCCAAACCAATTTGCTTTATTAAAATAAGAATAAACGCTGTCGGCATTGTAATTTGCATTTGCGCCTATAAAAGCGCCCTGTGCATCAGGGCATTTCCCACTATCCGCCAAGTGACTGGAATAGGCGAACATATCCAGATAATCGCTGTTGCCCGGATTGACCTTTGAAATATCCACCATGCGTTCCTCTGTCACATTTCCCGCCGAATCCCATGCCTTCACTTTGTAAACAGGATTTGCCGGGTCGAAATCCTTTGGCTTATAAACGGTAACGGAACCGTTGCGGTCTGCACTGGAACCGATTGCGGTTCCATCTTCTTCGTTAGAAATATGCAGGGCAAAAGAAGACTTCACCCCTTCTGTCTTTCCCATATTACCCGTATAAGTTTTTCCCGCTGCTGCTGTTCTTCTCATTTCATATCCCAATGGATAAGTTGTGTTCACTCCGCCTACATTCATTTGCAATATCCTCCATTCTTTAACTATTTTCTCATACATTGCCGCCATATGTACCGACTGCGGTTTCATACGCCAGCGGCAACGACATCTGCATCCAACTGGTAAAACGATTGTCCATGCTTATAAAATAATCGTTTGCGCCCATATTAAAACCGCTCTTTTGCAGAGCCTCCGACACAAGCTGTCTGTGATATTGCAGCTTGGCAAGCTCCCTGCGTTTCTCTGCCGCCTCGGCACTGAGTTCATGATACTTTTCCCGTCTCGCCTGTTTTGCGGCCTGCTCTGCTCTCACCTTAGCCTCAATCTTCGCCCGCACCTCCGGCTTTAAATCTCCGGTAAGATATTTATGGACTACGCCGTTCTCGTCTATTCCTACGGCATAGGAATATAACTCATGCCCCATTAATGACAATTCCGCCTGATGTTTTGGAAAATCATCAAGCGCCTTTTTAATTTTCTGTTCATAATAGGCTGCTTTCTCCGGGTCATTTGCCATTTTCTCTAAAATATTCGGAGCAATTACCACATTGTTGTACCCTGCTATGCTTGCGCCAAAATTATCAACACTCCGTTGGTCATTACCGACATTTTTTACCATTACATTTGCGCCATACCGCTGTTTCAGATACTCCACATACTGCTCTGTCCTGTCTGCTGAACCGCTCCCCGCGGTCTGCTTTACCATATCTGCAAAGCTGGTTTTTTCCGCCGCATTGTTTTTCTGCGTCTTATTCGCATACTGATACGCCGCTAACAACGCGCTGTCTACATTACCAATTCCCATTTTCTCTGCTCCTTTCCCGGCGGTCACACCGCCTGTTCATTTTTCATCATTACCAACAGGGTAAACACCCTGTTCTCCGCCTGCCAGTCCACGCCGCCATGATATTTCTCCGCGGTGTTTTTGATGTTAGCAAGCCCTATCCCATGTGCCTTTTTGTCCGGCTTGGTGGTAGCCGGCAGTTCTGCTCCCTTCTTCCGCACCACATTTCCGTCAAAACTGTTTTCCACTTTCAGGAAGAACAGCTTCCCCTTTGAAAATGAAGTCAGACGGATAAATGGTTCCCTATCCCCTCCTTTCCCGTTTTTGCAGGCTTCCACTGCATTGTCTAAAGCATTTCCGATGATAACGCCTATGTCATAACTCCGGATTACAAGATTATCCGGAAAAATCAGCTTTTCCGCATACATCTTTGCCTCCGGCACTGTGCGCAAAAGCTCGTGATATTTCATATTCAAGAGCGTATCCACCACAGCATTTCCCGTCTTGTACTGCATTTCCAATCGGTCAAAGGTCTGGTTTAACTCCGATAAATACGCCTTCAGTTCCTCATTTTCTCCGCCCTGTCCGGCAAGCCGCATAATCACAGCAAGGGTATTTCCCATATCGTGCTTCATACTCCGGACGCCGGAATAGATATGCTCTAACTCCGCAATCTGTCCCTGCATACTGCCAATCTGCTGCTCCAAAATAATCCGGCTGTTCCGCTCCCTGTTTAGGGAAATCATATCCTGAAACAGCTTTACGCTGTATACCACAGACAGCAGGCACAATACCAGAATTGCCGGAACGACTACCGTCAACGCCGGGTGCCTGGCATATAACAGCGTTGGCACTCCGTCCTCCACAGTAACCATAAACATCCGCAATAATATACAAATCAGAAATCCCGCCATACTCGGCGCAAGCAGAAAATAAAGCTCCGTCCTGTTTATCGGATACTCTTTTTTCCGAAAACTCTGTATTATTTTTTTCAAAGAGCCCACGCACAAAATAGTAAAAACCCCATACATCAAAATCTGCAACAATACGGTGGTGGCATTAATAAGTATCATCGTATGGTCCGCCGACATATGCCCTTTCTCCAAGCACCACACCCACACGCTGTACAGATTGCCGCCAAGCAACAGGACGCTGTAAGAGATAAAAAAACTAATGTGGCTGACCATCATAAAAGTAACCAGCAGATAACCGGTAATTCTTTTCCCCACCTGATAAAAAAGCAGGGCAAGAATTACAATCATGCCAAACATAGCCGCCTGCTTTTCCACTAACCGGATATCCTCATATCCATAGGGAAGCAGCCTTGCAATGCAGAGACCACACACCGTATAAATTGCCGCCGTCAAAAAACCCTTCCCTCGCTTTTCGCCCCCTCTGTATTCCAGAAAATGTCCCAGAAAATATTGCAGACCAAACCCCTGAACAGCCATATAATAAATTTCAAAAAAAATACTGATTATTTTAGACATCTGCCGCACCTCCGCCGTCCAGATACCGCATATATGCCTTTACAAAATCGTGATACTTTTCCTTTGCCATATAGACCTGTTCCCCATTGGACAACTCAATCGCATTATTGGTATATTGGGTGATATGCTCCATATTCACAAAGTACCCCCTGTGGCAGCGGTAGAAACTGCCGTCCAACTCCTCCGCCAGCTTCGACATAGCATAGTAGGCTTCAATGTCCTCTCTTACAGTGTGTATCACGACCTTGTTGGCCCGACTCTCAATGTAAAGGATTTCCCTCTGCTTCACCACAAAGCTGCAATTTTTCTTCTTGATAAAAAGTGTAGAGCTCTCCCTTGCGCCGCCCTGCTTTTCTATCTGCTTCTTTGCACCGGCAAAAACCTCTGCAAATTTCTGCCCGGAAATCGGCTTTAAAAGATAGTGAAAGGCGCTCACATCAAAGGCCTCAAACACATACTCTTTTACCACAGTCACAAAAATGATAACCGCCCGCTCGTCATACCTCCGCAACTCCCTCGCCGTCTCAATCCCATTTTTCCCTTCCATTTGTATGTCAAGGAAAATGATGTCAAAATGCCGTTTTTCCGCAAGCAGTTCCTTTCCTGTTGAAAACTGCCTGATTCGGCAGCCTACGCCCTGCATTTCCACCAACTCCGCTATCTGCTCCCGGATATTTTTCTCATCATCACATATTGCTATCTCCACTCGTCCACCACTTCCCGATTATTATCATTTCAATTATGAACAAAAAACACTAAAATTATCTCTGTCTTTTATATCGGCAGACTTTTCCCTCCCACAGCGCAAATGATACGAATCCGGCTTTTTTTAATATGAAATCAACAAATGCTGATAAAAATTTTTTCTGGATAATCACTCAAAATGGAAAGTGTGCTTGACATCTGAATTATTTTTGCTATAATAAAGATATGGAAAGTACACTTTCCATAGAAAGAGGGATATTTTGAAAAATCGATTAGAAGAATTACGCAAACAAAGAGGTATTAAACAAGAAGATTTAGCTACTGCTCTTGAAGTATCTCGACAAACAATAGGCTCTTTAGAAAATGGGCGTTACAATCCCTCTATTATGTTAGCCTTTAAAATTGCAAGATACTTTCAAATGAGCATTGAAGATATTTTTATTTATGAGGAGGAAAAAGAAGATGAAAAATAAATATCAAATTTGGTACATTGGTTATATCATTTCATTATTGTTAATTCTTATTATTCTTTTTACAGATTTTTCAAAAATTGCAGATATCGGACTTGCAATTTTATTTAGTGTGGTTCTTGGGGTTTCCCATGTTCAAGTTCTACACAACAAAATGATGAAAAATGATACTGATTACAAAATCAATGTTATGGACGAACGCAATATTATGATTCAAGAAAAAGTAGGAAATGTGACAAACATGATTAACACCGCATTATTAGGCTTGGCAACTGTCATATTTATATGCTTAGACTATGTAATTCCGGCGATTGTTACTGGAATTATTATTACAATTCAGCCTATTATATTGATTACTATTAGTAATATATTTGAGAAAAAATTGTAGGAATGAAATATGCCGATTATGATTAGACTGAAAAACAAGATATAAAAGCAACAACAAATTTCGATAAAATTTTTGTTAGTGTATAATTTTAATTGGCAAAATAAAGGGAAGAAGTAAAATACCTCTTCCCAATCATACAGTTTTTCTTTAT
>CANREG010000027.1 GCA_947629565.1 uncultured Lachnospiraceae bacterium
AAATAAAACAGGACCGCTATGGGGAAAGCAGGTTCTCCATAGCAGTCCTTATGGTTATATCCATATATCTTAGAAATTATTCTTCCGTCTTTTCTTCGGCAGCCGCCTTTTTCTCCTCTGCCTTCTGTTTCTTTTCCTGTTTTGCTGCCAACGCCTTATCCGTAGGTCTTACCAAAACCAGACATACGATTAATGCAATGATGTACAGCACAATGGTTGCATATAACACATGCTGATATCCTACCGGATTGACCTCAACATCATGAATCATCACAGGTTCTCCAAAATGATTGACAATCTAGGTTGCCATCTGGTTACCGGTCAGTCCCGCAAAAGCCCAGGCAGACAGGGTAAGACCATGGATTGCACTGATGCTGCCCATGCCGTAATGGTCGGAAAGCAGCGTCGGCACATTGGAAAATCCTCCGCCGTAGCCTGCATTTACAACAAAGATTAAGCAAAGCACCAAAATGGTAAGCAGCGTATTGCCCTCTCCGTTTTCGATACCGTTCGTTACAATGACAATTGCCGTAAAGATAATGGAAAGAGCAAAAATCAATTTGTAAATGGTATTTCTATCCTTCATGGTGTCCGCCCATGCAGAAAATCCCAGGCGCCCTCCCGCATTGAAAATAGCGGAAATTGTGGAGATAATACCAACCACGCTGGCAAGACCGATACATTTTACAATCATTTTCTCCTGGGAAATCAATGCAAGACCGCAGGTGATATTGATATAAAACATCAGCCAGATACCGATATAATTGGAAATCGGCTTTGTCTTAATCACAGACATAATGCTCTGTCCCTTTTCCTTTGTCTGCGGCTCGTGCCAGCCCTCCGGCTTCTTTAACAGCAGGTGGCCCACAAACATCATAACAAAGTATACGCAGGCTAAAATCCAGAACATCTTATAGATGCCGCCGTCGCCTAAGCCGTCTAACATTGCCTGCATAATCGGGCTTGCAATCGCCTTGGCTGCGCCAAATCCTGCAACGGCCAGACCGGTAGCAAGACCTTTCCTGTCCTCAAACCAAAGCATCAGCGTCTTAACCGGGGACAAATATCCGGTTCCAAGTCCGATACCCATGATAAATCCGTAACAGATATAGATTCCCACTAAAGATAAAACTGCGCCGGGATGCTGTCCGCCGTAATAGATAAAAAATCCGGTTCCAGCCATACCCAGGGCGAAACAGATTGCCGCAATCAGGGAAGACTTGTGGATATCCTTTTCCACCACATTTCCCAAAAAGGCTGCCGACATACCAAGGAAAAAGATGGCAAAGCTGAATGCCCACTCCGTTGCTCCTTTGGAAAATCCTATGTAGTCTGCAATCTCCTGACTAAAAATTGACCAGCAGTATACGGTACCGATACTACAGTGCAAAAGCAGTGCCGGTATGGCTGCGCGAAACCACTTATTTGTGCGCCAGCCGCCGCTTTTCTTTTCGTTCTCTTCCATGTCTCATCCTCCACATCCTTTGTTTTTCTTCCATAAAAAATGTTCTATCTCCGCATTTTGCGTAAACAGAAACTAAACGCATTTATTATACACCCCTGATTTCCAGTTTTCAATAAAAATTTTATAAATATTATTGCTTTCCTGTCCGGTTTCCGATAAACTGTATACAGACGGTACCGGAATACGGCAGGAAGCTGCAACACACCTGACGGGCTGTATTGGCCGTACATAAGAACATGATGACAAGGCTTCAAAAAAGGAGAACAATATGCCAAAAATGCAAATTATGAATACCCCCAGGGAGATTGTGGATTCCAATATGGATAACGCAGTGAAGAAAGCCAATATGGGGCTTTCCAAAATGATTGCCATGGGAATTTTAGCAGGAATGTTTATCGGCGTGGGCGGCGTTACCAGCAATACTGCCACTCATACCATCACGAATTTAGGGCTTGCAAGAACCCTGTCCGGATGTATATTCCCCATCGGACTTTTGATGATTGTATTAGTGGGCGGCGAGCTCTTTACCGGTAACTGCCTTATGGTTATGGCAACGCTTGACAAGCGGATCCGGATACGGTTATTGCTTCGTAACCTGATTATCGTATTCTTTTCCAATCTTGTCGGCTCCCTGATAATCGATGTTCTGGTGTACTTAAGTGGCAACCTAAATTACAGCGACGGCGCCCTTGGGGCATACACAATCAAAATTGCCTTGGATAAGGCTACGATTACCCCGCTTCGGGGAATTACCTCCGGGTTTTTATGTAATTTTCTGGTATGTATGGCTATCTTAAAGGGGGCGGCGGCCAAGGACGCTGCCGGTAAGATTATGGCTACCTGGTTTCCCATTTTTGCCTTTATCATCAACGGCTTTGAGCATGTAGTAGCCAATATGTACTATATTCCATTGGGTATCATTGCGGCAGGCAATCCCGCATATACTTTAAAAGCCGAAGAACTTTACGGGATTACTGCGGCCCAGTTGGACGCCTTAAACCTTACGGGCGTACTCCACAATTTTATCCCGGTGACAATCGGTAATGTGTTAGGCGGTATGTTTGTAGGATTTATGCTTTATTTTATTAATGTGCAATGGGAAAATGATTAATAATATTCTGTTTTTGTCTAAGTTATAAAGTTTTTCTTGTATAACATCAAAAAATATCCTATCATGGGATTGTTGAATGTTTGATGAGACGGCGGGACACTGATTGCGAAGACGGAATCGTGATCAGTGTCTTTTTCTTTGCGAATATAGAAATGGAAGGTGATACATATGAACAACCAAAAAGACATGATGGCCTTATCTGCCACCCAGACCGGTAATTTCAATGAACTGGTAAATTACTGCTTAATTTCCGGTGAGATTGACTTAGGACTTTATACGGAATATGACGTGAAGCGGGGACTGCGCGACAGCAACGGCAAGGGCGTATTAACGGGCCTTACGGAGATTGCAGATGTGCTGTCCTACCGGATTGAGGACGGACGCCCCATTCCCTCCGACGGCCAGCTTTTTTATCAGGGCTATAATGTATACGATCTGATTAAAGGACATAAGGGCAAGCGCTACGCCTTTGAGGAGGCGACCTATCTTCTGCTGTTTGGGGAACTGCCAAGCAAAAGGCAGTTAGAGCAGTTTATCGGCATTTTATCCAGCTTAAGCGAGCTGACCAACCAGTTTGTGCGGGATGTGATTATGAAAAAGCCCTCCGCAAATATTATGAATGCCCTGCAAAAATGCGTGCTTACCCTTTACTCCTACGACAACAACCCGGACGACATCTCGATTCCCAATGTGCTGATGCAGTCCTTACAGTTAATTGCCAAAATGCCCTTGATTTCCGTCTACGCCTATCATGCGCACATGCATTTTAACCGGGAGGCCTCCTTAATTATCCGCAACCCTAACAAGGAGATGTCCATTGCGGAAAACATTCTGCAAATGCTCCGTCCGGACGGCAAATTTACGGAGTTAGAGGCAAAGGTATTAGATATCTGTCTGGTGCTGCACGCCGAGCATGGCGGCGGTAATAATTCCACCTTTACCAACCATGTCGTGACATCTTCGGGAACCGACACCTACTCCGCTACCGCGGCCTCCATTGCGTCCCTGAAAGGGCCAAAGCATGGCGGGGCCAACCTGAAGGTGCAGGAAATGTTTGACGATATCAAAGCCAATGTTACAAACTGGGAAAATACGGAGGAAATTGAAAATTATTTGGAAAAAATATTAAACGGCGAGGTCTTTGACCACTCTGGGCTGATATACGGCATGGGCCATGCGGTCTACACGGATTCCGATCCGAGGGAGGTCATCCTCAAGAAATACGCCCTGCATTTAAGCGAGGCAAAAAACATGACGAAAGAATTTAACCTGTACTGCTCGGTGGAGGAAATCGCCGCCAAGCTGATTGCCAAAAAAAGGCGGCTCTTTAAGCCGGTCTGCGCAAATGTGGACTTTTACAGCGGCTTTGTCTATACCATGCTGGGAATCCCCAGAGAGCTGTTTACGCCGATTTTTGCCATATCCAGACTTTCCGGCTGGAGCGCCCACCGTCTGGAGGAACTGGTAAACCATGGAAAAATCATACGCCCGGCCTACAAATTTGTCGGGGTGCATAAAGAGTATACGGATATCGAGCACAGAAGCTAAAAAGGGGGGCGTTTCGCCCTCTTTTTTTGTGTGTCCGGCACCTTTTCCTCCTGTCCTGCATATCCTAATAAAAATATGCTTTTTTGTGTTGTGCAAGGAAAGGATTTAATATGAATGACAGAAAAGCTTTAAAAGCAACCCAGGATAACATTGATACCGGATATCTGCAAATCAACGCCATATCGGAAAATAACCAGATACCCGTGCAAAATGCCCGGATTGAAATTGCAAGCACAGGCAATCCCAACCAGACCATTGAACAGATTGAAACCAATGCAGACGGGAAAACGGCCTCTGTTGCCCTTGCGGCCCCGCCCTTGGAATATTCCATGAATCCCACCGACAACCAGCCCTACAGCGAATATAATATTAAAGTTTCGGCGGAGGGGTATGATGATGCGATTATTACCGGCGTGCAGATTCTTTCCGGAGAACTGGGGCTGCAGAATATCCGCATGAATCCCAGCGCCACAAGCAATGATAACTACAATCCTACCATTATCGGCGGCCATACCCTGTGGGAATACTATCCCCCGAAGATTGCCGAGGCAGAGATTAAGCCCGTAACGGAAAGCGGCGAGATTGTATTGAGCAAGGTTGTGGTTCCGGAATATATTGTGGTTCACGACGGCGCCCCTACGGACACCACAGCCACGGATTATTATATCCCGTATAAAGACTATATCAAGAATGTAGCCTCCTGCGAGATATACGCCACCTGGCCGGAAGAAACTCTTATCGCCAATATCCTTGCCATTATCTCCTTTACCTTAAACCGGGTATATACAGAGTGGTACCGGGGCAAGGGCTATGACTTTACCATAACCAGCTCCACAGCCTTTGACCATAAATGGATATATCAGAAAACGGTGTATGAAAACATTTCCCAGATCGTTGACCGGATATTTGCCAACTATCTGTCCCGCCCCAATGTGGCGCAACCCATTCTCACCCAATACTGCGACGGCAAACGCGTTACCTGTCCGAACTGGATGAGCCAGTGGGGTTCCAAATATTTAGGCGACCAGGGGTACACCGCCATTGAAATTATACGGAACTATTACGGTGACGATATGTATATCAATGAAGCCGAACAAATCTCCGGTATCCCTTCCTCCTGGCCAGGATACGACTTATCCAACGGCTCCACAGGCGACAAGGTGCGTATGATTCAGGAACAGTTAAACCGGATTGCCAAAAATTATCCCTCCATTCCCACCATTGCCGTTGACGGCATATACGGAAATGCGACGCAGGCCGCTGTCCGACAGTTCCAGTCCATCTTTAACCTGCCTGCAACCGGAATTGTAGACTATCCTACATGGTATAAGATTTCCCAGATTTATGTGGGCGTGAGCAAGATTGCAGAGCTTACCTGATAACAGCGTACCGTCACTTGCCGATATCACCTTCTGTATGAAACAGTTCCGGCTTGTTGTGCGCCCTATCGGGCGCACAACAAGCCGGAATTATATTCTTATTCGTATTTCAGACCGTTTCATTTTCCGGATACAAGTCCCCGTAAATCCTGTCGGCATCATAATCCGGCGCATATTTCTCCGCTACCTCGCAGATGTGCTGAATGTACTCGATGTCATCCTCTTCTAATTCCTCTGCAATCACCTCGACGGATTTTTTAATTATCGCTTTCCTATAATTTAAGAGCATATACCTCATACCGGTCCCAATAGCGGTCATAATAATCGTAGAGACCTAACCCATTCGTCTCCTTCCCCTCTGCCTCTCCATAATAATAAATCTGCACAGCCATTCCATAGCCCTGCGTCTTCATATATTTATAAAATTCTTCATACAGCACATGATGTTCTATGAGCTTTTCTCCCTCCGGTGTTCTGTGTATATCTCCCAATCTGAATTTTCTTTCCGTATCCCGCAGTATAATGGTTCCATCATCCGGCTCAAAGTCTTTCTCGATCAACAATTCTCCCACCTTGATTCCATTCATGAAGGCTTCATAAGTGGTCGCTTTATTTTCTGTTTCGATTTCAACAAATTCTATCTTCATTTTCCCTCACGCCTCCTGTTAATCTATGTACGGCTTTATTCCGGACAGATTTCATAAGATATACAGTTTATCTTAAAAATTCTGCAGATAAAAAAATCCATCCCGCATTTTTATATTAGGATATTCTTTCCTTTTTTGCTCCGTGAGAAAATTCAGTCTGTCCCATTCTTCTTTGAACAATTCTGTGCGCCCTCTCACAAATCGTTCCTGGTCTGAAAGGAATAACTGTACTATAGGTATAAAATTAATATACCGTTCCTGATAATTTTCTCCTACAATAATATCCCGTACAACCTTATTACCCGTAAAATATATGTTAGAGGTAACCAGTCTTGTCCCTACTTTTAAATTATATGTTGTTACCAATACACTGGGAAAACATAGCAACAATACCGCATCCATTTCATCTGAGTAAGCTGATATTATAAGGGGGCTGGCGGATACTACAACCGCCGGCTGTGTATCTCCATACATCAAATATTCTTTTATGCGTCTATACTGTCTGTTATATGACATTCTTTGCAGGAAAGGTACCTTTATCATCTCATCTCGAATCTGCTTGAATTTCTTTCTTGATAGTTTTATATTCCCCGCATTTTCCGCTTCAATAGAACGGTCAACATAATTTCTCATGTTCCTCCTCCTTTTTCGTAATCATTATGCCTATATTCTATCTCAAAACCTATTATTCCGCAACCTTATTTCAAGTCATGCCTTTTTAAGATTGCGAAAATTTCTGTTTTTTGATATACTACAAAAAAATACAAAGGAGGGGAATTATGTACGACTGTCCAAATTGTGCCGGTCAGCTTCAATTTGATATTCAAACACAACAAATGAAGTGTTCTCATTGCTCTACATTAATTGATCCCTACCAGGTTGACAAGGAAAAAGGTTATGCAGATGAACATCAGGATTATGAAGTAACCGTGTTTACCTGCCCCCAATGTAATGCACAAATCTACAGTATGGATACTCAGGCCGCCGGATTTTGTAGCTATTGCGGCGCTTCTACCATACTACACAGCCGGTTGCAAAAAGTAATTCGCCCTCTCTATATTGTTCCATTTCGTGTTACAAAACAACAATGTGTTAATATCTATGAAAATTATCTGAAAAAGGCAAAATTTATTCCAAAGGAATTACAGGATTCCTCTGCTATTAACAGTTTTCGGGGAATTTACATACCTTTCTGGATATACAAAGCCCAACAAAGGGACTCTGTTTCTTTTCAGGCTGTTCAATACAAAGATGAGCTCCGCGGGAAAATGAAATACACATACAAGGTATCGGGAGACTTAAACTGCGATTATTACGGCGTTATTCACGATGCGTCTTCTGCTTTTGAGGACGATATCAGCGAACAGCTTTTACCTTATGATTTGGACAAATTTCAGAAATTTACTCCCGCATTTATAAGTGGTTTTTATGCTGATATGGCTGATGTTGACCCACACATCTACCACAACTATGCCGTAAATGAATTTGAAAAGGTAACTCTCGAAAATTTAAAACAGCATCCCCAACTAAAAAACTATTCCCTTGGCGATGATCCTTTTGAACAATTTGATTTCCATACAGAATGTGTGCAGGCTGAAATGGTTATGCTTCCCGTCTGGCTGCTTTCCTATCGGAAAGGAGACCGGATTGCCTACATTGCCATGAATGGCCTGACGGGAAAAATCGCAGCGGATATGCCGATTAATCCTGTCCGATATTTCATTGGTTCCTTTCTTATTTCACTGCCTGTATTTCTGCTTACCAAATGGATACTTGGAATCGTAGGGAATCGAGAAATGTATCCTCTCTTTGCAAAGTATGGCACTCTGGCACAAAATTATATTGTTTCCTGGTTCACAATCCTTGTCATGTCTATTTATTCCAACAACCGATTGTGGATATGGGAGCGGGCAAGTCAGTACAATGATCTCGGAAAAGATTTCACTCAAAAAGACACCTATGAAGCTCTCACTAAATCGCGACAAATCTTTCGGCAGCAAAAGTCTGAAAATACAATTAGTAAACTATCTTGTACTATCAGTTGTCTTTCTGCCCTGGCTATTTTTCTATTTTGGGTAGTTGGCTTATCTCATATAGAATTTGGCGGATACAATATCATATTTATACTGTTTGCATTTTGTCTGCTGTCTGCCGGAGCCGGTGTATCGCTTATTGGTCTACAACAAATGCTGCAAATTCCGGTTAATAAAAGGAAAATGACAGGCTATATTCTATCTGTCTTATCCTTTTTAGGAACCTTTGCTGCATTTTGGCTATCCATTACAGGCATTTTATCGCATATCATAATTTGCTGCAGTGCATTGTTTGGAATCATTGCTTTTGGAGATTTACTAAAACATTACAACGTGTTATCCACAAGAAAACTTCCACAATATAACTATAAAGGAGGAAATCATCATGTTTGATATCTTATTGCAAAATGCCAGCTTAGAGGCGCTTATCCTCTTAATAATTTTGGTTATCCGCTATCTTATCTTAAAAAATAGCGCTGTGACTCCTCCGGGAGATCAAGCCGACAATATCCATAAAGGCGGCGGACATAAACAATTCACCCATGTGGATATTTTATTTGTTCATAAAGAAAAAGCAGAATCATAATCATTGAAAAGGAGAAATGGAAAATGGATTGGTTTAAGTATACTTTTTGGGTAATCGCTTTTTGGGTATTAGCCTATTTAATTACATTCAACGCACCGAAACAGGATAAAAAATATCTGGAAGAGGGAATTCAGGTAAATGCCACCATATCGAATGTACAATATAAACTCAAAGGCACTAATAATTATTCCTGTACTTACATAAATGAAAACGGAGAACAGGTGTCTGCCGCTTTGATTCTCAATCAAACAGACGGAAAACAGGGACAGGTTGTGACAGGTTATTATCTTCCGGAGGATCCAAAAACTGTCTGGTGCAAACCGAACGACGGATTCATGCTTATTCTTACTATTATCTTTGACGCACTTGCAATTGGCTCCACCCTGTTGTTAATCTATGCCTTTATCTCAAATGCACCAAAAAAACCAAGGAATATTCCCGACTATGCAAAAGATATCATAGGGGAAACCAATTCTATGCCAACTGCGCAGCACAATCCATGGGACTACGCTCAGAGCGACACATGGGACGAGCAGCAACATTCATCCCCGACTGCCTCAAAACCGACACAGCCGGAGCCGGAAAATTCCTCTGGTGAAAGTTCAACCGGATTAAAACTAAAATTATAGGATATCCCCCAATAATGTCATTATCTTACAACACCAAAAACTTATACTTCTCCACGCTGTAAAGAGGCACAAAAGGCAGAATAATGGGAACCGTTTTCACATACTCCTGATACTCCGGGTCCGAACCATAATTTTTGTTCTGCCGCACCTCAAGCCGTCTGGCTCCGCTGAACATAACAAACACAATCCCAACATATCCCAACAGGACAATAATCCATTGTCCCACCGATTCAAGGGAAGTAATGCCTGCCACCAGCACGCCGGTCCACAAAATCAGCTCTCCCAAATAGTTGGGGCACCGCACCAGCCGGAACAGCCCCTTGTCGCAAAAACGCTTGGGATTAACCTTTTTCTGCCGGCTTTTACTAAGATCTGCCAAAGACTCCAGAATAATCCCGCCCGCCATCAATGCCGTACCGATTACAAAGGAAACCGAACAGCCTGTATTGCCGTTACCATAGCGGTAAAAAATCGGCGCTATCATAAACAGATACAGGATTCCGCAGAAAATCCAGAGCATAAATTTAAGACCAAATTTCATTCCGGAGCCATCCTTAATCTCTGTGGTCATGTGCTTGCGGTAGCTGCTGCTCTTTATTTCCCGGTACAGCAAAAATCCGCTTAGACGAAAACCATACAATGTAAGTATGACACAACTGATTATCACAGGAATACTCAGTCTGTCCCGAAACAGAATCAGCATGGCAATCCCCTGACCGGAAATAGCCAATCCGTAACCAATTGAGATAAAATACACATACTTATAAAATCCAATGGCACAGCATAAAAGCGCCACCAAAAATAAAATACCAAATTCCATTGAAAATGTCATATTCCACACCTCCCTGATTTTGCCGACTATCATAACTGTAAAATAAAAAGAGCAACAAGCGCTATATGTATAAGCGTCCAGAACGGCACAAGTATCTTAAATTTTAGTTTCTTCGTCTTATGATGAAATCCATACATGCCAATCAGGGAACCGATTCCGCCCCCTAATGCGCCCATCAGCAAAAGTCTTCTCTCCGGCGTTCTATACAGGTTTCTGACCGCCTTATATTTATCCGCGCCGTACATAAGCATTGCCGCAATATTGATAACCAAATAATAAATGACTGCAATTTGATAAAGGTTCATATCTCCTGTATTCTCTCCAGCTCCTTCATTTCCGCTCTCCAATATAATAAAAACCTCTGGCTTCGGTTAATTTTACCTGCTGGAAGGTTCCAATCAGTTCCTTTTCCCCCGGAAAATGTACTAACAGATTGTTGGAAAGCCTTCCGGTCAGCAGGCGGTGGTCCTGTTCGTCCACGCCTTCCACCAGCACCTCGACTGTTTCCCCCTGATATCTGCCGCAGGTCTCCTTTGCAATCTCCTGTACCTCCGAAAGCAGCCGGTCAAAACGCTTTTTAACCGTTTCCTCGTCCGCCGCAGCCTCCATGGCTGCCGCCGGGGTTCCGGTGCGCTTGGAATAGATAAAGGTAAAGGCGGAATCATACCGCACCTTCCTTACAATATCCAGCGTATCCTCAAAATCCTTCTCGGTCTCCGTCGGAAATCCCACAATAATATCCGTCGTCAGGGAAATATCCGGCATAGCCGCCCTGATACGGGACACCAGATTCAGATAATCCTCTTTCGTATAGCGGCGGTTCATATCCTTTAACACCTTCGTGCTTCCCGACTGTACCGGCAGATGTAAATGCCGGCAGATTTTCGTGGAAGCTGCCATAACCGCAATCAGCTCGTCAGACAAATCCTTCGGGTGCGAAGTCATAAACCGGATTCGCCTTAGGCCCTCGATTTGTTCCACCTGTCTGAGCAGCTCGGCAAAGGAAATGGGGTGTTCCAGATTTTTTCCATAGGAATTGACATTCTGGCCCAAAAGCATAACCTCCACCACTCCGTCAGCCACTAAGGCCCGGATTTCTGCCAGGATATCCTCCGGCTTTCTGGAGCGCTCCCGCCCTCTCACATAGGGAACAATGCAATAGCTGCAAAAATTATTGCAGCCAAACATAATGTTTACCCCGCATTTGAAGGGATATTTCCGCTCGCTGGGCAAATCCTCCACAATCTCATCTGTTCCCTCCCAGATGTCAATAACCATACCCTTAGCATCCAGCCGCCGCTCAATCAGTTCGGCTAACTTGAACACATTATGGGTACCGAAGATAATGTCCACATGGCGGTAGCTTTGCTTAATCTTTTCCACCACCAGGCTTTCCTGCATCATGCAGCCGCACAGGGCAATCATCATATTGGGATTTTTCTTCTTGTATTTTTTTAACTGTCCCAGCCTTCCGTATACCCGCAGATTGGCATTTTCCCTCACCGTACAGGTATTCATAATCAGGAAATCCGCCTCCTCGCTTTCTGTGCGGACATAACCGATGGTTTCCAAAATCCCCTCTAGTTTTTCACTGTCCTTAGCGTTCATCTGACAGCCAAAACAGACGCTGCAATAGGTAAGGGGACGCCCCAGACTTTCTGACAGCGCGGCAATCCGCACCTTAAGCCGTTCCATAATCTCTTTCTGCCTTGCGGCCTCTTGTTCATTTGTGTTGTATTGTGTTTCCATATTAAACTCCTACCGTTACCTATAGGTCAGCCTGTGATTCCAAACATCTCCCTACAAAATTTTCGCCCGGTGTCCGTCTGAAAGATTTGCTTATAGGCCGCCGAAACCGCCTGTCCTGATAAGTTATCCTCATACAGATTAACCAGAAAATCCGCCTCCACCAATATCTGATAATCCAGACCGTCTATGTTATCATATGTATGATGATGTCCCACCAGATAGCACACCCTCCGGATTACCTTCTCGTCAAATCCCAGCCCGGCCAACATCTTCTCCGCCAGAAAAGGCCCCTCTTTCTCCTGTAATTTTCCCTCACAGGAACCATACTTTTCCTCACATACTTTAATGCCAATGTCATGCACAATGGCCGCCGTTTCCAGAATAAACTGCGTGCCGCTGTCTAACTGTTCCAACCTGCCGATGGCAGCCGCAAAGCTATGCACCTTGATAAAATGCTGAATCCGCTTGGGATCGCCACTGTTATACTGTATCATTTCCAAAATTAACTGCTCCAGCATGTTCTTTCCCTCCATGCCAATCCCGCCGGTTATTTCGGGTATTGGTAAAATCTTTTGGATAACCGGTATATTTTTACCGTCTCAAAATTATTTGGTCTTCAGCAGATAGGTAATCGCTTCCTTAAGCCCGTCCACAGACAGGGTATACATATGGAACAGCTTGGAAAGCGCATCCTCCGACTCCATCCAGTGCATACGGGTGAGCTCCTTGTGATAACGGGGGTTCATCCACACGCATTTCTTGTATTTGGTCGTTAAAAGCTGGCACCACTCATAGCCGGAATGTCCGTCATTCGGTCCCCGGTAATTGCCGTTTACATCAAAAAGCTCCTCCGGCGCCATCTGGGCGTCCCCTACAATGATTACCTTGTAATCCTTGTCATAATGTTTAAAGAGATAATCCATGTCCACCCAATCCCCCGGCTCACATTCCGGCGTCTTGAATACCTTGGAATAAATGCAGTTATGAAAATAATAGGTCTTTACATCCTTAAAATGGTTTGCCTTATACACAGCCTGAAACAGCTCGTTGCAAAGCTCCATAAAGGGAATCATCGTGCCGCCGCAGTCAAACAACAAAAGAAGCTTTACCGTATTTTTTCTGGGGCGCTCAAATTCCAACTGTAAATAGCCCCCGTTATTACAGGTCTTTTCTATTGTCTGCTCAATATCTAACTCTGTCTTTGGCAGCTCCATCCTGGAAGAATACTGTCTGAGCCGCCGGAAGGCCACCTGATACTGCCGCATATTTAACACCTTGTCATTGCGGAAATCCTCGTACTTTCTGTCATTTAACACCTGAAAGGCGCTCTGCATGCCGCCCTGTCTTCCCACCCGGATACCGCCTACATTCCGCCCATGATGTCCAAAGGCGGAGCCACCGGCAGTTCCAATCCAGTAATTGCCGCCGTTATGCTCAGATTTCTGCTCGGAAAGCCGTTCCCTGAACAGCCGCTTTACCTCGTCGGCATTCCGCTGCTGGTTAAACGAATACATTTCCCGGTTCTGCTTATCAATCTCCATGTTTTCGCCCTTGTCAAGCCACGCAAGCACATCGCCCGGTACTTCGTCCTCCGACTTTATATCCTTAAAAAACTCCATAAAGGCCAGGTCAAATTTATCATAATCCGATTCGGACTTTACTAATATCATCCGGCTGACATAATAAAATTGTGAAAAATTCGCTCCGGTAAGGCCCTTATCCAGCGCTTCCATCAGGGTAAGCCACTCTGTCATGGACACCTCTAATCCCTTTGCCTTCAATGTATAAAAAAAGTCAAGAAACATATTGTGTTTCCTCCCAAAATTCCACCAATATCGCTGCCACTAATACAGCTTTGCCTTTTTTACCGCCTCTAAATCCTCATCTTTTTTCAGCAGTACGCCTAAAAACGGCAGTTCCTCCTTTAAATGTTCCGTATCGATGCCGCTGATTGTCAGCGCCCGTATCCAGTCAATCAGCTCTGAGGTGCTCGGTTTTTTGCGGACATCCCGGACAGAGCGAAGCCAGTAAAAGGCGTCCAGCGCATTTTTCAGCACATTTTCTTCCAGATTTTCAAAATGGGCATGGACAATCTCCGCCATCTGCTCCCTGTCCGGAAAGGTAATGTAGTGGAAAATGCATCTTCTGAGAAAGGCGTCCGGCAGCTCCTTTTCCGCATTGGAGGTAATGATTACGATAGGCCGCTCCTTTGCCTTAATCGTCTCCTTCGTCTCATGGATATAAAATTCCATTTTGTCAAGCTCCCACAAAAGGTCATTGGGAAACTCCAAATCTGCCTTGTCAATCTCATCAATCAGCAAAATAACCTGTTTATCTGCGCTGAAAGCCTCTCCCAGCTTTCCCAGCTTAATGTAGTGGGCGATATCGTCCACGCCCTCCTCCCCAAACTGGGAATCATAAAGCCGCTGTATGGTGTCATATACATAAAGTCCGTCCTGGGCCTTAGTGGTGGACTTAATATTCCAGATATATAAATCCTTTCCCATGGACTGGCTGATTGCTTCCGCTAACATTGTCTTGCCCGTTCCCGGCTCCCCCTTAATCAGCAAAGGCTTTTGCAGGGCGATAGCCACATCCACAGCCGCCATCAGTTCCTCGCTTGCCACATAATCTTTACTTCCTGTAAATTTTGTCTCCATTCTACTCTCCTTACATATTGGTATCTGCTCTCTCGTCCGGCGAAACGCCTTTTATTACGGACGAATCTGTCCATTTCCATAAATGATATATTTGGTGGTAGTCAGCGCCTCTAACCCCATGGGGCCTCTCGCGTGCAGCTTTTGGGTACTAATGCCGATTTCTGCGCCAAAGCCAAACTCAAAACCGTCGGTAAAACGGGTGGAGGCATTGACATAGACGGCGGCGGAATCAATCTCATTCAAAAACCGCTGGGCGTTGCGGTAGTCATTGGTTACAATCGTCTCGGAATGGCCTGTGGAATTGGCATTGATATGGGCAATGGCCTCGTCAATGGAATCCACCATTTTGGCAGAGATAATCTTATCCAGATATTCTGTGGCGTAATCCTCCGTTGTCGCAGCCGCCACATCACTGCTGTAAGCTTGCACCCGCTCGTCTCCCCGGACCTCGCATCCGTTTTCTTTTAACATGGATAAAAGCTTTGGCATAACCTGATTGGCAATATCCTTATGAATCACCAGAGATTCACAGGCATTACATACTCCCAAGCGCTGTAGCTTTGCATTCTTCACAATGGCAACAGCCATATCCACATCCGCAGCAGCGTCCACATACACATGGCAGTTTCCGGTTCCCGTCTCAATGACCGGAACGGTGGCATTTTGCACCACAGAACGAATCAGCCCTGCGCCGCCTCTTGGAATCAGCACATCGATATACCCGTTTAACTGCATCATCCTCGTGGCAGTCTCCCGGCTGGTATCCTCAAGTAAAAATACTGCATCCGGCGTAATCTTATTTTCCTCTAAGGATTTCTTTATGATATCCGCCAACGCCATATTAGAATATATGGAATCCGAACCGCCTCTTAAAATGACCGCATTACTGGTCTTAAAGCAGAGGGAAAAAGCGTCAACTGTCACATTGGGCCGGGACTCGTAAATCATGCCGATAACCCCTAAAGGAACCCGTTTCTTTCCTACTAAAAGACCATTTGGCCGCTCCTTCATGGACAGCACTTCGCCGACAGGATCGTCTAAAGCCGCCACCTGGCGGACACCCTCTGCCATTCCCTCAATCCGCTCCCCGGTAAGCCGCAGACGGTCAAGCAGCGACTCCGGCATATGGTTTGCCTCCCCCTTTTCTATATCCTTTGCGTTTGCCGTTAAAATCTTGTCCGTATTTTGAACCAGATTATCTGCCAGTGTCAGCAGACATTGATTTTTCGCCGGTTTTGACAGGGTAATCAGGCTCCTTGACGCCTCTTTGGCAAGTTTCCCCATCTGTTCTAATTCCATAACTATGTATCTCCTTCCACATTTACTTTCTAAAATCTCTTATCTCACAAGACTTCCGCCTCTGTCACAATATAATCCGGCAGAATATCGTGTGCCTCAAAGGGCAGTTCCTCCACTATCTGAAACGCATAGCATAACGCCATGGTTTTATGCTCCCTGCGAACCGCTAAATATTTGTCATAACAGCCCCCGCCATAGCCCAAGCGGTGATGCTTCCGGTCAAAGGCAAGTCCCGGCATTAAAATGAGCGCCGGTTCCCTTAACAGCTTCTCCGAACCGGTATCCTCCGGCTCCATAATGCCATAGGCGCCCGTCTTCCATTTTGTATCGCCGGTAACCTGATAAAATTCTATGGTGTTATCTGCTTTCTTAGTCACAGGAGTAAAAATGTGTTTCCCCTGCTTTAACGCCTTTTCCATCAGGAGCTTACAGGAAACCTCATTGCGGTAAGCCTGATAAATGCAGATATTATGAAACTCCTGATAAAGAGGGTGCTTTATAATCCGCCCTGCTATCTGCGCAGATAATCTTTCCACCTCTTCTTCCGGCAGAGCTTCCCGCAGGGAAAGCAGCCGTTTCCGAAGAATCTGTTTTTCCGTCATATTCTCTCCTCGTCACTTAGATATCCGGTCATTTTGTATTGGTATTGCGCTGTCTGACGATTTTAAGCGGCGTAATGGTTCCGTCAGGATTTTTGATGCTCACATTATCTAACGTAGCGCGCATATTTCCCCGGATTGCCTCAATATATTCCCTCCGTAAGGTCTGCTGCTCCTCTTTTTCCTGCTCCGTAAGCCCCTCCGCCTTGGACTTGTGATAAAGCTCGTTAATCCGGGCAATCTTGTTCTCGTCCATATCCGTAATCCTTTCGCTATTTTTTCGGCTGATAGCGGCGGATAACCGCCTCTGCGACCTTCATGCCGTCTACTGCCGCCGACAAAATTCCCCCTGCATAGCCTGCCCCTTCCCCACAGGGATAAATGCCGGCAATCCGAGTCATATACCCCTCGTCCCGTTCAATCCGGACCGGAGAGGAAGTGCGGCTTTCCACGCCGGAAACCAACACATCTTCATTGGAAAAACCCGGTATGCTTGTCTCAAAGGTCTGCATCCCCTCTATTATAGCATCCCGCAAAAAATCAGGCAAACATTCCGCCACATTTCCCATGGCGTATTCTCCTTTTATCTGTGGGGTGACAGCGCCAAAGGCTTTTGTCGATATTCCTTTACAAAAATCCGCAAAACGCTGTACCGGCACTTTTCCTTTCCCTGCCTGGTAAGCCGCCCGCTCTAATTTCCGCTGCATTTCAACGCCTGCCAACGGATCATCCGAGCCAAAATCCGACTGCTTTACGGTTACGACAATAGCCGAATTGGAATTGACGCCGTCCCGTCCGCTGTAGCTCATGCCGTTGACCGCAATGCCGCCCTCCTCCGAAGAAGCATTGATTACATAGCCGCCGGGACACATACAAAAGGAATAGACGCCTCTGCCCTCCTTTGTCTGACAGGCAAGCTTATAGGACGCCGGAGGAAGCAGTTTGGCCGCCTCGCCGGTTCCATACATAGCCTGCTGAATCCAGGCTGCCGGATGCTCTACCCTGACACCCATGGCAAAATCCTTGCCATGCATGGGAATATCATGGCCATACAGCATGGAAACCGTATCTCTGGCGCTGTGCCCTGTGGCAAAGATTACATGGTTGCTCTTTACCCAGGTATCAAAGCCCCGGTGTGACAGCTTAACCGCTGTAACCCGGTTATCTTCAATACGGATATCCACAGCCTTGGTATCAAACAAAAATACGCCGCCTGCCGCCTCGATTTCCTCATGTAGTCCCTGCACCACCTTAAGGAGCCGGTCCGTTCCCACATGCGGGCGGTAATCATAGAGGATTTCCTCCGGCGCCCCATGCCGCACAAAAGTTTCCAACACATAAGGGATTCTTCCCGATTTGTCTTTTACCTGCGTATTCAGCTTGCCGTCGCTGAAAGCGCCTGCGCCGCCTTCTCCGAACTGTACATTGCACTCCGTATCTAAGGGTTGGCCTGCAAAAAACGCCTCCACCTGAGCGGCACGCTCTGTCACAGAATGTCCCCGTTCCACGATAACCGGCACATATCCCTGTTTTGCCAGTAAAAGACCGCAAAAAAGCCCGGCTGGCCCTGCGCCGATTACTAACGGGTGATGCTGCATTTCCATCTGTCCCGGCGAGGGAATTTCATATGAAACCCTGTTAGTTAACATAATATTTTTATCGTTAAGTTTATCGACAATTTCTTCTTCCCCGGAAAGCGTCACGCCCACCGTATACACATAATATATATCCGGTTTTTTTCTGGCGTCAATCGAACGCCTTAAAATACGGTATTCCGGCGCCTCTTTTAAGTGAAGCCGCCTTGCAATCTGCTGTGCTAACCGGTTATCCTTTGCCGTAACCGGTATCTTTATCTCCTTTATTTCTATCATGTTCTCATCCCTCACTTCTGCCAATCACTGTGTCCGCCGCCCGGATTCCCGACAAAAGGGCGAAACTTAAGTTATAGCCGCCGCAGCATCCGTATATATCCAACATTTCTCCGGTGAAAAACAGTCCCTTGTATTTCCTGCACTCAAAAGTATCTATGGAAATCTCCTCTAACGCCACTCCGCCGCCTGTCACCTGGGCTTTTCCATAATCCTCCCGATAGAAAGGGGAAAATGTCAATTTTTTAACCTCCGAGGTCAGACGGTTTAATTGCTTGTCCCCAAGACTTTTCAGTGTCGTCTCCTTCTTCCAGTCCAGCCGTTTTAGCAGATATCCGGCAAACGCTTTTGGATAAATGCCGCACAAAAGCTGAAATACCGCTTCCTCCGGGAACCGCCGCTGCTGCTTAAGATAATACGCCTTTACCTCCTCCCGGCTTTTCTCCGGAAGAGTATCCAAATAAAGGCTTTCCGCCTGCCTCCACCGGTTGTAATAACAGGAAAGGTTCATCACGACGATACCTGACAGGCAGTCCTCATTAAACTGCACCTGTCCTCTCTCCTTTATCGTCTCCCCCGTCACGCTTTTAAGGGATACGAATGCGTCCAACCGGACGCCCTTTGCCAGCTTAAGATATGTATCCTTTACATAAATGGGACTCAAAGCCGGAAAATAAGCATGAACCTTAAGTTTGAGTTCCTCGGCCAGCCTGTTTCCAAAATCGCTGCCGCCTAAAGCCGGACAGGCCGGGCCGCCTGTGCTTACGATAACATTCGCCGCCTGACTAAAACTGTCGTTTCCGGCGGTCTTTATCTCATAACCGCCGCTTTCCAAAGGCAGGATTTGTTCGACCTTTCGCTCATACAAAAACTGTACTCCTGCATCCCTGCACCGCTGTTCTAAAAGCTCCGTCACCTGTCTGCCCTGATTGGACAGGGGATAATAATATCCATTGGTTTCATATAGGGGAATCCCCAGTTCATCAAAAAAATCAAAGATATCCCGGCTGGATTTTCCGGCCACCCACTCCTTTACAATCTCCTGGCTAAAGGAATGGTAACGCTCAGCGCTTAGATATCCGTTAGTCAGGTTACAGCGTCCATTTCCGGCGGCGCTTAACTTCCGTCCCGGCAGTCTCTCCTTTTCAAGCACCAATATATTCAGTTTTCCCTTCTGCGAAGCCCTGTAAGCCGCCGCCAATCCTGCGGCTCCGGCTCCCACAATGATTAAATCGTACAATTTTTTCTCCCCGTAACGCCTGCCGGCAATTTTACTTTTCCCTGTGTCTGCTTAAGCGATTGCCATATTATAAATTTGCCTGGCCGATTGCCGTAATACACAACAAAGCCTGCATTTAACTGGAATAGTTTTCCAAAAAGCTGTATAAATCTTCCTCGTTTTCCAAACGATACCCCACGATTACCTTTTCCTGCAACTCCTCCGGCAAATTGCTGATTGGAATCTGGGTATACTCAAAAACCGTCTTTCCGTCTCCATTTAAAATGACAATGGTTCCGTTAAAGGACTGGGCGAGATACCCGTTGTATTCCGGCTTGCGGAAGGTTTTGCGAAGACAGATTGTATTGCCGCTGTAAGACACCAATTCATAGGAGGTTAACCCCTGCTCCTTTTCCTCATGGGAAAGATGCTCCATGTATTCCTTTAAGTAATGCTCCACACCCTGCCTGCCGCAGCCTAACAATGCGGGAATGTCGTCTACCTGTTCCGTAAGCGTCCGTTTCTCCTCCGGATAATAATATTCAATCTCAAATACCGTATCCTTCGTGACAGGAAACGTATCTGCTTTCGGCGTTGTCACATTGACATATTCGCCGCTTTCATCCTTCACATACTGCTTGGGATAAAAAAATCCGCTGAAATATACAAAAGCGCCGGCCATAACG
This sequence comes from uncultured Lachnospiraceae bacterium, assembly GCA_947629565.1. Taxonomy (GTDB): domain Bacteria; phylum Bacillota; class Clostridia; order Lachnospirales; family Lachnospiraceae; genus CAG-590. Next base: position 20,311 of record CANREG010000027.1, read on the forward strand.
CCGATGAGCAGGGCGGCAGCCGCAAATATCAGGTTTCGTTTCATATGCTCTCCTCCTGTAAATCTTTATAAGAAAAGTATGAACAAAGAACCTGAAAACTATGCAAAACAAACCATAACCTCTGCCCCGGAAATGATGAAAAATTTCTTACAAAGGCCGCAAAAAATGCTTTCCCATCGTAAAGCTACAGCGAAAATCCATGCGGGAGAAGGTCTTTTACCGCATATTCGGCAATCTTACCGTTTTCCTCTAAAATAACCTGTCCCTCCGGCATAAATTCGTGGATTACCTGCAGGCAGATTCCGCATGGATGTGCTGTGGAACCGTCTGCCGCCGCCACTGCCAGACAAGTAAATTCCCGCTCGCCCTCGGATACGGCCTTGAATATGGCTGTGCGCTCCGCGCAGTTGGTGGCGCCATAAGAAGCATTCTCAATATTACAGCCAAGATAAATACTGCCGTTTCGGGCAAGCAGCGCTGCCCCCACCTTAAAATCGGAATAGGGCGCATAGGCATGCTGGCAGGCTTCCTTTGCTGCCTGCATTAACTCTTCCTTTGACATCTTAGTCCCCCTTAACAAGAAAGGGACTATAAAATATAGCCCCTTCGCTTTTGATATTATTCAAATGAAACGCCTGCGTCTGAACCGCTTCCAATAATGGAAACCCATGTCTTGCCCGGATTCAGCAAAAGCGGCTGTCCGTCGGCCGTCATATATTCGGTCTTGGAATTCTTAGAACTCTTTTTCCAGGTAATCGGAATGTATTTACCATTGGTACAGTAATATCCTTCTCCCTCGCCAACCTGCGTCAATTCCTGCAAATCGTTTTTCGGGTTGATACATTCATAAGTTGAAATCTGGATAATGACATTTTTGAAAGTCAAAATATTATCCGATTCCTCCGCCTGGTCATCCACCTGCGGATTATCATACTCATAGCGGTCATACAGCTTTGTATCCGGATTATAGATAAAATACGGCTTAGAGTAACTGCTGAAGTTCACATGAATGGTATTCGCAGCGTCCCCTTCTGCAAGGTCCGTGTCCTCCTCGTTAAAGGATAATACCTGCTGATGCGTTGCCTCTTCATAATCAGCGGAATACTTCATATCCTCAATTCCCTGCTTAATCCGCTCGCCTGTCGTATAGGCGTTGTGCGGAGCCACTCTGGCGCTGTCTCTGTAAAATCCTGCATCATACGTCATACCATTGATATTATCGATAGCATGGTTATCCAACACCTCTTTCGCCGGCTTGGACTGTCCATAATGCACATATATAGCATCATACTCATTGGCAATGTTGATATAATAATGTCTGGCGCTTCGGACAGAACCTAACTTTTCAATGTCCTCATAGCTGGAAAAAATTGGCATGATACGGGTAATGCCTCCCTCTACCATACACTCATAGATAATATCCGCTTTTTTGGTACCGGAAGAAGGCAGGGCCTCCTTTAAATTGTTAATCATAACTGCCACGGGACGCTTGCTTACATAATCCGCAGACCATTCGCCAGTCAGCTCATTGTAATTCAGTCCTGCATGAGCATCTTCAGTAGTTGCCTCTGTTGTGGTTACTTCCTCTGTCGTTGCCGGCTCTTCCTCCTTTTTGCCACAGGCAGACAGCCCCATAGCCGCAACAAGTAACGTCGTCAGTAATAATAATCTCTTTTTCATTCTGTTCTCCTTATCCTTAAATGATATCTCGTGTATAGCCTATACTTTGCAAAATGTCCTCCTGCATCTGCTCCATCTCCATCCGTTCCTCCTCATCCACATGGTCGTAACCGGATAAGTGCAGCATACTGTGGGCAATCAGAAAAGCATATTCCCTCCTCACGCTATGATGATATTGCCGGGCTTGTTCGATAAGCCTGTCCAAAGAAATCATGATATCGCCAAGCAGCAGCTCACCGGAATTTACATTAAAATATGAGGCCGGTTCCTGTTCCACAAGGGAAAAATCGCCCGCCCTTACAAACTCCACAACAGGAAAAGAAAGCACGTCCGTCGGGGCGTCAATTCCCCGCATACGGCTGTTCAGCTCCTGGATTCCTGCGTTATCTGTCAACAGGATATTGACCTCGCACTCATAGGGGCACTGAATGTAATCAAGTACCGCCGTGATAACCTGACGAGCTATGGGTTCGTATTCAATTCCGATATCCATATCTGTTTCATTCTCTAATAATATTGTCATAGCTCATTCATTATATACTATATATACAATTAAATCAAGCCATAAGCACAACATTTATGAATGGGGACCCTTTTTTTTCTGTTTTGTCTCATATTCATCATAGGCCGCTACAATCCGCTGGACTAAAGGATGTCTCACTACATCCTGATTGGTGAGATGGCATACCTTAATTCCCTCCACCCGCTTTAATACCTTAAGGGCAACATCTAAACCGCTTACCGCATCCTTCGGAATATCCTTCTGGGACAAATCGCCGGTAACAATGGCTTTAGAACCAAAACCGATACGGGTTAAAAACATCTTCATCTGGGCCGGCGTTGTATTCTGCGCCTCATCTAACACAATAAAGGCGTTGTCCAAAGTCCGCCCTCTCATATAGGCTAAGGGAGCCACCTCAATCAGTCCCTTTTCCATATTTTTCAAAAAACTGTCCGCTCCCATAATCTCATACAGGGCATCATATAAAGGACGGAGGTACGGGTCCACCTTGCTCTGTAAATCCCCCGGCAAAAATCCCAGCTTTTCTCCCGCCTCGATGGCAGGTCTTGTCAGAATAATCCGGTTAATCTCATCATTTTTGAAAGCCGTTATCGCTTTTGCCATGGCAAGATAAGTCTTGCCGGTTCCCGCAGGGCCCACACCAAAGACCACCATATTATTGTCAATGGCGTCTAAGTATTGCTTCTGCCCAAGTGTCTTGGCCTTCACCGGCTTCCCCCCGACAGTATGGCATACCACATCCCGGTCAAGCTCCACTACCTCGTCCGTCCTATGCTCCGCTGAAAGGGAAAGGGCGTAATTTACATTCTGTTCGGTAATCTGATTTCCCCGCCCGGCCAAGGAAACCAAAGATTCAATCACCTCTATGGTCTTTTCCACAGATGATTTAAGCCCCATAATCTTAAGCTGTTCTTCCCGCATAATCATGGTAACGCCCATCGTTTTTTCTATGCGTTTGATATGGCAGTCGAATTCTCCAAATACATTGGCAACGCAGTCTGCCGGAATGGTAATGCTCTTTTCAAATAAGTTCATTCAAATCTCCTATCTGTCTGCAGCAGAGCATCCGCCGGTCATCACTCCTTCTCTTTTTCGGCAGGAAGTCCCACAGAGGACTTCTGCAATGCTGCAATCGGTTCATTTTTAACGATGGTTCCCTGGGCTGTCAGTTTTCCATCACTCTTTATTATTTTAACATTATTTTGAACAATTTCTACCCCCTTTTCTTCCAAGGCCTTTATTTTTTTCTGAAGGCGCTGCTCTAAGAGCTTTTTGGCCTCCTGCTCCGTATAGTCGCTTTTCTTTAAGGTATAAGCCGTCCGCTTTACCGACTTGTAGCCAAAGGGAAGATAGAAATCCTTAAATAATTTTGCCTTATGTATCTGGGTGTAGCTGTCGTACTGTTCCGTTCCCATTTTTGGGATATACGGAGTAAAACAGTAATCCATAAAATAAAAAGTAATATGCTCCTTCGGCTTTCCCTGATATTCCTTTTCATAATGGGTAAGCTCCACATAGTCCGCATAATTTTCCGTGGTGGTTCCGTAGATATCCCCGTCTGCCGCCACATAACTGGTCTCCATAATCTCATTGTTGTCATCATATATGTAAATGGTCCCGGAAATTAAGATATCTCCCTTTTTTACCTGGTCCTTTACCTTTGCCACCGGCGTTCCCTGCCTGGTAATCATCTTGGTAATACTGGCGTCCTCCATGGCAACCAAATCCCCGGTCACCTCTGAATTTTCAATCATTTTGGGCGGCATTCCCTCCTCTAAATATACGGTGAGCACCGTCCCTTTTAACTCACAGCTAATCCAGGAAATCTCGTCAAACTCCTGCCGCAGCTCTTCCTCTAACTTTGCGCAGTCCACCTTTGATTTGATAGTGCCTAGCGGAACATACTGCTTTTCAATAACTTTTAGGATATTATCCGCAACCAATTTGTCCTCTCCGGTCACCTTAACCTCCCAGATAAACAGGGAAAGAGCGTATACCATGGCGCAGAAAATGAGAAATCCGGCAAGAAATGCGGCTCTTTTTTTATTCTTCTGTAAAAAATAAGGAAGTCCGCATTTCTCCAGTATCTTTATCTTCATATTGGTTTTTTGAAGAAAGGGCTTCATCTTCATCAAATTCTTCCTGCCGGTATAAAAAATGTACCCCTGCTCGGTTCCCTCCACATCCCAGACTACCAGCTCATTGCGGATAATCAGGTTCATCAAACGCTCCGGGGCAAAACCGTATACCTCCGCTTTTACATATCCAAAAATATAACGCAATAAAATTAACAGCATACCTCTCCATCCGATAAATAACTTATTGTGTTAATGGTGCCGGTTACCTTCATGTCCGTACCTGAAAAATACTGGATATGCAGCCCGCAGCCGTATATCCGCAGGGTAATCTTTTTACAGGCAATCACAACCTCCTCGGAAGTATATAACAAAATCCCTCTATAGTTTTCAATCAAAGCCTCCCGGTTTCCGGAAAGCCGCAAAAGCACATCTCCATACAGCACATCTCCCGGTAATTCCAACTAATACACCTGCCTATAAACTCTCTATTCAGTATATGTGGATTCATCCTTGGATATGCAGACATGGAAAAAGGGTTATTGCCCGACCGGCAATAACCCTTAAAATACATATTATTTGAATTTTCTTTTTCTTGCTGCCTCTGACTTCTTCTTACGTCTTACACTTGGTTTTTCGTAATGCTCTCTCTTACGAATCTCCTGCTGAATACCAGCCTTCGCACAGTTTCTCTTGAAACGGCGAAGAGCGCTGTCCAAAGTCTCGTTCTCTTTTACTACAACATTTGACATTCTCTCACCCGACCTCCCTTCAGTTGCATATTGTGTCTACCATACAACCTTGGGTTATTTAAAACACAAATAAGATTATAGCATAAAATTCCAATTCGTCAATAGGTATTTTGCTGATTTCCTTCGCAATTTTCGGGGCAAAGTCCTATTTTATTAAGGTGTGTTTCAGGATATTCCTTCCAAACCGGTTTATCCCAACTGGGCTGCCGCCACCTCTTTTGCCTTTGCAATGGCGTCTTTGATTCCGGCAGGATTCTTGCCGCCGGCCTGCGCCATATTTGGCCGTCCGCCACCGCCGCCACCGACTAACGGCGCAATCTCTTTAATCAGGTTCCCCGCATGGGCGCCCTGCTTTACCGCCCCTTCCGTCGCCATGGCAATCAGGTTTACTTTTCCGCCATTGGCAGAAGCAATCACCACAATCCCTTCAGATACCTTTTCCTTTAACTGGTCGCCTAAATCCCTTAAGCCGTTCATATCCACTCCTTCCACGTCCGTAGCAATCACATGGAATCCGTTGACCTCCTGCATATCAGAGGACACGTCACCTAGCGCCTCATTGGCCAGCTTAGCCTTCAGGGATTCATTTTCTGAGGAAAGCTCCTTAAGCTGCGCTAAAGTGTGGGTAATCTTATCGACAAGCTGCTCCGGCGAAGCCTTTAAAAGTCCCGCCGCCTCCTTTAACCGGTTCTCGATATCCCGATAGTAGGCAAATACGCCGTCACCGGTCAATGCCTCAATACGCCTTACGCCGCTGGCAATTCCAGTCTCGGAAATAATCTTAAACGCAGAAATCACGCCCGTATTCTTGACATGGGTACCGCCGCATAGCTCGATAGAGAAATCCGACATGCTGACTACCCGGACAACATCGCCATATTTCTCGCCAAACAAAGCCATGGCGCCGGTTTTCTTGGCTTCTTCAATCGGCATCTCCTCAATCTTAACCGGCAGCGCCGCCATAATCTGCTCATTAACTAACTTCTCTACCTTAGACAGTTCTTCCTCGGTCATCGGGGAAAAATGCGAAAAATCAAACCGCAGCCGGTTCGGCGTGACAAGGGAGCCCTTCTGCTCCACATGGTTGCCGAGAACCAGCTTTAACGCTTTCTGTAACAGGTGGGTTGCGCTGTGGTTCTTACAGGTATCCGCCCTTTCCTCCGTATCAATCTGGAGGTTCACGCTGTCGCCGGTCTTAAACATTCCCTTAGTCACAACGCCCACATGACCGTATTTGCCGCCGGTAAGCTTAATGGTATCCTTTACCACAAACTCTGCATCCTTGGTGGTAATGACGCCGGTATCGCCCTGCTGGCCGCCCATGGTGGCATAAAATGGGGTTTCCTTCACAAATAAAGTTGCCTCGTCTCCTTCCGCCACCGCTTCCACAATCGCTTCCGCTGTTGTGAGGACAGTAATCTCCGAAGTGCAGTGATCCGTATCATAGCCCACAAATTCCGTCGTGATTGCCGGATCGATGTCGTCATAGACTGTTGCATCCGCGCCCATATAATTGGTGGTCTTTCTGGCTGTACGGGCTTTTACCCGCTGTTCCTCCATACAGGCCGTAAATCCGGCCTCATCATAACCTAAGCCCTTTTCCTCTAAAATCTCCTTCGTCAAATCCACAGGGAAGCCAAACGTATCGTAAAGCTTAAATACATCTGCACCGGATAATGTCTTTTCATTCTTTTCCACAAGCCCGGCTTCCATATCGGACAAAATGGCAAGTCCCTGGTCAATCGTCTTATTAAACTGGTTCTCCTCCTGTGTCAGCACCCGGAAAATGAACTCTTTTTTCTCCTCCAACTCCGGATATCCATCTTTTGAACCGGCAATTACCGTCTCGCTCAGTCCGGCAAGAAAAGTGCCTTCAATGCCTAAAAGCCTGCCATGCCTTGCCGCCCGCCGGATTAAACGGCGGAGTACATAACCCCTGCCCTCGTTAGACGGCATAATACCGTCGGAAATCATAAAGGTGGCAGAGCGGATATGATCTGTAATCAGACGAATCGACACATCCTTATTGGCGTCTTCATGGTAAACTGCGCCCGCAAACTCACATACTTTATTCCGCAGGGCTTCAAGGGTATCCACATCAAAAATGGAATCCACATCCTGAACCACTGTTGCCAGACGCTCCAATCCCATACCGGTATCAATATTTTTATTCTCCAGCTCTGTATAATTGCCGTGGCCGTCATTGTCAAACTGGGTAAATACATTGTTCCAAATCTCAATGTAGCGGTCACAGTCACAGCCCACCTGGCAGTCCGGTTTGCCACAGCCGTACTTTTCTCCCCGGTCATAGTAAATCTCCGAACAGGGACCGCACGGACCGGAGCCATGCTCCCAGAAATTATCCTCCTTGCCGAAACGGTAAATCCGTTCCTTTGCAATGCCAATATCCTTATTCCAGATATCAAAAGCCTCGTCATCCTCCACATACACAGAAGGATAGAGCCTGTCCGGGTCCATCTCAAGCACTTCTGTCAAAAACTCCCAAGACCATGCAATGGCCTCCTTCTTAAAATAATCCCCAAAAGAAAAATTGCCCAGCATCTCAAAAAAAGTACCATGGCGGGCAGTCTTTCCCACATTTTCAATATCTCCGGTGCGGATACACTTCTGGCAGGTTGTCACCCGCTTACAGGGTGGAATCTCCTGTCCCGTAAAATATGGCTTCAAAGGCGCCATACCTGCATTAATCAGCAGCAGAGAATTATCATTATGAGGAACTAAGGAAAAACTGTTCATTTTAAGATGTCCCTTGCTCTCAAAAAAATCAAGATACATTTTTCTAAGCTCATTTAAACCGTATTTTTTCACAACCATATCTCCCTTCCGACAGCTATCTTACGCTTCCTTTTGATTCTCCGCTTCTTCAGCCGCCTGTCTGGAAAGTTTGTTCTTCTTATACTTTGCCCCAAGGATTACTCCCGCCACTGCAACAGCGCCTAAAATCACAAACTTAAATAAATACGTTAAAAATTCACCTGCTAATGCTTCCATTTTTACATCCTCCATTACTTAAAATATCTATTGATCACTACTTAGCCCTGCGGATTGGTCAGGGTTCGGTAAAAACAATTCGGGTTTCCGGTATGGCACGCCGCCCCTACCTGAGCCACCAACGCCAGTATCGTATCCTTGTCGCAGTCAATGCGAAGTTCCTTCACATACTGTAAATGGCCGCTTTCTTCTCCCTTTTTCCAGAGCTTATTCCGGCTTCTGGAATAGTAAGTCATAAAACCGGTTTCCAATGTTTTATAAAAGGATTCCCGGTTCATATAGGCCATCATCAGAACCTCTTTGGTTCTGTAATCCTGCGTAATACAGGGAATCAACCCGTTGGCGTCTACGCGAAAAGTATCAAAATCCATGGTGCTTTCAAAAGATTTTGCAGTTAATTCTTCATTTTCTGACTGGCGTTCCATAGCGTTTTCCTCCAAAACCTCATTCTCTTACGGCAAAAAATTGCGGCCGCCGGTTAAAAACCGCCATTACAGGGTTCCCTTGGTGGACAGCACTGTCTCCTTCATCCGGGAATCTATCTGGGTTGCCTCGTCTAACGCCTTGGCAAACGCCTTAAAGGCCGCTTCGATAATGTGATGGTTATTGCTGCCGGAAAACTGCTTTAAATGCAGGTTCATTCCTGCGCTGTAGGAAACCGCATAGAAAAATTCCCGAACCATCTCTGTATCAAAGTATCCCACCTGGTCAACGGTTAAATCCATATCATAGGAAAAATAAGGTCTGCCGGATAAATCAACGGCACAAAGCACCAGACTTTCATCCATGGGAAGAAATCTCTGTCCATAGCGCCTGATTCCCTTCTTATCCCCCACCGCCTTCTTAATTGCTTCGCCGAGTACAATGCCCGTGTCCTCAATCGTATGGTGGGAATCCACATACAAATCGCCTTTTACCAAAAGCTTCAAGTCAAAAAAACCATGTCTGGCAAAGGAATTTAACATATGGTCAAAAAAACCGATTCCCGTGTCAATCTTGGTCTTGCCGTTGCCATCTAAATGCAGCTCTAATTTAATCTCTGTTTCATTTGTCTTTCTCTCGACATAAGCAATCCGTTCTGCCATATTCCTCACCTCACATTACTTTCACTATAGATATTTGCGAAACGCATTTATTTTCATTCATATTATACAAATATATATTGTAGCATATTATTCCATAAAATACCACATTAAAACTTATCAATGGTTTGCATAACCAAATTATAATCATAAAAGTATGTCATACCAACAATTCGATTCGTTGTATCATTTACGGTAAGCGCAATACAATCATTTTGTGTTTCATTATAATAAAAATAAGTAGTGGTCTTTCCCTCTGCCATATCATTTAAAATGGATAAAAAATTATCAAATGGGTAGCTTGTATTGTCATGGGCTTTCTTTTCTCCCTCTCCAATTTGAATACCATATATGGTATAAGCTTTATCCCGTATATGCACACCAGCCTGTTTTCCATCAATATATACAATCCCTATACCATCTGCTGCCTTCACCGTAACTGTTCCTGTGGAATATTGGTGTATCTGAGGTACCCATTCGCTATTATCAATAAATGTGACACCTAACTCCGAGGCAATCGCATCAGCATTTTTTTTCAAAAGTCCGGTAATATCTTTCCCTTCTGGCATTACAACGGAAACGATTGCCTTCCCGCCTAAAAATAACGCTGCGCAGACTACTAATGCCATAACAATTTTAACTATCGTACTTACAATCGGATTTCCCTGCTTTTCTTCTCCCTGTATAGTAGCTGTCATAGAATTTTGTATCCGGCTTACCTGAAAGGGCTCATCTTCCTGAAACATGGAATTAGGTGAATCCCATGGATTCAATTCCTCCTGATGATTGCCATTCACAGCTGAATTTGTTGTAGGATTGCTTTCATTTCCTTTTAATTGTAAACTCATTTTTCCCCCTCAATTAATATATCACTTTTTCTTTTTCAGCCTTACCCGGTTCTCCTCCACGGAAAGTCCCTGAATGCTGCGAAGGAAACTGGAAAACCGGCTGAACCCATAATCGTGTAGGTCAAAGCCCCTGTGTTCTTCCTTCAGCTTATCATTGATAATGGAGAGATTGTCAATGACTCCGTTATTCCCCCTGATGATTGCAACGACCTCGTCTTTGATCGCATTCATCTCAATGGAGGACTCTCCCTTCTTTACATAATAGTGATTGTTCTCCCGGCTGATATCAAAGCCCGGCATCTCCTCACTGATTAATACGCTTAATTTGGAATAACCGTAATTGCGCACATCAAAATCCGGATAACGCTCGCTAAGCCTTCTGCCAATGGCACCTAAATCCACCCTTCCCTTGCTGGATTCATTAATCATGGAGAGTATGGATTTCTCCAAATCCTGAATACTGGTCACATAATCCTGTTCGCCGCCGTCATGGACGCTGTTCGCCATAAGGCCGCTGTTTTCCTTATCCGACTCCCCGATTAAATTCAGATGGATAAAACGGTTACAGGCTCTTGTCAGGGCCGGGGGCGTCTTGGACTCTCCCATGCCGATGACATACTTGTTCTCCTCCCGGAGCCGCATGGCAAGCCTGGTAAAATCACTGTCACTGGTAACAAGGCAGAAACCCTCCACCTTATTCTGATACAGCAAATCCATGGCGTCAATGACCATGGCCATGTCTGTGCTGTTCTTGCCCGCAGTGTAGGAAAACTGCTGGATCGGAATAATAGAATACTCAAGAAGTGTTTCCTCCTTCCAGCCTATGCCCTTTGACCAGTTGCCGTAAATTCTCCTACAGGAAGCAAATCCGTATTTTTCCAATTCTTCAAAGATAATCGGCGCATATTTGGCGCTGACATTTTCCGCGTCAATCAACACCGCAAACTGCATTTTTTCTTCCATGCTGCCGCCTCCTATGCTTTTTACTTTTCAAACCGCACCTGAATGGAATTGGCGTGGGCGGTAAGCTGCTCGCTTGCAGCAAAATCAATAATATCCTGATGAACCGGCTCTAAGGCTTCCTTTGAGTAATAAATAATGCTTGACTTTTTTACAAAATCATCCACGCTCAAAGGAGAGAAGAATTTGGCGGTTCCGTTGGTTGGCAGGACATGGTTAGGTCCCGCAAAATAATCGCCCAAAGGCTCGGAGCTGTATTCTCCGATAAAGATTGCGCCTGCATTTTGTATCTTCATCATAACCTCAAAAGGATTCTTTGTCACAATCTCTAAATGTTCGCTGGCAATGTCGTTAGCCGCCTCAATCGCGGTCTCCAAATCGCCAGCCACAAGGATATATCCGTAATTGTCAAGGGACTTCTCAATAATCTCGCTGCGGCTTAGCTTCGTTAAAAAGCCGGCAATCTCATCAGACACCTTCTGCGCCAGTTCCTTTGATGTCGTAACTAAAATAGCGGAGGCCAGCTCGTCATGCTCTGCCTGGGACAATAAATCTGCCGCCACATACCGGGGATTGGCGGTCTCGTCTGCAAGCACTAAAATCTCTGACGGTCCTGCAATGGAGTCAATGCTGACATATCCGTATACCGCGCGCTTTGCCAGCGCCACAAAAATATTGCCCGGTCCCACGATTTTGTCTACTTTGGGAACCGACTGGGTGCCAAAGGCAAGGGCCGCAATGGCCTGAGCCCCGCCTGCCTTGTAGATTGCGTCTACTCCCGCCTCGTTGGCAGCCACTAAGGTTGTGGCATAGACCTTGCCCGCCGCATCGCAGGGAGTTGTCATAATCACCTTTTTCACTCCGGCCACCTTCGCCGGCACAATATTCATCAGTACAGAGGAGGGATAAACCGCCTTGCCTCCCGGCACATATACGCCTACTGCCTGCAGGGGAGTTACCTTCTGCCCTAACATCGTACCCGTCTCAGTGGTATCAAACCAGCTAAACTGTTTCTGTTTCTCATGATAGGTACGGATATTGACAAGCGCCTTCCTGATGACCTCCAATAAATGTCCGTCCACCTCCTGATAGGCTTCTTCAATCTCTTTCTTTGTCACCTGAATATTGCCGGCGGTAATCTCCGCTTTATCAAATTTCTTTGTGTATTCAAATAACGCCTGGTCCCCGTTTGCCCTTACATTGTCTACAATCTCCTGAACCGTATCCGCGTATTCCGTATAATTATTGGGACTTCTCTTTAATAAATCATTTAATAAATTCTGTTTTGTCTCCTGCGTAAGCTTTACAATCCGCATTCTCTGTTCTCCTTTTTGCAAATTACTGCTCATAAAGCAGCGTCTTTAACTCTTTGACGATATTTAATATCCGGTCCTGCTCCATTTTCAGGCTGACCTTATTCACCACCATACGGCAGGATAAGGGGCAAATCTCCTCTAACACCTCTAAGCCGTTCTCCTTAAGGGTGGTTCCCGTCTCCACGATATCCACGATTACATCAGACAAATCCACGATCGGCGCCAACTCCACGGAACCGTTTAACTTGATAATCTCTACTGTCTGGTTCTTTTTGGTCTGAAAATAATTCTTGGCAATGTTGGGATATTTGCTGGCTACCCGGATAATCTCATTCCGCTGTAGGATATCTCTCGCTTCTGCCGGTCCGCAGACGCACATTCTGCACTTGCCAAAGCCTAAATCTAACATCTCATATATGTTGTCCCTGCCTTCCTCTAACAGAGTATCCTTTCCCACCACGCCGATATCCGCCGCGCCGTATTCCACATAGGTAGGCACATCTCCCGCCTTGGCGAGAAAGAACCGCAGCTTCAGCTTCTCATTGGTAAATATTAACTTTCGTGTATCGGGATCTTTCATCTCCTCGCAGGTAATCCCGATTTGTTCTAAATAGCTAAGCGTCGTTCTGGCAAGCCTGCCCTTTGCCAGCGCAAATGTAATATATCTCATTGTCATCCTCTCTCAATTCCATAATTGGTTATTGGAAAACCGCATCTATCAAATGGCAGCTTAGCAGTATGTAATGTCCTCCACCAAAGCCTGTCCTACCACGTCCGCCACAAAGTCATAGATTTTAACCTCTGTATTGCTAATCAAATAAAACATTCCGGAGAAATGGTGTTTCCTTCCGTACTGGGCGTAATCCTCAACCTCTTTCCGCTTGGATTTCCGAATTAATTCCACCCTGCGCCCCGACTTTCTTAACAGGTTGGCAAGCTGCACCGCCGCCTTCTGCTGGTCGATATCGTACAGGATAATGCTGTCGGAATTATCAATGTTAATAATAATCCTCTGTCTGGAAATGGCAGTCATCAAATCATCGATGTAAAACGCAAACCCGATGGCCGGGGACGGCTTTCCATACTGGGCCAAAAGATTGTCATAACGCCCGCCCTTTACCACTGCATCACCGGTTCCGTAGGTATAGCCCCGGAAAATGATGCCTGAATAATATTCATAGCGGCTGAGCAGGGAAAAGTCAAAGCTGATATACTGCTCATAGCCGGAATAAGACAATACCTTAGATACCTTTTCCAGTCTCCGGATAGCCTCTAAGGATACAGGATTCTTCACCAGCTTCCTGGCATTATTCAGCATATTTCTTCCGCCAAACAACTGGTCAAAGGACAAGAGCACATTCTTGACATCCTCCTCCAAATCCAAGTCCCGAATCAGGGATTCCACGCCAAAGAAATTCCGGTTATGAATCAGCCGGTGCAGTTCTCCGGCAGTCTTTTCATCAATGCCTGCCTCCTTAATAATTCCCTTGAAGAAATCCACCTCGCCAATCTCAATCTGAAAATCCTTCATCCCTATAGCTAAGAAACAGTCAATCACCGTGGCAATAACTTCTGCATCCGCCGCGGAAGACGCGTCATTAATGAGTTCCGCGCCAAGCTGCGTCATCTCATTTAACTTGCCCTGATGGTTATGGGTGTTAAAAAAGGTATTCCCCTCATAGCAAAGGCGGATCGGCAAATCCTCATCTTCGTAATACTTCACTGCGCATCTTGCAATGCTGGGCGTAATATCCGGCCTTAAAACCAAAGTATTATTCTCCCGGTCAAAAAACTTATACATCTCATTAGACGCCGCCGAGCCTTTGTCCTGATTAAAGATATCAAAAAATTCAAAAGTAGGCGTCTGTATTTCGTTGTATCCATGAAGGGCAAGGACGTCATTCATCTTTTCCAAAACCTTGCGTTTTTTCTTACATTCATTGCCGTAAATGTCCCTTACACCCTCCGGCGTGTGTAGTAACTTTTCCATACTCTGTAATCTCCATTCCTTATCGGGATCTTCCGTCTTAAGCGCCCTGTTGTCTCCGGCGTAGCTTATTACCTTCTAATCTGCACTGCTTTTATATTTCTCGATATGCTTTTGAATCAGCTCTTCGTCTTCAAAATAGTTAATCCGCATGGCGTTCTTCACGGCGTCTAACGTCTTTTCCGCCACCTGCCTTGCCGCCTCGCTTCCCTTTTTCAGAATCTCATAGACATAGGCGATATCCTTCTCATATTCGCGCCTTCTGTTGCGGATAGGCTCTAATTCCTCCTGGATTACGCTGTTTAGGAACTTCTTTACCTTCACATCTCCAAGACCGCCTCTGGTATAATGGGCCTTTAGCTCATCCAGATTCGCATACTCCGGAAGATAGCGCTCAAAATGTTCCGTCCTGCAGAATGCATCTAAATAAGTGAACACCGTATTGCCCTCTAACTTACCCGGATCTGTAATCTTAATGTGGTCCGGGTCCGTATACATGCTCATCACTTTTTTCTTTATCTCCTCCGGCTCTTCGGAAAGATAAATGCAGTTGCCTAAGGACTTGCTCATCTTGGCCTTGCCGTCAATGCCCGGCAGCCGCTTGCAGGCTTCGTTGTCCGGCAGCAGAATGTCCGGATCAGTCAGTGCCTCTCCATACACGGTATTAAATTTGTGGACAATCTCCTTGGTCTGTTCTAGCATCGGCATCTGGTCCTCTCCGACAGGAACGGTGGTCGCCTGAAATGCCGTGATATCCGCCGCCTGGCTGATGGGATAGGTAAAAAAGCCAACAGGAATACTGGTCTCAAAATTACGCATCTTAATCTCTGTCTTAACCGTCGGATTTCTCTGCAATCGGGACACCGTAACCAGATTCATATAATAAAAGGTCAGTTCCGTAAGCTGTGGAATCTGGGACTGGATTAAAATCGTGGATTTTGCCGGGTCAATGCCGCAGGCCAGATAATCTAGCGCCACCTCAATGATATTCTCCCGCACCTTGTCCGGGTTATCCGCATTGTCGGTAAGTGCCTGCGCATCGGCAATCATAATATAGATTTTCTCATATTCACCGGAATT